>CALAUG010000060.1 GCA_937892155.1 uncultured Bacteroidales bacterium | reverse complement strand
AATCAATTAATATGGTATAATGCAGAAAACGAAGTTTTGGCATCAGCACCAACAATTGCAACAGACAACGTACTAAATGAAACATATTACGTTTCACAAAAGAATGAATACTTAAAAGAAGGTGAAAAGGTTGCCATTTCTGTTATTGTAAAACAAACTCCACTATTGACATTCACACCTCAAGAAGTTGTGTATGTTGGTTCTTTAGTTGAATTGCAGGCAACTTCGGATATCGAAGCAAATTTTGAATGGTCAACGGGCGATAAAGAAGATGCAGTAAAAATATCTAAATCTTCAATTACATTTGACAAGACAGAAACTCAAATTATAGAAGTATCTGCAACTGCAAACGGATGTATTGCAAGTTCTGCTATTGGTATTAAAGCAAAGAATATTCCTTCTATAACATTTGATGCCGAATCTGTTACAATTTTTGTCGGCGAGACTGCAAATTTACAACCTTCATTCGATGGTTTGATTGCAGGAAGTACAGCAACATGGTCGGTTGGAGATTCGGAAATTGCTTCTGTTGAAAGTCAGGAAACAGGAGTAGTAAAAGCATTATCAGTTGGAGAAACAATGGTAACGTACACAACTGAATATACTGATCCTGATACAAAAATTACAGATTCTTATTCAGCATCATATAAGTTAATTGTATCGAAATTCCTTGAAACAGTTGAATGTAAAGATTCATTTGTCGAAATGTTTGAAGGAGAAAATTTCTTTGCCGAGGCTATAGTTCATTCGGTAAATGGTGCTTCTACAAACTACCATTTGGAAGTTTCTGCCGAAGATTCATTGAAAGTTGATTTAGTTGATAAAATGCTTACTGCCGTAGAACAAGGTGACGTAACATTATATGTCGTTTCAGATGAAAAATCAGACCTTCGTTCTGCAATAAATGTTAAAATCAATGAATTTATTCCAGCAAAAGAAATTTCGTTGCCAAAACAGATAACAATATTAGAAGGTAGTGATACAACTTTGGTTGCTTCTGTAATTCCTGCAGATGCAAGTTATGCCGAAGTAACATTCTTAGAGAAAGAAGATGATGTTGTATCTGTAACAGCTGAGGGTAAAATTGTTGGTAAATCAGCAGGAACATCAATTGTAACTGCTTCAACAAAAGAGGGCATACAGGCACAAACATTAGTATATGTAACTTCAAGTACTGAAGAAATTGTGAAGATTCGTTTGAATAACGGCGAAGATGCAATATACTTGAAAGTAGGGGAATCAAAAACAGTTCCTTGTCAAGTTTCGCCAACAACAATAAAGGCAAACGACTTGAAATGGACTTCAAGTGATGCAGAGGTTGCTTCTGTTACTTCTGGCGGTATCTTAACCGCAAATAAAGAAGGTGAAATGTTCTTGTATATTTCGTACAAGACATCTATTGATGAAAAAATCAAAGTCTTTGTTACGAAGTCTAATGCTCCTACAATTTCGTATATTCCTGACATTACGTTGCAGCAATCTGGTTCAAATGCAACAATAGATTTGAAGGAGTATATTTTTGATGATGTAACTGACTTTGAAAAATTGGTACTTACTGCAATTGGTAGTGAAGATGTAAATGTTGCGATAGAAGATGGCAAAGCAACACTTTCATTAAATAATGAAACATTCATTGGCTCTACAAAAGTTACATTCTCTGCCAAGGATGAAGAAAATTTGGTTACAACACGAAGTATAAATGTTCAAGTTGATGCGAAACAAAATGAAGCTCCAGTAATTCTTGTTGATACAATCGAAGTTCCTTTTGGCAAAAATGTTCAATTGACAATAGCCGATTTTGCAACAGATGATTATACGCTTTCATCTAACTTGAAATTCAAGTTCGAATATGATGGCGAAAATATATTGGTGAACAAGTGGAAAAATACATATCTACGTATTCAAGCTGCTGACAGTGACTGGTCGGGGAATGACGTTATTTCTATTTCATTTACCGATGGCGATGGCTTGACAACTCAAAAAGATGTTGTTGTTATTGTGAAAGCAGCCGAAAATAAAGCTCCAGTTATTGCCGAGATTCCTCAACAAAACGAAATTGGCGATGAATTGTTCCCAAATATCGATTTGTCAAAATATGTAACAGATGATTACACATCGCCATCTGCAATTGTTTGGTCTGCAACCACATCGGAAAATGTGAGTGTTAAATTCTCTGGTTGCTATGCTGAAATCGCCGATTTGAACGAATATTGGCGTGGTGCCGAAGTGATTACTTTCACAGCTATGGACCAAGGCGGTTTAACTTCTTCTGTAGATGTTACATTCTATCGTATGACAGAAACATCTGAAACAGAAACAGAATTTGGTTGGTACGGAAAACCAACGGTAAATATTATCGTTTCTCGTTATAATGGTACTCCAAAAGATGAGTTTACATTGATTGGTACATTCTACGGCTCAAATTGTTCTGGCGAATGGGTTATTGGCAATAAGGAATTGAAAGATCCAAACGCTTTGATTCAAAATGTTACATTTGACGAAACTGGTTATTATGATGTAACATTCAATGTTCAATATGGAGAAGGCGAAACGACTACATTGTACGAAAAACTTTCGGTATATGGTGTTGAAGATCGTAATCCAAGCCTTTGTATTGGTGATTCAAAAGTATTGACTGCAACGGATGGTGTTGACTCTTATTTGTGGAGCAATGGCGAAACAACTCAGTCAATCACTGTAGATCCTAAGGAAACTACGGAATACACATTGACAATGAAAAAAGGTTTGACTACGTTGAATGATACTGTTACAGTGAAAGTTTCTGTCCCAGTTCAGTTGCCTAAAGATTCTGTTATGTGTGCTGGAACAACATACGAGCTTGAAGCTATTGGTGACTATGTTTCTTATAAATGGAATACAGAAGAAACATCAAAATCAATTGTGATTCCTGCTGAAGAAAAAACATATACGGTGGAAACACTCGACGAAATTGGTTGTACAAGTTCTGCAAGTTTCGTTGTAACAAAAGTTAATGACTTGCCTGCAATTGATTTGGGCGAAGATAGAACAATGTGCGACAAGGAAACTTTGACGTTGACTGCTCCAGAAGGTATGAAATCTTATCAGTGGGACAATTTAATTAATAATGGTACTGAAATTAACTCAACAGAATCGTCAATTCAATTGACTAAATCTGCCGTTGTTGCAGTTGCAATTGTCGATAACAATATGTGTGAAAATTCTGATACTATAGATGTTACATTTACGTATCCGTATCCAGAAGAAATTGGTGTTATCACATTTAGCGAATCAAGTAAGAATATTATCGTTGCATGGGAACGTACAGCCGATGTTAATACTGAAAAATATCAAGTACAACGCCAATTGACAAACAACGAATGGGAAAATGTTGGCGATGAAGTTCCATTCAGCGAATTTGGAATTGTTGTTGATGAAGCAACAAATTACGAAAGTCGTGGCTACAAATATCGTTTGGTTACAACCGATGGTTGTGGAAATCAAGCATATAGTGGTGAATATCGTTCATCGTTCTTGCAACCTGTTACAACATTAGATGGTAAATTTGGCGTAAATTGGTGGACATATCAATCACCACGTGAAGGTAATGTTGTTGGAAGTTATTTGTTGCGCAAAACCGACTCAGAATTGAAAGCAGACGATGTAGTTGAAGGTTACGAAGTTATCGACAGATTCTCTTCAGAAGATGACTATATCGGTTGGACAGACACTGAAGGTTTGTTGAAAGCAGGCGATATTGTGCGTGTTGCATTTGAGTTGGACGAAACGGTGTACGAAAATGCAATCAAAAATAAAGATGGTGAAGTTATAGAATATCAAAATTTGAAATCTGAGTCGGGACCATTTGCTTTGGCTGTAAGTAATATTGCAGAGGTTGAAAATGAAGGAAATGCAATTGTCGATGTATTCCCAGCCGATGTCGTTGTATATCCAACTGTTGTAAAAGATATTATAAATGTAGCTATTGTTTCAAACGAAATTGAGAACTATACGGTTGAAGTTACAACAGCCGAAGGACAAACAATGACGAAAGTTCAGACAGGCTCAGTAAATAAAGCTTTGCTACAAATACCAGCTGGAAATTACAAACAGGGTATATATAATGTAACAATTAAAATGAACGATGTTTCAAAAACAATAAAGGTAATTAAGTAGGATTAAGATTCATGAAATAGGAAGCATGGTTCAAGGTTGTCCATGCTCCAAGGGATTTAGATATTTTTTTTAATTCTTAATTCTTAATTCTTAAATTTCTATTATCTTTACTGCACTAAAAATGTATGTTTAATTAAAATTATGTTTATGAAAAAATTATTTCTATTTTTAAGTGGTGCGTTGTTGTCGCTTGGTCTGAGTGCTACGGAGTACAATGTTCTTGTAGACAAGTTCACTGTGGATGACATTACAGCAAACAATGGAGCTGTAGATTTTGAATTTACGAATCAGATTCCTCAGGGTACAGTGTTAGTAGCGGGAGACGTGATAAATGTTACAGTTAAAGGGTATTTTAATTCTCCTGTAGAAGTCACGTTAAACGCTATAGTTGATGCATGTGAAGAGGGTGGATATTGGAATCCATTGGCAGAGGGTGATAATAACTGGATTGGGGAGAAATTAGGAGCTGCTGTAGTTGGCGAAGAATTTAATGAAACAAGATCGTACACATTGGCAAAAGATGCTTTAAAATATGAATCTTACAAAATTCAGTTTGGTTTTACGTTAAAGTTGTCTCAGCAAATGACGTACGGAAAATCATTTAAAATGAGACCGACAGAAGCAGAATTGAATGATGTTTCAAGTACGTATGCTATGGAATTTACTAGTTTATTATTCTCTGCCAACGGGACAAATTATAAGGCAGAAGTACCATTCGAAACATCCGAAGTTATGAAGGCTTATGATAAGGTTGAGGTTGCTATCAATGGTAAATTCAATCAAGATGTAAATGCATTGGTATTTATGGTTTTTGATGAGGGTGGAACCGAAGTTCAAAAATGGACTCCTGTTGCATTTTCTGCCAAGAAAGATGAAACTGTTGATACAAAGATTACAGTTTCTATTGAGAAAGATTGTAACTCAACAAAATTGAAATTAGGAGTATTCATTGATGTTCCTGCTGACGAGACGGTATATAAATTCTTGAAAGATGGTGACGTAGAACACGATCCAGTAGAAGTTGCTAAGAAAGATTATACAGAAGTAACAATGTCATACAATCAGTATGCAACTCCTGCAAACTATCAATTTATTGATGCTTCTATTGCCGAAAATGTACAAGTTGGTGACTATGTTACTTTCTCAGTTACGGGTAAAGCAAGTGCTGCATTCTCAAAAATGATAGGTTATGTCCGTAATGCATCATATTCTGCAATTTCTAATCAAGTTGTAGTTGCTGAAAATGTTTTAGCTGATGGCACAGTGCAATATTCTGGTAAAATTGAAATTACTGCTGCTGCAGAATCTTGCGATTTAGTATTCGAAATTACTGATGAAGCAACTGCAGGTTCTTCAATTACTATTGGTGAAGGTTCAACTGCAGTTGAAGATGTAACAGCATTCGCAGTAGTCAATGGAAAAGTTTTCTCTGCTGGTGATATTGTGGTTTACAATGTTGCAGGTAAAATTGTTGCTACTGCATCTCAAGAATTCGATGTAACTTCTTTGGAAGCTGGCATCTATTTCATCTCTGCTCAAGAAGGCGTTATTAAATTTGTAAAATAGGTGTTAGATATTTGTAGTCAGTTGTCAGACTGATTGCTCATGATGAGAAGAGACATTACAAATTGTAATGTCTCTTTTTTTATTTCTGATTCTTGACTCTAAAAAAAACAGTTGTTTGTATATAGGGTTTTTTCTTTTTCGTTTGTCTTATATTCAGCAAGAGGAAATAGATTCCTAAAAGAATACAAATTGGGTTAATAATTTTATTGACAGTTTGTAAACTATTGGGAATTTTATACTACTTTTGTATGCTTAATATATTGTAAACTTTTAATTGATATAGTTATGAAACAAACAGAGATTACAAAAACGAAGGGCGGATGGCTCAAGCATTTGTTGCTATTGTGCGTGACGCTCTTGGGAGTGGTTGGTTTTGCTACGGCAGCGCCAAATTATCCGTTCCCGAATAATTATGCGTATCCGTATGGTGGTATCTATACGGGTAGCGATGTGCAAACTAAAATACAAGCTTTGTACACGACATGGTTGAGCAAGTATTACGAAGAAAGTGGCACTGAAGCTCGTATTAAGTTTGTGCAAGCCGGTGAATCTGGTGTCAACTCGGTGTCGGAAGGTATTGCGTATGGTATGCTTATCATGGTGTATATGGATAATGCAACAAACAATACGCAGTCTAAATTCGATAAGTTGTGGAATTACTACAAAAACAATACGAACAAGAGCACCAACCATGGAGTAATGAACTGGAAGGTAAAAGGATTTACACATCAAGTTGCTGATCCAGTTAGTGGAAATTCCAATGGTGCTACCGATGCTGATATTGATGCTGCACAAGCATTGTTGATGGCGTACAAACAATGGGGGAATTCTTCTTACTTGGATGACGCTCAAACATTGATTCAAAACTTGTGGACTTACGAGGTAAATTCAAATAAACAGTTGAAACCTGGTGATATGTTTGATGATTACAAGAATCCTTGTTATTTCATCACGAATGCAATGAAATTATTTGATCAGGTAAAGGGTTTACAAGGATGGACAAACTCGTGGGATTGGACTACGGTTGCAAACAATTGCTATACGTTGATGTCTAAAGTAGCCAACGCAAGTACTGGTTTGATTCCTGACTGGTGCTATGAAAATGGTACATTGTTGACAGGTATAAAAGATAGTAAGTTTGAGTCTATTTTTGGTTATGATGCAGTTCGTATTCCTTGGCGTATGGCTCACGCGTATGCGTGGTATGGCGATACTCAAGCAAAGTCTATTGCGAGCAAAATTACAACTTGGGCAAAAGGAAAATATCCAAGTCCTAACGATATAGTAGATGGTTATTTCCTTGATGGTCGCCCAGGTGATGGAACAGGAGCTTTCTCTGGTTCGTTGTCATCTTGGGGTACAAGTAAGAATGCTTGTTTTAAAGGTGGCTTGAGTATCGGTTCTATGGTTGACCCAAGTTTTGCAAGTTATATGTCTGATTGCTGGCAATATGGTTCTGCTACCGATGTATATGGCGCATATTATACACATACAACCCAGTTGTTGTTTATGTTGTGTTTAACAGGTAATATGCCTAACTTCTGGGATATGCTTCCTGTATATCTGAGTTCAAAAACAGATGCTGCAGGGTCTGCAGTTGTTATTGACATGTCGAAACCTATTAGTGCTTCATCGGCATCAAGTTCTATAGCTAAATTTACGGTTACTACATATCCAACTGCAGCCGATACTGCTGCAAAAACAAACGGAACTACAATCTCTGTTTCTTCTGCTTCCGTTTCTGGTAAAGTTGTAACTCTAAATTTGTCTTCTGAAATAGCTGATCCGTATATTTTTGTAACATATAATGGTACAACATTAAAAGGTGAGGATGGATCTGTGGCTTCTCCGTTTACGAATAAAGAAGTTAAGAACCTTATCACGAATATGGAGCCGTATCCAATAGCTCGTTATTCAAATCAAAGTGGTAACGAAATTTATATTCAGTGGTCAAAGGATATTAAATTGTCAAGTGCAAACGCAAGCGATTTCACGGTTAAAGTAGATGGCGTGGCAGTCGCCACTCCAACGTTAGCTTATTTTGAAGAAGACGGGGTACAAGAAAAATCTATTTTAGCGTTGAAATGGTCGGAAGCAATTGTAACTTCTGAAAATCAAGAAATAACTATCACGTATGCTGGTGGGCTGAATTCAACAACTGGTACAAAGAAGGCCAAAGCGTTTTCAAATGCTGAAGTTCAAAACTTGTATGGTAGTGAAACTTGCTTGACATTGTACCAATATGGTAGTGGTGTGTCTGATAGATGGTCTTGTGATCAGTCAAATCAACCATCGGAAGCTGCTTTTACTGGTAGTCAAAACGAGAAAGTGTTGTACATTAAAACCCTTGAGGATCAACGATTGATATATGGTCCTAGTATTTCAAATATGGATGAAATAATGGCTTGGTTTGCTAATACAGCATCTTCAAAATCTCGTTTGGTTGGTCGTATGTATTTAAAATCAATACATAAAGATGCAAAAGGTATGGTGATTTATTTGCATACGGGAACAATTGGTTATAGTGATGATAATGCAGCATTCCCATTGCCATTGGAAGTTGGAAAATGGGTTGAATTTGATATTCCATTGGAAACAAAAAATGGTTGGAATTATCAAGCATTTTCTACTTCGAACGAATATGCAGGTTTATGGCTTTCTTCATGGATGTATCCAAACTCGTATGATGGATATGGTGAAACAGAAGGAGGTACATTTGAAGTATATATAGATTATTTACAACTTTGTCCTAAAAAACAAGATGTGATTGCAGAGTCAGGAAAGGTCTCGTACGATGGTTCTCAAGTTGAGTTGACTTTCTCTACTGCAATGAAAGTTCCAACAGATTTGTCGGCAATAACTATTAAGGAAGGTTCTACAGTTCATGAGGTTACGTCGGTAGAAGCAAAGACTGGTGATGCGACAAAGTTGATATTTAATTTAGCAGAGCCAATAACCGCAACCTACAAGGCTGAATTGGTTGAAAAAGAAGATGGTCAAGTAGTTTCTGATGGTAATACGAAAATACTTGCCATATTAGCAAGCGAATCATCATCTGTAAAATCAGTTGATGGTCGTCCTTGTTCTAGTTTTAATGTGGAGCTTGCAAATACAAACACTATGCGTACTACAACTGGTTGGTATGATGATTTCGCAGATGCAAGTGATTATGTAACGGCGAATTTGTCTGGAGCAAAAGATGGTACGACAGACCTCGTTACATTGGAAGAAGATGCTTCAAATAGTTTATTAAAGCATATATCAAAAGGTGTTGAATCTTGGGGCGCTTTGATGACTTTGTCAACTACAGGTGCTGGCTATATAATGGATTTGGAAAATAATCCAACATTATCATTTAAGATTAAGGCAGAATCTAGCGCTAACATAAAGTATCGTATAGATCTTGTAGATTTCTTTGGAAATAAAGTGGAGGGAGCTTTTAATTCAGTTAGCCTATCAAGTTCTTATAAGACCATAAATTATAAATTGGACTTTACAGGTATAGATCCAAGAGCTGTTGCAGAAATTGATTTTCGTTTTATTTCAAAAGAAGGCGATGCATCTAACGGATATGCTCCTACAATGTACAATGGAACATTATCATTAGACTACTTATCAGTTGGTAAACCTTTGTATTTGTATGATTTCTCTCCTGCTGCTGTTTTGGATACAAAATCTGGTATTGATGAAGATTCTCAATTCACAGTTAAGAGTTCTGTCGATGGATACATATTTGTCGTTCGTGAAACGGTTAGTCCTCAGTATTCAACTATGGCAGCGGCTGTTAAATCAGGAGAGGGTGTTTCTGCAGAATGTAAAGCTGGTGTAAATGCTACTATTGATATGACAGGATTAGGTTATGGTTATTTTACGGCATACGCATACGATCCGATTACAGGTTCTGTGTCATCTCCTTACGGTTGTCAAGTAAAAGACGTTACCCCTCCTGTATTTACAGACTACTATTCTGAACCAACTATTCCAGCCGATGGAACATTGTATTTCACGGTTGACGAAGATGCAACTGTAATGTTGTTTGAAGAAGGTTCAAATATGGAAAATATTGACGCTGCTGTACTTTCATATCCAGTACAGGGTGGTGATCCATACGTGGTTGACATGGGAGCTGTATCGGGAGCTCTTAAGAGTGGTGTTAATTACTACTTGAGAGCTGTTGATGGTAGCGGAAACTTCTCAACTATTGTGCCTAAGGATGGTATTATGTTGGCTAAGGTTGCCCTAACATTTACAGTTGATGCTACTGAATATACTGTAGGCGAGACAATTAAGGTAGAAGCTACTCGTGCTACTACAGCATTTTTAGTTCCTTCTGATAAATCAGTAAACTATAAAAGACTTACTGGTTCTTCTGCATCAAATTATTATTCGTTGATGAAAGAATCGAATGCATACGGTACCATTCAATTCGTGACTGATGATCTTACTATTGACACCGTTACTACATATTACGTATATGTAATAGATGACGATATGGAAGAATTAGTTGGTCCTTCGGCATTAATTACAATAACTCCAGGAACATATACATTGAATTCCATAGAACTTGATGTTGAGGCACTTAATGTTAATGCTGGTTGTCCTGCAAAGAATGTAATTGTAACATTCGACGAAGAAAAATTCTCTCCTCAGACATTAACATTCTCAGGTTGCGATTTTGCAACTGTTGAATATGATGCATCAGAAAATACTGGTGGTCAAGGTACAATTTATATTTCTGCAACAAAAGATGGTACTGGTACATTAACAATTACAAGTGTGGCAGATCCAACAATTAAAACAACGTTAGCATTGACTGCGACCTTGGTTCCTGCAGAAATAGAATTGTCAGGTAACGATGTTATGTCCCCTGAAGAGAAACAAACTCTTACAGCTACAATTCTTCCTACAGGTGCAACTACCGATTTAACATGGAAATCAAGCAATGCGAGTGTTGCAACGGTATCAGGTGCGGGTATCGTGACTGCTGTTGCATTGGGAACCACGACTATTACGGCAACAGCAAAGACAAAAGGTTGTGATTCGTATGCCGTAGGTACTTTCGATATTGAGGTTAAAGAAGCTGGTTTGAGTGGAGTGAAAGTATATAGTAAAGATTTAGGTGAAACTGAAGATGATGCTGTTACTTCATACGTGATTGAGATTCCAAATGAGGATTTGGATTTATATGGAGATGAGGGCGATTGGGCAGATTTTAAAGTCGTTGCTGTCCCAAGTCTAATTGCTATTGAATCAGTGGAAGTTGAATCAGATAATGAGGATGTTGTTAGTGCTACAGTAGAATATAATAAAAATAACAAATATTATTATGTAACGATAGAATTAGGAGGTGAAGAAGGTCTCGGAACTGTAAAGGTCTATGTAAATGGTGATAAATCCGTATACGCCACAATTGTTGTTAAGAACGGAGATATTCCTTGTACAGCCGCTGCTCCAACTGCTTCAGACATCACAGCAACTACTTGCGAAAGTGTAACGTTAACTGCAACAGCAACAGGTACTGCAGTTTGGTATGACGTTGCTACTGGTGGTACTCCAATAGCATCTACAAACTTAGGTTCGTTAGCTGCTGGTAACTATACATATTATGTTGCTAACAATGACGGAACTTGCGAAAGTGCTCGTACAACTGTGAAAGTAACAGTAAAAGCTGTTGAAGCTCCATCAGCTACAGAAGCTCCTGCAATTACTGCAACAACTGATGATGAAGTTACATTGACTGCTAATCTAACAAGTGGTACTGCAGTATGGTATTCAGCTGCAACAGGTGGTACTGCATTAGCTTCAACGAAACTTGGTACACTTGAAGTTGGTGAATATACGTACTATGTAGCAAGAAAGGACGCTAAGGGTTGTGAAAGTACTACTCGCACTGCTGTAAAAGTTACAGTAAGTCAAGGTGCTTGTAAGACTCCAGCTCCAACTGCTACGGAAGTTCCTAATGTAGAAGTTTGTGAAGGTGATGCTGCTACATTGGCTGCTACCTTCTCAACAACAGCTACAGCAGTATGGTATTCAGTTGCAACAGAAGGCACTGCATTATTCTCTGGTAATTCATACGCTACTGGCAAAACAGCAGCAGGAGAATATACATATTATGTTGCTAAGGACAATGGTTGTGAAAGTGTTAGCCGTACGGCTGTGACGTTAACAATCAATCCAAAACCAACAGCTACTATTTCGGAAGATATAGTAAGTACAGTTTGCGAATCGGTTGAGTCTGTAGCTCTTGCTGCAACTCCTGCAACTGGTACTTGGTCTGGTACTGGTGTATCGGGAACAAAATTCATTCCTAAAACAGCAGGTGCTGGTAAAGCTACATTGACATATACTATTGGTGATCCTGGATGTCAAAATCAATATACAAAAGATATTACTGTGGTTGCAAACCCAACAATTGATTTGTCTTCAGTTCCTGCAACAGCTTG
Source organism: uncultured Bacteroidales bacterium (assembly GCA_937892155.1). GTDB lineage: Bacteria > Bacteroidota > Bacteroidia > Bacteroidales > UBA1715 > UBA1715. The sequence goes on along the minus strand of CALAUG010000060.1, from coordinate 119,879 downwards.
TGCTGGAGAAGAAGTAGCTTTGACTCCAACAACTGGAACATGGATAGGTACAGGTGTCGATGGAACAACATTCTCATCAACAACTGCAGGTAGTTATGAATTGACATATTCAGAAACAAATGCAAGTGGTTGTACTGCCGACGACAATGTTACAATCACAGTTATTAAAGCTGCTGCTCCAACAGTAGAAAATGCTATTGTTGAAATCAATGCAGATGTAACTCCTATGGCAGCTACTGCTTCTGGAACAATCAACTGGTACGAATCAGAAACTGGCGCTTCTATAGCAACAGGTACTTCTTATTCTCCTTCAATTTCAACAGCTTCAAAGGCAACATATACATATTATGTATCGAATACGCAAGATGGTTGTGAAAGTGAGAAAGTGGCTGTTACATTAACAGTAACAGACTGCTTAACTCCAGCTCCATCAATTGCTGATGTTGCTGATTTCTGTGAAGGCGAAACGGCTACTTTAACCGCAACTGGAACAGGTATTACTTGGTACAATGTAAGTGAGGGTGGAACTGCATTAGGTACTGGTGCAACATTAGAAGTTACAGAAGCTGGTACATACTATGCTTCACAAAACTTGGGTTCTTGCGAAAGTGCTCGTGGTTCTGTAAAAGTTAGCACAATTGCTAAACCTGCTGTTCCAACTGCAACGGGTGCATCTTCTTGCTCTGGTGCTGAATTGGTTGCAATGACAACTGTTGAATCTGCTGACTGGTATGCTGATAAGTCTGCTGCAGCTCTTGCAACAGCAAGCAAATCATACACTCCAACTTCAATTACTGAAACAACAACATATTATGTAAATCAAGTTGTTAATGGTTGTGCTTCAGATTTCGCAGAAGTTGTATATACTGTAAAAGTAACGCCTGCTGCTCCAACTGCAAATTCAGAGAATGCATGTTTAGGAACAGAAGCTGATTACAAACTGTCTGCAACTGGTACAGGTTTACAATGGTACGATGCTACTAATTCTCTTGTAGGTAGTTCTTCGGAATTGTCGGTATCGGGTGTAACAACTGCTAAAGATTACACATTCACAGTTACTCAAACTGTAGATGGTTGTACTTCTGAGGCTGCAACTGCTACGTTGACTGTAAATGCGTTGCCAACTCCATCAATCACAGTTGGTGATGTATATTGTGATGCTTCGGATACAGAAGTTGAGCTAACTGCAACTCCAGCTGGCGGTGATTTCGCTATCAATGGTACTGCAGCATCTTCATTTGTTCCAAAAACATTGGGTGATGGAACATATACGGTAACATATTCTTATACTGATGCAAATGGTTGTACAGGTACTGCTGAAGAATCATTCCTCGTAAAAGATTGTTCTGATCCTGCTGTAACATCTATCAAATTGAACAAAACTTCATTGTCAATGAGAGAAGGTGATACATACAGTAGCTTCAATGTTACAATTCTTCCTGAAGAAGGTACTGATAACAAAGCTATTGCTTGGAAATCAAGTAATGAGAGCGTTGCAACTGTTAATGCTAAAACAGGTGAAATTACGGCTGTAAAAGCTGGTGTAGCAACAATCACTTGTTACTCTACATACACAGAAGGTATGGAAGCAACTTGTGAAGTAGAAGTTATGGATCAAATCTTCCCACTTGAAAGTGCAACGTTTGCAGAAGCAAGTTACGAACTTGAATCTAAGGGTACTCTTGATTTGTCTTCACAAATTGAGTTTAATCCATCAAATGCTATCGTAACAGATATAGCTTGGAATGTTATTAGTGGTGGTTCATACGCAGAAATAGCTTCTACAGGTATTCTTACTGCTGGTTCTGTTACATCAGATCGTACAGTTAAGGTACAAGCTACTATCACTTATTTGAAGGCTGATGGTACTTCTGCAACCATGAAGAGTGCTGCTGCAGAAATTACAATTCTTAAAGAACCAGTATATGTTTCAAGTATAGCTATTGCAAGTTCACTTACATTGGAAGCAGAATCTTCTAAGACTTTGACTGCTACTGTATTGCCTGCAAATGCTGACGATAAAACGTACACATGGTCTATTAAATCAGGTGATGGTGGTTCTATTGATCCTACAACAGGTGAATTAACAATTACTGGTTCTGCAGGTGATTCATTCGTGGTTGTTGCAACTGCAAATGACATCATGGGCGTTGAATCAAATGAATGTGTTGTAAAAGTTGTTGCTAAAACAATTCCAGTAGCTTCAATCTCTACGGATATTGTGGGAGCTGTTGAAGTAACAGCAGGTGAAGCTGGTAAAACGTTAACAATTTCGTTTAACCCATCAAATACAACGCAAACTGACTATAGAGTAATTGCAAGTTCTACTATCTTCTCATACGTAGATAATGGTAACGGTATGATTACAATTACAGGTAATCAGGGTGGTACAGCAACATTAACAATTCGTTCGGAATCAAATCCAACTGTTATGACTACTGTAGAAGTTAAAGTAACTGAATTAGTTAAGAATATCATGATTAGTGGTAACACTACTTTGAATGTTGGTTCAACAGCTCAAATGACTGCTAATGTTGGTGAATCTACTGCAACAAATAAAGCTGTAGTTTGGAGTTCTTCTGATGAAACAGTTGCTAAGGTTTCTGCAACAGGTTTGGTAACAGCATTGGCTCCTGGTATGGTTCAAATCATTGCAGAAGCTGCTGATGGTTCTGGTGTACAAGGATTCACATATGTTACAATTAACACTGTTCCTGTAGTTTCATTGACTATTTCAGATGTTACATTGCAAATCGGTGAGTCTGCTACAATCAAGGCTACAATTTCTCCTGCAAATGCAACATTCAAGGATCTTACTTACACGGTTGCTGACAATTCAGTTGCAAGTGTTGACAATTTCGGTAATGTAACAGCTTATGCTGTTGGTTCTACGACAGTAACAGTAACTGCTCCATTCGATAACGTTTCAAAGGTTATCAACTTGACGGTTACACCTGTAAAAGCTGATAAAGAATACTTGATTAAATTGATCGACGACAAGATTTGGGGTGCATACTCGGTATATGACAAAGTGCTTGCTGGAACAATTCAAGTTGGATGGGCTAAAGGTCAAGTGTCTCCACTTGTATACAATGAATTCCAAGCTGCTTGGTTGGATGCTCAAGATGTTCGTTACGAAGAATTTGCGACTCAAGAAGCTGTAGATGCTGCCGCAAAACGTCTATATGAGGCAATCGTAGCAATGGGTGCTGATCCAGATCCAGATCCTTCTGCTGCTGTTGAAGATGTTGAAATCAATGCAACTGTTTACCCAACATTCGTGAACGACGTTGTAACTGTTGAAGCTGATGGGTTAGTATCAGTAATGGTTGTATCGGTAACAGGAAAGGTTGTTGCATCGGAAATCGCATCTGGTGATGTAATTGAAATCGTAGCATCAGAATTTGCACAAGGAGCATACAAGGTTCTTGTACAAACAGAAAATGGTGTTGTAGTTAAATCATTCATAAAGAAGTAAACTACTATAACATATAAGTAAAAGGAAGGGCTGTTCATTCGGACAGCCTTTCCTTTTTTTATTATCTTTCGTCCATTGTGAAATAAGCAATCAGTTGCTTAAATCCGGTTTTCGGTATGCAGTAAATGCACTTCATTAATTTTAACTTTTAGTTTTTGGTTCATAACTCAAACCATAATCATTAATTTTCTATATTTGTGAGTGTAAAACATTAAGATATGAAAGGAAAGTATTCAAGATTAGTTATTATTGGTATTGTAGCTGTTTTCTTTTTGATAATTTTTGGGAACAGCATGTTTATTAAGTTGGAAGCAACCGAACGTGGTGTAATTTTCCGTCAGTTCACAACTGGTTTGGACAAGGAAAATGTGTATGAACCGGGATTCCATATTATAGCTCCATGGAATGATATGTATGTGTTCAATGTGGCAGAGCAGAAAGTTGAAGAAACAATGGACGTTCTTGATAAAAATGGACTTTCCATCAACATTGAAATTACGGTTCGTTTCTTCCCAATCTACAATCGTGTGGGTTATTTGTACGAAGCATTTAGAACCGATTATGCGAATGTGTTGGTAATTCCTGAAGTTCGTTCGTCGGTTCGTCAGGTTGCAGGTCGTTACACTGCCGAAGAAATATATTCAACAAAACGTTCCGAGGTTGAGACAACAATCATAGAGGAAGCTGGTAAAAAATTGCGTGACAACAACATAGAAATGAAAGCTTTATTGATTCGTTCTATCAATTTGCCACAAGATATTCGTTCGGCAATCGAAAGTAAATTGAAACAAGAACAAGAAGCTCTTGCTTACCAATTCCGTTTGGAGAAGGAAAAATCCGAAGCCGATCGTAAAAGAATTGAAGCAGAAGGTGTTGCGAAAGCAAACAACATCATCAACAATAGTTTGACGCCAAACTTGTTGAAAATGCGTGGTATTGAAGCCACATTGGAGTTGAGTAAATCTCAAAATTCAAAAACTGTGATAGTTGGTAGTGCTGGTAGCAATGGATTACCATTAATTTTAGGTTCAGAAAAATAATTTTTATTCAAAAGAATAGGAAACGACAACTCGAAAGGGTTGTCGTTTTTTATTTAAAAACATATATTTGTGAATACTTTGAAAATCTATTCGGATGGATTATAAATCAGTATTTCAGAATTCAGAATCGAAAGCAATAATGGTCGTTGGCGACGTTATGCTTGATTCATATATATGGGGAAGTGTTGACAGAATTTCGCCTGAAGCTCCTGTCCCGGTTGTGAATGTTGCCTCAACCGAAGATCGCCTTGGTGGTGCGGCAAATGTGGTGAAAAATATTGCTTCGCTTGGTATGAAACCAATTATTTGTAGCGTTGTGGGGAATGACGAAGCGGGAAACAAGTTCTTTTCGATTTTGAAAAAAAGACATATCGATGCTCAATATTGCGTGGTCGATTCGTCACGTAAAACCACGGTGAAAACTCGTGTGATTTGTGGCAAGCAACAAATGCTTCGTGTTGATAGCGAGCAAACTAACGAATTGAGCGAAGATGTTTTGGATAAACTAAAAGTCTGCATTCGTCGTGCAATAGAAGAACAAAAAGTTTCCGCAATCATTCTTCAGGACTACGATAAAGGTGTGTTTTCAAAAGAATTGATTGATTTTGTAGTGTCAGAAGCACATAAATTGAACATTCCAGTTTTGGTTGACCCTAAAAAACGAAATTTCAACAACTTCAAAAATGTAACTTTGTTTAAACCTAATTTTAAGGAGTTTACGGAAGGTTTAGGAAAATCGTGTAGGAAAGATGATACCGAAGCATTATTTGCGTTAGCAAAAGAATTTATGCATAAACAGAACATCACGACAATGATGATAACTTTGTCGGAATTGGGAATTTTTGTTGCAGACCAAAATCGTTACGTACAAATTCCTACGCAAGTCCGTCATGTTGCCGATGTTTCTGGCGCCGGCGACACAGTAATCAGTACGGCTTCGGTTTGCTACGTGCTTGGATTCCCGATGGAAGAAATCGCGCGGATTTCAAATATTGCAGGAGGTTTGGTATGCGAGCAACCTGGAGTTGTTACAGTTGAAAAAGAACAATTAATTCAAAAAATATAATGGCTTCGATTTTAGTTGTTGATGATGAACGTGCTATCCGCAATTCATTGAAGGAAATTCTTGAATATGAGGATTACAAGGTTGATGTTGCCGAAAATGGCGTAGAAGCATTGCAAAAAGTTCAAAATGGGAAATTTGATTTGATATTTTCCGATATAAAAATGCCGGAAATGGACGGAATGGCTTTCTTGGAAGCAGTTTTGAAGGAACGTGGTGATTTGCCAGTGATTATGATGTCGGGTCATGCAGAAATCGATATTGCCGTAAAATCTATTAAAATCGGAGCATACGATTTTATTTCTAAACCATTGGATATGAATCGTATTTTGGTTACGGTTCGTAATGCCTTGGACAAGAAAAATCTTGTTCAGGAAACCACAATGTTGAAGAAGAAAGTTGCTTCGAAATATCAAATGATTGGTCAATCGGAACCATTAAAAAAGATTTTCGAGATTGTGGGCAAAGTTGCTCCAACCGATGCGCGTGTTTTGATAACTGGTCCGAATGGTTCTGGAAAAGAACTTGTTGCGCGCGCGCTTCACGAACAGAGTAATAGAAAAAATGCTCCGTTCATCGAAGTCAATTGTGCGGCAATCCCATCGGAATTAATTGAAAGTGAATTGTTTGGACACGAAAAGGGAGCTTTCACGTCAGCAATAAAAACCCGCATAGGTAAATTTGAGCAGGCCGACGGCGGAACGTTGTTTCTTGACGAAATTGGCGATATGAGTTTACCTGCCCAGGCAAAAGTTTTGCGTGCGTTACAGGAACAAAAAATTACTCGTGTTGGTAGCGATAAGGATATTTCAGTAGATGTGCGCGTGTTGGCAGCTACCAATAAAAATATGAAAGAAGAAATCGAGGAAAAACGTTTCCGTGAAGATTTATATCACCGTTTGAGTGTAATTCTTATAAAGGTACCCTCGTTGGGCGAACGTATTGACGATATTCCATTGTTGGCCGAACATTTTGTGAATGAGTCGTGTAAAGAAATGGGCGTGCCGAAAAAGGAATTGTCTGCTGCTGCGATTAAGAAATTACAAACATACCCGTGGACAGGAAATATTCGTGAGTTCCGCAACGTAATAGAGCGTTTGGTTATTTTGAGTGGAAAGACAATAGAAGAATCCGACGTGGAACTTTACACGCAACCGTTATAGGAGTCAGTTGTCAGAGAGTAGTTGCTACTATGATTAAGAACTAACTTTTAATAATATCTAAACACTAATCGCTATTAATAGGCCTTAAAACCGATTATTTCACGAACATCTCTAATAGTTTTCGATGCATTTTCTCGTGCTTTGTCGGCACCCAATTTTGCTACTTTATCGAGGTATTCCTTGTCTGAAAGATATTCTTTGATTTTCTCGCTAAAAGGCGATACAAATTGAATCATATCTTCTGCAAGTTGTTTTTTCATATCTCCGTATCGGATCTGACAAGTATTATAAAGATCGTCAAAATATTGAACAGTTTCTGGTTTAGAAACTACGCGCATTAACTGAAAAAGATTTTCTATCTCTTCAGGTTTTTGTTGATTTGGTTCAGTTGGTCCCGAATCAGTCTTGGCTTTCATAACTTTTTTGCGAATAGCTTCAGGAGAATCAGCCAAGAAAATTGCATTTCCTTCACCTTCTGATTTTCCCATTTTACCATTTCCATTCAGTCCAGGAATTTTTACCAACTGCTTCCCAAAGTTAAAAGCTTGAGGTTCAGGAAAATAATCAACTTTGTACATTCTATTGAAACGAGCGGCAAATGTTCGTGTCATTTCCAAATGTTGTTCTTGGTCTTTTCCAACAGGAACTTTGGTAGCACGATGAATCAAAATATCCGAAGCCATCAAAGTTGGATATGTCAATAATCCAGCATTTACGTTGTTTGGCTGTTGGCGGATTTTGTCTTTAAACGAGGTGCAGCGTTCCAATTCACCAAGATATGCGTTCATATTCAAGTATAGATACAATTCTATAACTTCCTTCACATCACTTTGAACATAGATTGTTGCTTTTTCAGGGTCCAAACCAGCAGCCAAGTATTCTGCAAGAATTTGGCGAACATTTCCTTGAATGTTTTCGGGTGTTGGATGTGTTGTAAGAGAGTGTAAATCAGCAATAAAGAAGTAACAATTATATTCGTTCTGCATTGCGATGAAGTTTTTCAATGCTCCAAAATAATTTCCTAAATGGAGATTTCCTGTAGGGCGTATGCCACTTAAAACTGTATCCATATTGTATGTTATATCAAAACAGATGCAAATATACACGATTTTTTGTTCATATGGCACAAAGCGACATGAGAGAGAAGAAATGATATACATAGAAAATAAACTTGAATAATGTTGTCTATTATCAAAAATCAGTTGTCAGTTTTCTCTATTTCTAAAAACGAATTCTTCATTATGCGTTGCTCTGTAAAAAAACGGTTCCAACAATGTATTAATTAAAATGCAGAACCCCATTACTGGAATTCTGCATTTGTAACTATTGAAAAGTTCTGCGATTTAGAGCCACTTTGTGGCTTGATCACATAAAAATTAGAACTGTATTGATTTCAAAATCTCGTCAGCATTCTTAATTTCGGAACCTTGTAAGTTATATACCTTCCCATTACGAATGATATAAACTTTCCCATCTTTGATTATAGCACCATTAGGGACATCTTCTGTATTGATGATGTTTATTGCATCTGTAGGACCAACACCAGGATTAGTGCCAATACCAATTCTGATATGCTCATCGTCAATAACCTTTAGATATACATCAACAATTACAGGCGCTATCACTTCTTCGCCAATAACAAGTTCTTCTACAGGGAACCAATCTTTCTTAATAGGGTTCTCATCGCTCTTAATGTTGAAACCAGTTCCGTCCCATTCAATTTCCATTTTGAAGAGACCGTCCTCAACCTTGGTCATATTATCAGACCATGTCCAATCTGGACCAAACTTAATTTGCCAGTTTTCATATTCGGTGTACTTGCATTCAGCGGGAGCAGGAACTGTTCCCCAAGCTTTAATTTCTATATTGATTTCGCCATTATCAGGTTCTACACTGATATCACCTTCTGGATCACTATTGGCAGTAGCCCAGTTACCATTCTCCCAAACAAACTTGTAGCCCCAACCTATGGAGGTAGCATTAGGGAAATCAATGGTAAAGTGGGTATCATCCAATTTTGTCATTTCAACGAACTGGTCGCCAGACATCTCGCCATAGAAATAGCAAGCAGGAGTACCCTGAGGAACGGTTACGTTCACTGTGATACCTGCGGTAACAGAGGCGATGGTGATGGTTACGTTCTTGTCGTACGAGTTAATGCCCTCAAAGGTCATCGAACCATTATCGGCAACGGTCAGTTTGCCACTTTGGATGAACCAAATTGCCCCCTCGTTAAGTACGAACGAAGGAGTGAAATTAAAATTATAGACACCCGGAGAAGCCACGATATTCGTGTATTCGCCTGCTGCGAGAACACCTCCAATTAATTCGCCCTCGACAATAATATGAACCGAGTCTCCTGCGGCGTTGAGACCGATAATATTCACCAGTGTATCAGTTTGTGTAAGCGTTACTTCTTCTACAGCGAACTTACCATTATAACTTTCCTTTGCATCGTACTCAAGAGCGCCGAGATAACCGGTAGCGGTGATGTTGTATTGGATAGTGTCTGAACCCAGCAGTTTTGCGGTCAAGGTCAGGTTTTTGCCATCAGCAACAACCTTGAACTCGTCTGCGTCCAAAACGCCTATAGAAGAACCGTCTGCGATGAATATTTTGCAATCACCAAAGTCAATAGCGTCTGTGAAGTCACCTGTGGTTGTTTCTGTATTAACATACAAGTCAAACTTATTATCGTCGTTGCTGCCATAGAATTTCATGACACCAAGATTGTTAGATGCATAAAAATCTGCGTTGTTAATCTCAACCGTTTCCTTAGGTTCAAGTTTCTCGTATTCAATCGTTGCATTAACAGGTTGTCCCCAAGAGTTCGTGCCGTTAACAACGACTTTCAGTTTTCCGTACCCGTCATAGCTCAGGGTAACATCGCCTTCAACGATGAACCAGCATTTTTCAAGACCGCTTGAACCTCTTACACCTGCCCAGCTCTCGGACAAGAAACCGCCCAAGACACCTACAGATTTGAGCGCAGTACCCGCTTCTTGAGAATCAGAGATGACGTATGTCCCAGCAGGAATCTTAGTAGTGGCAGGATCGGTATAGAGTTCCAAACCAATGGTGAGGTTCTCTGCGTTGGTAGCGAAGATGCTAATCACACCGTTCTCGATAGATACTTCCATGTCGTAATAAGAGAACTCGGCCTCAAACGGAGTGTTGGTGTCGTAGTCAAGCACGCCAGCTTTTTTAGACAAATTGAGTCGATAATATTTCTCATCTGCGCCAATCATCCAACCAGTCAAAGATGTGCCTTCATCAGTAGTAACCATGGTGAACTCACCATCTTGGAAATAAGTCTTATCTGTACCACTTACAGAAAAGTAAGAGTTAGGATTATTGATTGTGCCATCAGACCATTTGAAAGTACCGTCAACAGATGTAACATTATTGCTCGCTATGCGAAAGAGGGAATAACCCTCAACGTCAGTGGCATAATAGAGAACCACTTTGTTCGTAGCAATCAGGTCATAGTATTGCAAAGCAGTACTTACGATGTCAACCGTATCACGCTCGTCAATTACGGTTTGTTTGAACCAATTGAGGCGGTAGTATTTCTCGTTATCGCCGATTGCCCAACCAGTCAAACGAATACCTTTTTCTTCTGCAGTAACAGTGATCTGACCCTCTTCAAAACTAATTTGGCTTCCATCAATAGAATCGGCAAATGTGTAACCAACATAGATATCAAATGTACCCTCTACAGAAGTAGCATTCTTGGAAGTTACAAGGAATGTACTATATCCTTCAGCATCTCCACCTGCATAGAATTGAACAGCTTGGTTGGAAGCGATGAAATCTTTATAGGTCATCGTATTCGAAATAATATCCACGGTATCACGCTCAATGATAGGTTTGTTTACTTGAATACCCGTAATGGTGGTATTAGCAGTGGTTTTGTCTTTATAAGAAGCAGAAAGCGTAACCGACGCATTATCCGAAGCTTCAGCAAAGGTTTCGGGATCAATCGACCATGTCAGTCCACTCTTAATTTGAGAAGTAGAATCGCCCTTCATTATCTTGGTGTAGACACCCCAAACTTCCAAACCTGTAGGGTCAAATGCTTCACCTACCTCGTATTCCATCTTCGTAGCCTTACCTTTGATAACTAAGCCTTCAAAGGTAGCAAGAACGGGAGCAGAACCTGCAAATTCTAACCAAACATTGACTTGTATGTTTTTGTATGAACCAAATTGAGTACCGCTATTATTCTTTTGCAAGTAAAAGTCGTCATTTGGATGTAAACTAAGAAGACCTTTATTTTCTTCTATTTGCCACACCATAGCTTCTTCAAGCACTTGAACTGCTCCGTTGTCTTTCGCATTTTTCAACCCCAAATAGTTACCATTGTCAAACTGAATGGTCCAACCACCAGTAACGGCAGTAAACGTAAGTGCCACAGCATCTGCTTTGTCTTCTTTGGCTACACCTTTAATTGATTCAGTTGTTGAAGTTCCATCAACATAGAAATAAAAATCATCATCACCAGTGGTTGCACCAATGTAGTATTTATTACCACTGGTGATTTCAGACGGAGAAGTGATTTTTTCCTGTGCAAACGCAGCAACGCTCATAGTAAGCACAGTCAAAATAAGAAAAAATTTTTTCATACTTTAATAAGTTTAGATAAGTTTTATTTATTCTATTCCTTCGCTCCATCAGCATATCCACTAATATCTGATTCGGCAAAGGGTTCCTTTTTGATTCAAATCGGGTACAAAATTACTACTTTTTGTTACAATAACACAACGAACTCTATATAAAAAGTATAATACTGATAATCAACGGGTTACAAAACAATCTATGCAGAGATAGTTTTTCAATTATACGTATCTATCTGTTAGATAGACGAGAATGAAAAATTACGTATTTTTGCTACATTACATTAAATGATTTTCCATTATGGAAACAAATAGAATACTTCTTCGTCGGTGGCTCGAAAGTGATGCAGAATCTCTTTTCAAATACGCTTCTGACCCCGATGTTGGGCCTCGTGCTGGCTGGACGCCACACAAAAATGTAGAAGAAAGTTTGTCGGTGATTCGTAAAATTTTTACAAACGATTGCACGTGGGCTATTGTACTAAAGGAATCGGACGAAGTTATTGGCTGTATGGGCTATTTCCCATTCGGGAAAAGTAACATTTCTATTGGCGAAAACGACTGCGAAGTTGGCTATTGGATTGCAAAACCATATTGGAATCAAGGTATTTGCACAGAGTCTTTGCGACTTATGATAAACTATTGTTTTAATGAAAAAGGATTCAATACCATTTGGTCCGATCATTTTATTGGAAATCCTGCTTCTGGCAGAGTGATGATAAAATGTGGCTTCAAAGACACGGGAATGCTCAACACTTGTAGTCGGTTGCTTGGTGGCGACAAAGAACAAGTAAAAATCTATAAATTGGAAAAATCACCTATCCCTTGTGCTTCGTGTAAACTTCGTGCAAAATACGACAAGAATCCAAAATCTCTGCTTGGTCGTTTCTGGCGATGGCATATAGGATTTTGCCCAGGTTGGAAAGCCTATTTCAATTCTCTAAGTGAGGAAGGAAAAAACGCATACAAAGAAAAATATAACATCTAAAACCGTACAATGCGAAAAAATTTATTCGTTTTAGCTGGTTCACTTTGTGTGATTTTAGGCATTCTTGGAATTGTTGTGCCAGGATTGCCAACCACACCGTTTTTACTTTTAGCATCGTGGCTTTTCTATCGCAGTTCGCAGCAACTGCAACAAAAACTGCTCAATTCGTGGTTAGGAAAATATATTCGTAATTATGAAAAAGAAAGAGGAATGCGTATCTGCGCCAAGTTGTGGGCAATAGGTCTTATGGTTGTTATGTGCTCAATATCAATTATTTTCTGTATTCAAACCACGTGGGTAAAAATTGTTGTAGCCGTTGCCGGTTTAATTGGTGTAATTGTCGTGGGATTTGTGGTGCCGACGGTAAAAAGACGTAAGTAACGATGTATAATAATTTATGATGTAAAATATGAATATTCGATTGGAACAACCGCAGGATTATCGGGAAGTAGAAAACTTGACTCGCGAAGCATTTTGGAATGTGTATTGCCCAGGATGTAGAGAACATTTTGTGCTTAATCAATATAGGAATGATCCGAATTTTATTCCAGAGCTGAGTTTCGTGATGGAAGAAGATGGAAAAATTATCGGACATGTGATGTTCTCAAAAGCAGTAATTGTTCGTGAAGATGGAACAGAGTTTCCTGCCTGGACTTTTGGACCTATCAGCATTCTTCCAGATTATAAGAGAAAAGGTTATGGGTTGAAATTGTTGCAGTATTCCATTGAAAAAGCAAAAGCGTTGGGCGTTGGTTGTTTGTGTATGGAAGGCAACATTGAGTTCTACAAACACGCGGGATTTGTACTTGCAAGTACGTTAAATATTCATTATCACGGAGAGCCAAAAGAAAGTGATGTGCCTTATTTTCTTGCTCAGGAACTTATTCCTGGTTATCTGAATGGAATTGAAGGTACGTATCACACACCAAAAGGTTATTTCGTTTGTGATGAAAATCCAGAAGATTTCGAGAAATTCGAAGCAACTTTTCCGTATAAGGAAAAGAAAGTCTTGCCAGGACAACTATTTTAGAAAATCGTTTCGGTGGCATTATGAAAGAATTGAAAATAGAAACAGAACGATTGTTCCTTTTCCCTGCCAGTGATGATACTATGCGAGAAATGGTTGTTGCAGAAAAAGATGAACTGATGAGGCAAGCATATTCCGAAATGCTTCAAGAATGTTTGGCAACACCCGAAAAAAGAATGTGGTATGCTTTATGGCAAATGGAATTGAAAAATGCGACGGGCACCATTGTTGGGAACTTTTGTTTCAAAGGTCTTGATGCAAATGGTAGCATTGAAATTGGCTATGGTTTACGAGACGGATTCTGCGGTAACGGCTACATGACCGAAGCGATAAAAGCAGTTTCTGAATGGGCTCTTATGCAAGAAAATGTTATTGTTATTGAAGCAGAAACAACAGAAGATAACAAGAAATCCCAAAAAGTTCTATTGAATGCTGGTTTCAAATTTTTGGGTAAATACGGAGAAGAAGGTCCGAGATATTATTTGAGGAAAGATTTTTGACTTGCTGATAAATTATTCTTTCAATATTGTTGGCAATAAGAACCGCATGTTATTCATCCACATTTCTGCCATTTTGTAGTGTCCGGCAGGTGTTGGATGCACTCCGTCCCAAATCCAATATGTTGACGGAGTTTTATAATATCTCTCATTTGTCTTACAAACATCGTCAAATTTCGACTGAAACGGAAGATACACTGCGTTGAAATCTGCAGCAATTCGTTTGGTTGCACGTGCCAATGCTTCGCAACTTTTTCGTGCAACGCCTTCATTGTCAACACGAAAACCTTGTTCACAAAATGGTTCGCCAATAATAATCAACAGGTTTGGATTTTGCTTACGACTTTGAGTTAGCAAGTCTCTATATTTTTTCTCAAAAGCAAGCGTGTCGGGTTTTAAATTGTTATTCAAAACGTCGTTAATACCTATCAAAATGGTAAGTACATCGGGATTGATGTCCAATGCGTCAGTTTTCCATCGTTTTGATACGTCATCAATGGTATTTCCGCTTATTCCACGATTATAAAATTCCAAATGTAGTTCGGGATATTCAGCCATAAACTCCGCTGCACAAATGTACATATATCCATGTCCGAAAATATGATTCCAATCTTCGGTGTTTCGCGTTCCGTCGCATTCTTGTCCCCATTTCCCATCTGTTATGGAATCGCCAATAAACAAAATCTTTTGGGCAAAAAGCGAAAGACTGACAAATAGAATTATTGTTGTAAAAAATAGTTTTTTCATACCGTATAAATTGCTATTCCACCGAAATGCCAATCATCACAGTTGTTCCGTCAATATTGTTCCATACGGAATGCAATCTTGTACCTTTTACCAAATACGATTCGTTTTTGTGAAGAATAATCTCTTCGTCTTCAAATTCAATGCGAGCTTCGCCTTCGGTTACAATAAACAAATGGTCGTGCTCATGAGAATGTTTTGTTGTTGGTCCACCGCCATTTACGCCGAGATATGCAATGGCGCAGTCTTTAATTTTTCCGCCGTTTTCAAATAATTTTTTTGCAAGAAAATTTGTATGCAACGGAGGAGTCATGAATTCAGTTTTTTCCATAGTCATTTATTGATAAGCCCCATAAATCTAATACACAAAGATATAGTTATATTTATTTCGAAACCCTGAGAATTTAAAATTATTGTACATTTGCGTATATATCAATCTAAAAATTATTGTTATGAGTAAAAAAATTTTTCTTGCTTTAGCTGTGTTACCTTTGTTATTTACCAGCTGTAACAAAGACGATGATTCTCCTAGTACAAACGAATTACTACAAGGGAAGTGGCGCATGGTAATGTTTGATAATCACCCATGTCCAACAAACAACATGGAAGTGTTGACATTTGACAATGGAACACTGATAACTTCTGCTTCAAAAGAAGGAGAAAAATCTATTTGGGAAGCAAAACGTCGCTCATACTATAAATTGAATGGTAACGAGATAGAATTTGTTCACCAAGATGGTGATGAAACTCAGGACGGAGCTGGCAACAAACCAGCAGGTGCACCTGATAAACCAGCAGATGATGGAACAGGCGGTTTGGATAAAACACGCAAAATCGAATTTATTTCTGCAGATAGTTTGGTTATAAGTCAGGCTGGACCAGCAGATAAACCTGCTGTACAAAATGTTTACAAAAAAATCAATAAAGATTATTCTTCTGATATAATTGGTATGTGGGAAGGTGTTAAACTAACAGGAGAAGAAACGTATGGCGACATCAACCACCACTGGGAATATAAAGCAGACGGAACTTATGTTTACTATGTGAAGAATGACCAAGATGAATGGGTTCCAAAAGAACAACCAACTGCAGATTATTTTGTTGATGGTGATTGGCTTGCAACTTCTTGGAGTGACGTCTCAGGAAAAAACTACCGTGAATGGTGGGTTATCGACAGTATTAAAAATGGTAAAATGTATTGGAGTGCTATTCGTACCAAGTTACCAAATGATGGAGTTGACAACAATGAAGAAGTTCCTATTTTCGAAACAACTTTTGAATTGAAAAAAATACAATAACCCGTTGGCATCATTATACTGTAAATAAAAAAGTCCAACCATTATGGTTGGACTTTTTTGTTGGTTTAAAAACCAGCATCCACGCCTTTGCAATATTTATAACTTGAACAATCGTCATTAGAGTTCCGAACCCAACACTCATACGAAGAAATATTTCCTTCGCAATTTTTATATGCTTCAACAAATTTATTTGCCTCATCCTCTGACAGTTCCTTCCAAACCATAAATGAACTCTCTTCAACAGACTTAGTTAAATAAAATTTATCGACCGTAACAAAACCATAGCTCACAGTAATGCCAGCATCCATATACTCTGACTTTGAATATTTAACATCATTCCAAAATGCTCCAAGTGGAATTTCTTCTTCCTCTGGTGTATTTCCTTCTATATTAAAAGTCATACATACTGGAGAAAATGGTAATGCTTCGCTTGAATTCTTTCCTTTCCAATTAATCTCTTCGCAAGTATATTCATTGTACATTTCGCCATTGTCGTACATACATTCTTTGTATGTAACCTTTGAACCATTGTATGAATAATCTTTTTGTTCTTCGTACAATTCTCCTTGGTAATAATATTTAACACCATTGATTCTTCCTTGATTATCGTAGGAGTATACGTATTCTTTCATCACTGAATCTTCTGTATTAGGATCTAAGACAATGTTTATCTTTTTGATTTGCTTGTAACTTGCGTCAGCATATTCTATTGTATAGTCTGTTACTTCGGCAGGAAAGTCTTCGAAAGTAACGTTTTTCGTATATTTTACCACATTGCCTTCATAGGTATAACTACGTTCTTCTTTTTCGTAGTCGTTTACCTTTATATAGCTTGTAACAAATCCGGCATCGTTAATAGTGTACGTTTCGCTTTGTATTTCGGTTTCGCCATCGAAATATTGGTTAGTTATAAATTCATCGTAAATACAATTTTCGTTACGAAAAACTTTTTTACCTGTATAGACATTGTTTCTCTCCATACGCTCGAATGTTGCCGTTGTTCCTTCGTATTTGAAGTTATATTCTTTCTCGAAGAGTTCTCCAAAAAAGTAACTTTCAAAACAAGTTACACGACCTTTTTTGTCATACGTGTAAACCTCCTTAACAGCAATTGAGCCGTCAGGGTTGTATTTAATTTTTTCAGATTTCAATTCTGGTGTGGCTGAATCATCATCTTTATTACATGAAGTGAACAGCGCAGAACCAATCAGTCCGCAAAGGATAAAATAGACATATTTCTTCATAAGCTTATTGTGTTTAAATTTCGGCGAAGGTATAATTTTTTTTGTTAACGCAATTAAAATTCAAAACTATGGGCAAAGAGTTTTTACACCAAACTTGTTGTATTCAAGTTCCCAAGACTCACAGTAATCATGCGTTCTGATTCGCCACGTTGCCAACGACTGACAATTTGTAAGTGAATGTTGTACACGCTGATATTTGCTTCTTTTGAGTGAATTTCACCAATTTTTAAAACATCGGAGTTGATGATTCCTGTTTCACGCGAAATGGAATGTCCAAAAATAATATCGGACTGTTCATCAAGAATTTGATTGTCGTAGCTGCCTTGAAATTCGTAGATATTAGTTATATCGTCAATTGTAATCAACTGCAGATTTTCCATACCATCAATATTCAGCGTAAACCAGTCATAAACGTTCTGGTCGATAATGCAACGGTTAAGCGTGTCTTTGCTCAAAATACGTGCATTGTTAATTATTGCCCGTCCGTAGTGACTTTTGTCGAAATAATATAGTTTGTCGTATGTTATTGCGTATCTGACACTTGCGCCACCAACGATTTTACGAAGTTTCGGATACAAATGGTATGAATTGTAAGTTCGAAGTACGATGGCAAAATTGCAGGCGAAAATTAATGCGTGCAATGGAGTGTCAAAAATAACGTATCCACCGTCACCAGTACTGATGAAATTTTCTTCAAATTCAATTTTTGTATATTTCTGAAAAAGAAATGCGTGATATTTAAAGCAACGCTCAATAGTTTCACGAAAGAGCAGTTTGAACATGCAAGGCACTAATGTTTGTGCAAATTCTTCGTATGACGAATATTTGTAGATATCTATACCTAAAACCGCCTTACGTTTAATTTCGGTGCAATTCACGTATTTTTGAAGTTTTTCCAGTAAATCTTCTTCTTTGGGAATCAGGTTAACTCTTTCAAACACGTATTTGTCTTCTGTGTCTTTTAGAATTTGAAGTATTTTTTCAAAATCGAGAGTGTGAACGGTTTTATTCATAGTCGGGAATTTAGTCTATTGCCACAAATTCAAAAGGAACCCCAACGAATTGCTGGTATTCCAATCCTGCGTTTTTCATATCTTCATCGTTACTTGGGTATTTCCAGATAACTTTGACAGGATAGTTATGTTCTTCGTGATATTTTTCCAAAAAGTAGAACATTTTGAGAAGATACTTAGAAGACGAAGTATTGTAATATTCCAATTGAACGTCTATTGCAAATCCATTTTCAAATTCTTGGATGTTATTTTCCAACCATGACATTATTGGCATATAGAATTGTGCCGCATCTTCCGGGAAAGAACGTCCAATTATACAAAGTTTGCTATCATCAATGTTGAAGTAAACTTCTGGAGTATGAGGTGATTTGTCTATGTATAAATGTTCCATGGTTATTGTTTGAAAATTGCATTTTCTACTAATCCGCAAAGAATATGACCAATCATTATGTGCGATTCTTGAATTCTTGCAGTTTCTGTTGAGGGAACGCATATACAAATGTCGCACATTGAAGCCATTTTCCCACCTTTTTCTCCCGTAAAGCCAACGGTAAAGATGTTTCTCTCCTTACAAGTTTGAATAGCTTTGATGATATTTTCGGAATTTCCAGAGGTTGAGATTCCTATGAAAATATCACCATTCTTGCCTTGAGCAGCAATTTGACGGGAAAAAAGTACATCGTATCCGTAATCGTTTGCTATTGAAGTTACGATTGAAGAATCGGTAGAAAGGGCAATAGCTGGTAAACCGATATGGTCAAAGCAAAAGCGATTGACAAGTTCTGCCGCCAAATGCTGAGCATCGGCAGCACTTCCTCCGTTGCCAGCAAACATTGTCTTGTTGCCAGATTTGTATGATTCAATCATTTTTTCGGCAACAGTTTCTATTTGCTTGATTGTCGTTTCGTCGTTCAATAGCGCTGTTTTTACAGCAATTGATTTCGCGATGATATTTTGTATGGTTCCTTTCATTTTGAAAATTAACTATACAAAGTTATACTTTTCAATCAAAAAAGCCGTAATCCTTCGCCGAATTATCTATTTTTGGTCTGAAAAGTTTTTGATGTTGATGCAACCGAATAAAATCTGTGGTGAAATTCCACATTTTGAATGGATACGAAATTCAAAATGTGTGGCAGGTTTTTCAACCCGGCAGGGTGGCGTCAGTAATGGTGTGTATGCAAGTATGAATGTTGGTTTGCATTCTAAAGATTTGCCAGAAAATGTGTTGGAAAATCGTCAACGTTTTTTCAATGTTGTCGCTCCAAATATGAGAGTTGTCAATCTTCATCAAATCCACTCTGCTGACGTTGTTCGGGTTACTTCATCATTTAAAAATGATACAGAAGCTGATGGTTTTTTCACGACGGAACGAGGAACATTATTGACGATTTCAATTGCAGACTGTGGTTCGATATTGTTTCACGACAAGGATTTTTCTTTAATAGCTGGTTTACATTGTGGTTGGAGAGGAACTCGCGATGGCATTATTCAAAATATGGTAGCGGAATTATCTCATCTCATTAATCCTCAAAATCTTACGGCATATATCGGTCCAATGATTTCCAAGGAAAATTATGAGGTTGGAGAAGAGTTTTATGATTTCTTTCCAGAGCAATATATTATTCGTCGGAACAATACTCGTTATCTTGATTTGAATGGACGTGTGGAAGATATATTGTGTGAAACAGGTATTGGGTGTATTTATAATGCCAGTCTCGATACATTTTCAAATCCAGAATTGTTTTTTTCATATCGTAGGGATGGAGTAACAGGAAGAATGTGCTCATATATCGGTTTGTTATAGCAAAGATTGCGCAAGAGATTTAATGGTATTTTTTATTTTTATACTTTTGTAAAAAAAATTACAATGTCTCAAATAAAATATTTTTCAACGAACCATAAGGCCGCCGAGGTTACTTTCGGCGAGGCTTTATTGAAAGGTTTGGCTCCAGATAAAGGTTTGTTCATGCCAAATGCAATTCCTACTTTTTCTAAAGATGAATTGAATGCATTGAAAGGCAAACAATATTATGAAATTGCAGCAACTGTTTTCTCTAAATTTTTGGGAGATGAGGTTCCAATGTCTGATTTGTTGGCGATGACGAAAGACGCCTACAATTTCGATGTGCCTTTGGAACATGTGGCTGACAGAAAATATGTTATGCGTTTGGATCAAGGTCCAACGGCTTCGTTCAAGGATTTTGCAGGAAGAATGATGGGACGCATGATGCAATATTTTTTGAAACGTCAAAATGTAAACAAGTTGATTTTAACTGCAACTTCGGGTGATACTGGTAGTGCTATGGCACATGCGTTTTATGGTTTGAATAACATTCAAATTGCTGTATTGTTCCCTGAAAAAGAAGTGAGCGACCGCCAACGTAGGCAAATGACTACGTTGCAGAAAAATGTGCAAATTATTGCCATAGATGGAAAATTCGACGATGCGCAGGCCATGGTAAAACAAGCATTTTCCGATCCTGATTTGGAATGTTTGAATTTTACGAGTGCTAATTCAATAAATATCGGTCGTTTGATTCCTCAGATTGTGTATTACATTTATTCATACACCAAGCTTCGCAAACAAGAATCAAGCGATTTGGAAAGCGTTGTTTTCTGTATTCCTTCGGGAAATTTCGGCGATATGATGGGTTGCGTTTTGGCTATGAAAATGGGACTTCCAGTAAAACGAATTCTTGTTGCTACTAACGAAAATGATGAGTTTGAAAAATTGATGAAAACTCACAAATACAGCAAAATAGAGCCATCGAAAAATTGTTTGTCTAGTGCAATGAATGTTGGTCATCCAAGTAATTTGGCTCGTTTGATAGAGTTGTTTGGCGGAAATATGGATGAAAAAGGTTTGATTTTAAAAGAACCTGATTTTGCCACAATGGATAAAATCTTTGTTGCTCAAAGTGTTACTGATGCCGAAACGCGCGAAACAATAAAGCTTGCGTGGGACAAATATCACGTTATGCTTGAACCTCATGGTGCAGTAGGATGGAAGTGCGTTGAAGATTATTTGTCAAACGAAAAACCTGCAGCAGATCAATTGTTGGTTTCGTTGGAAACGGCACATCCTGCGAAATTCCCGAAAGCCATTATTGATGCTATAGGTGTTGATCCAGAACTACCGGAAAGTTTAAGCGGATTGGAAGATAAACTGGAATATTTTGATAAAATTGAAGGAAATTATCCTGCTTTCAAGGAATATTTGGATAAACGCTACGGATGGAGAAAATAATTCTTGGCATCGATCCGGGAACAAATGTGATGGGTTTCGGTTTGATAAAAGCCGAAGGTAGGCAATTGTCCGTGTTGGAAATTGGTGTCATTGAATTGCAGAAGTTGCAGGACCCATATACTAAGTTGCAGAAAATTTATAAAACGCTAACCTCAATAGTTGAAAAATACGCTCCCGACGAAATGGCGTTGGAGGCACCGTTTTATGGCAAAAATGTCCAGTCAATGTTGAAACTGGGTAGGGCACAGGGTGTCGCAATGTCTGTTGGAGTTTCTCACGATATCGTTATTCATGAATATGCGCCCCGAAAAATCAAATTGGCGATTACGGGAACTGGTGCCGCATCAAAAGAACAAGTGGCTGCTATTTTGTCGAAAATGCTCAAATACGAAAACGACCAAAAATATTTAGATGCGACTGATGCGTTGGCTGTGGCTGTTTGCCACTATTATGAGATGTCGAAGCCTGTGATACCGGAAGCAAAAAAGAAGGCAAAAATACCGACAAAAAAATCATCCCAATCGTGGGAACAATTTATTGCTCAACATTCCGATAGAATTGTTAAATAATTTATTGCAGATAGTGCTCAAGAACTATTTTGAGACCAATGCCAATGAGGATAATACCACCAAAAATCCCAACTTTGAGAGTGAATTTCCGACCAAATTTGTTTCCAATCCAAAGTCCAAGGCACGAAAACAAGAAACTTCCTAATGCAATAACGATAACGGCAAGAGCAATAATATTGGGTGTTGATGTGAAAATTACACCTGTGGCAAGTGCGTCAATGCTCGTAGCAATGGCAAGTAAAATAACAGTGCGCCATGCAAAATGATTTTCTTGCGTTGGATTGTCATCATTCCCTTTTATTTCTTCCATAATCATTTTCCCTCCAATGAATGTAAGTATGGCCAGAGCTATCCAGTGGCTAAAAGAATCTAAAAAGCTTGCAAATGAAATAGATATAAAAAAACCTAAGAGAGGCATCAATCCTTGAAATAGTCCAAAAAGTACAGGCATTTTCCATGCCTTTGATATGGTAATTGCATGACATCCTATACCTGTTGCTATAGAAACTGCAAAACAGTCCATAGCCAAACCGACAGAGAGAAAAATAATATCAAGAATGCTCATGCTTATGGTAGGAATTTTATTTGTTCGTGATTTTGATGGCTGTTGAACTGAGCCCGTTGAGCATAAATTCTATTTTTCCACCTTTTTCGGAAACTGAAGGTAACTCTATGGAAGAATAATTGTGATTTCGAACGAGGAATGATGGGCTGTAATTGGTGTTTGTTTCAACTACAAAGACAAAATCTGAAGCAAATGTGAAATTTTTGTCAAATAGTTTTTCAAAGAATATATCAAATTCAGGGAGTGTATATTTACTACTGAAAAATTCATATAACTCTTTGGCATAAAAATAGTTACGAGCCTTGCTAATGTTTGGCGTTCCTTGTCCGTATTTGTTATTCGGTTTTTCCCAGCGTGTTGCACTTCTCATAACCGTTTGTTTGATTGTTTGCGCCGATGAATCAGGAAATTCTTCCCACAATGTGGCGCAGCAACCGGCAATTAATGGACAAGCAAACGACGTTCCTCCGCTGGTATTTGCAATTTTCCCATTAGGAGTGACAATAGTTGGATATAATCCGAGGGCCATTACATCTGGTTTTGTTCGTCCATCGGCAGTAGGCCCAAACGAACTGAATTTAACTTTTTTGTTTTTTCTATTGCAGGCTCCAACGGTAAGAACACTTTCTGCATCGGCAGGTGCGGTGATGTATTTCCATGGTTCGTCACCTTCGTTTCCCGCGCTATTTATTAGCAACATTCCTTTTGAGGAAGCAATGTCAGAACCTCTACTGATTCTGGCAGTTTTGCCATCCATTTCTTTGTAAATGTAACTTTGTCGTTTGTCGTCGTAGTTGCTGTATCCAAGCGATGTTGAAATAATGTCGGCACCGGCACTGTCTGCAACTTCTGCTGCGGCAACCCAGTTGTCTTCTTCAACAACGTATTCTGTTTCACTTTCTTCACTTTGTAGTAAGATGAAGTTTGCTCTTGGTGCGGTTCCTATCAATTTGCCGGGTGTAAAGCCGCCAATTAGTGACAGAACCATCATCCCGTGGCTGCCTTCTTCAAATATACTAAAGGTAACGCTGTCAGGAAGACAGTTGCTTGTACCACTTAAATCTTTTGTAAATAACAGGCGGTTTTCGTCTCGCAATTTTTGAAAAACTGCAGCCGAGTCTACGTGAAGGAATCCTGCATCAATCACAGCAATGGTAACACCTTGTCCTAAATGTCCTGCAATATGCGAGTTCAATGTTCCTAAAAGATAATTTTGTTCAAGAGAATTACCATAGACAGAAAAAACCGTATTCGAATTGTTACGGATGCTGTCAATTATAGAAATATCCTGAGTGATAGTGTCTTGCTTCAAAAGTTTGTGATTGTCTGCTTTATAGACAATTTTCGGAGCAACATATTCTATTTTGGAAACAAATGGTAATTCTTTAATTGCCTGATACGACGCAATAGTATCAATGTAAAAAATAGCCGAATTAAACCACTTGGAACTATTGCAGAATATGGCTGAAGTTTTAGTAATTGCTTGAATATAGTTTTGGTTTACGGGAATATCTTGTTCTGTTATTGCAATGTTGAATTTTGTTCTTCTGTCGATTGCTTTCTGACTCAAAAATTCTTGCGGTCTATCTATTGAATATGGCGAATTATTTTTGTCTGAAAATGAGATTCTATATCGTCCGGCAGTAAAGTCTGTTTGTGCGAAAATGCAAATAGTGAGCAGAATAAACTGGATTGTGCAGATAATTTTTTTCATGAATTATAAATAAAAAAAAAGACCACCCGAGGGTGATCTTTTTATGAAAACACTGTCTATTAATTAAATCCTTTCAATTTTCCAGCATTGCTTAGAGCAATAATAACTGGAATGCCGTATTTGTTTGCAATGATTTTTTGTTCATTGGCACCAAGCATATAATCGGCCCAGTCAAGCACTTTTGCAGTAGAAGCAAGGATTGCATTTGCATGTATAGAATTTGAATATTCTACAAGTTCGTTTGCAAAATCTTCACTTCCAGAACCTTCAACTTCGGTGTATTCTATGTTGTTTTGGTCAAGAACTGATTTTATATACACAAGATTGGAATACACTTGGCGTTTAAGATTTGCATCAGCACATTTTTGAATGTACAAAATGAATTTTGTATTAAAGTTCTTGCTTAAATATGCAGCCAAAGAAACTTTTTGTTTTTCCTCTTTTTTGTATTCAACTGGACAAACAACTCCGACAAATTCTTCATCTTGTGGTGGTTTTTGTACAACAATGAAAGGACATTCAGAACCCTCAATAACCTTCAAAGCCCAGCTACCAGTGATTTTCTGCATGCCTTTTATGCCATGGGTTCCCATAAATACAAACGAGCAATTTAGTTTTGAAGATATTTCATTGATTGTTGAGAAAATATCACCTTCAACGGCTAAAATTTCTGGTTTGAACTCATACTTTTTTTGAGCGTCGTTAGCAACAATTTGTAATTGTGCAGTTGCATTTTCCACATCTTTTTTATCGTCAACAATGTGCAATAAAGTCACAGATGTGTTACCAACAGATTTTGCAAGTTTTATGGCATATTGTAAAGCATAATCTGCAACGTTGGAAAAATCCCAAGCAACTAAAATTGTCTTCTGTATTTGTTCCATAATTTTAATATTTTAATAACTTTGAGTGCTTTTTACATACATACGAAAAGCGAGTCAAATATAATAAAAAATTTTGGTTTCAATTAAACGTATCCTTTTTATTGTATTCATTCTGTTAGGAATAATTGCAACCGCCCAGCAGAAAGAATTTGGCTTGCCCTATATTGAAAACATTCCAGCATCAAAAATAGGATATAGCGGTGACTTGTACGATATTGCTCAGGATGCCGAAAATGTTATGTATTTTTCCCACGAAAAAGGTGTAATTGCATTTGATGGCGCTTCATGGAATTTGATTTCAACACACGGCCGTCCGGCTTTGTACAAAACTCAAAATGGTCAGATACTCGTCGGAGAAGTTAATATGTTGGGCCGAATTGTCTCTGATGTATATAATCGAAAAACAATAGAGCCGATAAAGATTGATTCCACAAAACAGTGGGGAAGAATTACGAATATAGTTGAGTACCAAAATGAAATTTTCTTCGTAGCCAATGGCATTGTGTACGATTTGGTTAATGGGCAAGTCGAAAAAAACACGCTTTCATCGGTGTCACAATTGTATGTCGATAGAAGCGGAGTTGTTGCCTCTTGTGAAAATGGCACGTGGATATGTACAGATGTCAAGAAGGGTTTTGTTCAGAAGACGTCGGTGGTTGTCGATGGAATTGTTCGTACAAACGATAAATTGTTGATTCATACGTCGCAAGGATTTAAAAACGCTGATTCTATTGATGCAGATTGGAAAACTGATGATTCTTATACTGGCAATTTTAGACAATATACCGACTTAGCAGTATTGGTCGACAATACTCTTTGCGTCGGAACCCGTCAGGGGGTATTCTGTTTTGCCGCAAATGGTGCTAATACATTGTTGTTGGATTCTCAAGTTGGATTGTTGGATGACGAGATAAACAATCTCTATGTTGATAAGCAAAATAATCTTTGGGCAACTCATAGTGCAGGAGTGAGTCGTATAGAAATGAATACGTCTATTTCTTATTTTAATGAGAACAACGGACTTGAGGGTTCTGTACGTGCAATTGTGAGAAATGCTGGTAATTTGTATGTCGCGACTAATAAAGGGGTTTACAAATTATTAGATGGGACTCATTTTGTTAATTGTTTCCGTGTTGCTTGTAATGCGCTGGTATCGTATAAAAATCAGGCGATTGCAGCCACATCTTCGGGTTTGTATAATTTGTCAACTTCGGAACAAATTTGTACAGATGCGATGGAGAATGTGTTTGTGTTCAATGATAAGTTGGTGACAATCCAAAAATCGCAACTTTCGGTATGGGAACATCAGGGAGCATCAATACATTTGACAGCCCGGCAAAAATTACCGAATATAGAAGTCACTACGTTGGCATCAATGCCGAGTCAGTCTGGTGTATCCGCAATGTTGGGAACATTGTCTGATGGCGTTTGGACGATGGAGTTTGATTCTGTTTTGAAGATTGAAAAGTGTCAATGGCCGGGATTCCCAAAAAATGTGCAACAGGCCGAAGTATATGAGACAACGCTGGGAGTTGTTTTTGCCTTGGACGATGGTCTGTATCGTTGTGATGCTGAAAATGGATTCTTTTATAAGGATGCAAAAATTCAAATTCCTGCGACAATGGAAAATTTGCGGATGTTACCAGTTGTAGAAGACAAGGATAAAAATCTCTGGTTCGCATTCCACAAAGAAGGAATTTATGAAAATCAGGTAGCTGTTGCGTGGAATACCAATAATTTTGAACGATATACGCTGATTCTTGCACCATTTTCAAAAGTAAGAAATTTTCATACCGAGCATATTCTCATCGAAGAGAATTCTGTTGCTTGGTTGGGCGGTCCTGATGGATTGGTGCGTATGGATTTCAATAATATTTCTGTAAAGAAGCATTTGGCAAATGTAAAATTCACCAAAATAACACTTGATGAGGATTCGCTATTGACGCAGTGTGGCGAGCAGATAGTATTGCCTCATGATATGAAATCCATTGCGTTTGATTTTGTTTCTGTGGAATTTGAAAATCACGATGACATATTTTATTCTTGGTATTTGGAAGGGGAGGAATCGTTGTGGTCTGTGCCATCAACTATTCATAGCAAAGAATATACAAACTTGCCTGCTGGTAAATATATTTTTCACGTAATAGCAAAACGTGCCAACGGAGCATCTTCTGAAGAAACAGTATTTTCTTTTGTTGTAAAACAACATCCGTTGCTGACGATATGGGCCTTTATAGTATATGCACTCATCCTTGGAGCGTTAATCTGGTGGTTATCCAATTTGCGCGCACGTAAATTGGCAAAAGAACATGCAATTGTCAATCAGATGATAGAAAATAAGACGAAACAATTGCAGCAAAATGAAAATAAACCTTCCGAAGAATCGAGTACAAGTGCGGAGGAAACTGTCGTAGATTGGGAACGAGGCAGTTCTATGAATTTCGAATTGGCGACAGTGTTGTTCTCTGATTTTAAAGGTTTTACGAAACTAACAGAGAAATTATCCGCAGATTCTTTAATCCGTGAATTGGATAAATATTTTACGGAGTTTGATAAAATTATTGAACAATATAATGTTGAGAAAATTAAGACTGTTGGTGATTCATATATGTGTGCCGGTGGTCTTCCTAAAAAGAATACAACCAATCCAATAGAGGTTGTTGCGGCGGCATTGGAAATGCAATACCGCATCAATGAAATGCAGAAAGATTATCCAGAAAATACCGAAGCTTGGGGTGTGCGAATAGGTGTACATACAGGACCGGTAATAGCAGGGGTTGTTGGTGGAAAAAAATTGTCGTACGACATCTGGGGCGACAGCGTAAATATTGCCGACAGAATGGAGGCGGCAGGTGAAGTGGGGAAAGTAAATGTTTCAGAAAACACCTATCTTATGGTTCGTGAATTCTTCGATTGCGAGTATAGAGGGAAAATTTCGGTGAAAGGCAAGGACGAAAAAATGGATATGTATTTCGTGACTGGCTTTAAACCAATGTTCGCAAAAGAAGGCGTGAATGTCTTACCAAACAACAATTTTACCAGCAAACTTACCTTGTTGCGTTTTGATGGATTGCAGGAACAGGTGTTTTCTCTCTACGAAGAAAAAATTCCGAAGATGTATTACTACCATAACGTCAAACATGTAATTGATGTGGTTACTCAGGTTGAGGTTATCGGTACCGCCGAAGGAGTTAGCGATGCGGATATGTTTATTTTGAAAACAGCTGCACTTTTACACGATGCTGGTTATATGCGTTCTGCCCAGAATCACGAACAGAATAGTGCCAACATCGCCAAAGAAATTCTAACGAAAGAAGGATATTCGTCCGCTCAAATTGTGAAAGTCTGTCAACTTATTGAAAGCACAAATTTGAAAGAACAGCCGAAAGATTTGTTGGAAAAAATTTTACGTGACGCGAATTTTGACTATCTTGGGCGGGAAGATTATTTGTGTGTCTCACGTGAGCTGTACAAAGAATATTTGGAATTAAAAATGACGAAAAAGAATGAATATGAATGGTATAAGATGCAGTTGCAATTCATGCAGGATCATACATACTATACCGATTATTCCCGAAGTCAAAGAAATTCCACAAAAGTTAATAACATTAAGTGGTTACAGGAACAGATTCTAAAGTTTAATATTAAATAAAATACATTATGATTGATTGGGCTAATTTACCTTTTGGTTATTTAAAAACGAACTCAAATACTCGTTGCCTTTTTAGCGATGGTAAATGGGGAAAGGTTGAGGTTACCGACAGCGAAAACATAAATATGCATATGGCTGCCACTTGTCTTCACTACGGACAGGAATGTTTCGAAGGTTTGAAGGCTTATAGAGGAAAAGATGGTAAAATCCGTTTGTTCCGTTGGGAAGAAAACGCTAAACGTATTAATCGTTCTGCCGCACGCGTTGGATTGCCTGAAGTTCCTCAAGAAATTTTTAAAGAAATGTTGTACACATTGGTGAAAGAAAATGCAGATTTTGTTCCACCATACGGTACAGGCGCTTCTTTGTACATCCGTCCGTTGATGATTGGTATGAGTCCTCGTCTTGGTATTAGTGCTTCAACTGAAGTATTGCTGATTTTATTCTGCAGTCCTGTTGGACCATACTACAAAGGCGGTTTCAAACCTATCAAAGTTATAGTTGAACGTGGTTCCGATCGTGCCGCTCCTCTTGGAACAGGAACTGTAAAGGTTGGTGGTAACTATGCTGCTGCTTTGAACATGTCAATCAAATCGCACGAAATGGGTTACGGCGCAGCGTTATACCTCGATTCAAAGGAAAAGAAATATATTGACGAATGTGGTCCTGCAAACTTCTTTGCTATCAAAGGTGACAAATATATCACTCCGAAATCTACGTCAATTTTACCTTCAATTACCAATATGAGTTTGCAGGCTTTGGCTGCAAAAATGGGCATGACTGTTGAACAACGCCAATTCCCATTGGTTGAATTGACTGAATGCGACGAAGCTGCAGAATGTGGAACAGCAGCAGTTATTTCGCCTATCTCTGCAATTTTCGATCCTGATGAAAACAAGACATACACGTTTGGCGACCAGGTAAATCCAGGAAAAACGTGCGTGAAGTTGTACGAAACATTGGTTGGAATCCAATATGGCGATGTTGCCGATCCGTTCGGATGGATTTCATTCGTTGAGTAATATTTGTTTGTTTTAAATATTGAAAAGGACTGACTGGAAACAATCAGTCCTTTTTCAGTTTTTAGTAATTGGCTTTTGAGAAAATCAGCCGTTATTTTGCTCCTTTTCGTCGATTGCAGTCCCTGCAGAGCATTTGGCAGTTTTCGGCGATTGTTCGGCCACCGTCTTTCCATGGAGTAATGTGGTCGGCTTCCATTTGTTCCAATTCAAAATGTTTCCCGCAGATTTTGCAAATGCCGTTTTGTTTTTCATAGACTTCACGCTTGGTGTTTGCGTCAAAAGCTCTAATGCCTAAGTGATGCTCATCATTATCGAGTACATACCAATAAATACCAGCTTTTCGTTCTACATCGCTGTCGCGCATTAGTTCGGCAATGCGGGTTTCGAGTTCGGTTGCATCGAGTTTGGCATCTTTGTACTTGTTGTAGATTTCTCCCCACGCAACTTGTTTCATTTCTTTGCGTTTTTTCGGAAATTTTGCCTTAACCCAATTTATTACATTTTGGAAATAAAGCCATAGTTCATCGGCATTTGTGTCGTGTTGGTGAGCGGCCATATATTCTTCTATTTGGCCATTATTGAGCCAAGAAATGGCAGTTTCTAAATAGTCTTGTCGGATGGGCGAGCCGCTCATATAATCGCTACCGAGTTTGTAGGCAACGCACTGCGATTTACTGAATTTTCGTTTGGCAGCAGTAACCCATTCGCCACTGTAAACGGCATTGCGGATTTCTTGTTCCGTAAGTTTTTCGCCGGCAATGTTTATTGTGCGAAACCAATCAAGTTTTTCGCTGTCGCTGCCGTTGCGGCAAATGTACACCATAAGCTTGTAATCCAAAAATTTTGCACGTTCATCGGGTGTAAGGTTGTCGCCAGTTTTTAGCGTGTCGTTCCAATTTACAATAAGATTGCCACTCAAAAATTCGCAAATACTCATAGTGCGTTGCTGACCATCGAGCAGTTCGTATGTGCCATCTTCGTTTTCCACCCAATACATTACATTAAGAGGAAATTCTTTGCGAATACTTTCTATAACTGCTTTTTGCTGTTTGTCGTTATAGACAAACTCACGCTGGTATTTTGGACGGATGTTCAGTTTGCCACCATAACCAAAAACGCCTTCTTCTTCGCTATTACTAAATCCTGCGAACAAATCGCCAATACGGATGGGAGTTAGTTCAATGTTCATATTTTTATTATTTAGAGTTCTTGATTTCTTGATTTCTTGATTTCATGAATTCTTGAACCAATTAAAGTATTTATTATCCTTCAAATTTTCTTGTTCCGTGGCAATTAGGAAAATCGCTGCATGACCAAAATGCCTTGCCTACATTTAGTCCTTTCTTTGCCATTCGTTTAATCATAGGTTTGTTGCAAATGGGACAAAGTGGCGCATCGGAATTTAGAGCTTCTTGTTGCTTTTGTGCAAGACGCAATTCTGTTAAGTTTTCGCTAAAGCCACCATTGAGTTTGAAATCTTCAAGTAAGTGTGTCAGTTGTTTATTTAGCATTGCAATCAAGCCACGAGTGAGAATAAGCAAACAGTTTGCCGCTTCTATTTCAGTTCCGTGCTCAATCCATGTGTCAAATTTTGCCTTTTGAGAAAGAATGTGTTGGCAAGCATCTTGTGCCCAATCTGTGCCGAAATTAGGTTTATCCCAAACTATATTGTTTACTGCCTGAAATTCCGCAGTGTTTTTCCCCCATGGAATTTGATTGCGTTTCATTAGGAAATTAAAATAATCTCCTTCGAGTTCGCAGAGACTGGCGCGTGCCACATCGGTAAGTTTCATTTCTGTTTCGCGGGAGGTGATACGTCTTGCGGAACCTTCGGTTATGTTTGCTTGTCCTGAACGTGCTGCCTGCACCATTTGGTCTGTCATTCTGCCACACGGATCTTGTTTGAAACCGAGAAATCGTTCGCAAAATCTTTGCGTTCCTAATTCTATTACATGCGCATGTATCCACGTATGCAACCAATAATAAGCTTGTGATTTTACTTCTAACATGATATTTTTATATGGTTGCCACAAAATTAGTTTTTTTCTTGATTATTGTCTTTTGCGGATTAATATTCTGAAATAGGTGTGTTTTCCATTTATATCTGTTCCATAAGTTCCCTTTTTATTTGTTGTTTCATCTTCAAGGCAAGCATAACGACCTATACCATTTATAATTTCGAACTGCTCCGGGTTATATTTATCCAAAAACGTAATTGGCACGCCCATTACGCCATCGTAATCATACGGGATTTCTGCTGTTTTGTTTACATTGATTGCATCGTAATTGTCGTACTTAGGGTATTCTTCTGCCGAATAGGTTTTGTACAAATCAAGTTTCTCATGACGTTTATTGTGGTCGAGATTGGTAAACCAATGGCAATTTCGAAATTTAACTAATCCAGTTTCTTCATTATAGACACCACTTACATAATTATTTTCGTATTTTGGAATAGAGAAAAATGCATTTCCATTGTTAAACCCAATCCCCAACCATATAAGATTATCTTTTATCAATTTAAAAATTTCTTTGTAAGTAATGGCATTTTGATTTCCAACAATTAAGAACTTTTTGTCATATTGAACAAGTTGCGCCACATATTCACGGAACAGCGAAAATGGCGGATTCGTTACCACAATGTCGGCTTCCTTGAGCAATTCAATACATTCTGCAGAACGGAAATCGCCGTTGCCTTTTAAGGTTGTAAGCACATTTTTGTCGTTCTTGATGAGCCATTCCACGTCGGCAAGGTCGGTGGCGCCGTCGCCGTTCACATCGGAAACTTCGGTAATCACAATTTTGTGCGGGACACGTGTTTTTTGTTGCTTGCCGTAAGGTTCTTCTGGTTCAAACAAACACATTTGTGTGTCTGCAATGGGCGAACCGTCGTAGCAGGTGGCAATCAGTTTTTTCAGTCCTAAGACATTGAAATTGAGCGCAAAGTATTTAAAGAAATTGCTTTCGTAGGGGTCGTCGCAGTTGCAAAGCACCGTTTTGCCTTCAAAGTGTTGTTTGTAGTGCTTCAACTCGTTGGCAATGTCGGAGAGTTGCGTGTAGAATTCGTCTTTTTTCGCCCTGTTTGCTGCGTGTAGGTTGCTGTTTCCTGCCATAGATTGATAGTTTTTGCATCACTATCAATCATCTGCAATCGGGCAAAAAGAAAGGCGTGAACCTTTCTACTCACATTCACGAGGAGCGTAGGAGAACCCCGTTTGTCCACATAGATTAGCTCACGCCTAAAGACGCGAGCATTAACATCATTGTGGACAACGGTCAGCCAAATGCTTCCGTGAATTGCTTTTATCCGATTATTCTAAACAACCAGTTTCCTACGCTTTTTGTTTGAATGTGAATAATAGCTAATGCGTATGTTATGTAAATCTTTTTATCTGTTTCTTACTTTATTATTTTGTATGTTCAAAATTATGTTTCAAATATATGTTTTTTTAGCCGAATTAAATATTTTCTGCGATGAAAGATATTTATGGTTTTACAGCAAGCCGCTCTATAAATTTTCAAAGAATAATTAATTTTCTATTGATTAATTGGCACAAGCACGTATATTTGTTTCGTGCAAATTTCTAGTATCCAGTAATTTCGCACTAAAACAGTATGGTTGTCGTACGCAGATAACAGCTACAAAAATGACAAAGGTTAGAATTACAAAAGAGTTTGTGTTTGATGCAGCGCACGTTCTTCCGAATTACGATGGAAAGTGCCAGAATCTCCACGGACATACGTATAAATTGCTGGTGACCTTGATTGGCTCGCCATGCGAAGATGTTGTATCCCCCAAATGTGGAATGGTGTTGGATTTCAGTGTTCTTAAATCTGCCATAAAGGAACCAGTAGTTGACGCTTTGGACCATGCGTTAATAGTTCCAAATACAATCGATTTTTCCTGTATCAAGCAGTTTCAGCAAGAAGGGAAATATATCTCGGTACCGTTTCAACCAACATGCGAAAATCTAACTATTTATATTGCCAATCAGATACGGGAACGACTTCCCGAGGAAGTAAAATTGTATAGCGTAAGGCTTTACGAAACACCGACATCATACGCGGAATGGTTCGCAGATGATAATAAATAGTTTTGTCCGCGCAGTTTGAAATGTGGCGTTTTTGCATACATTTGCATATATAAATTAAATAGGAGAGGTATGTAAGTTGCCTATTATCGGTTGTCAGAAATAGAGAATTGCCAGATTGTTCAATCTTGATTCTAATAACAAAATATCAAATCTAACAAAAAGTTATAATTATGAAAAAGATAGTTCTAGTGTTTCTTTCCATTTGTTATTCGTTGAGTTTTTCATACGCACAACGTGGATTGCTTGACCGTGCCCTTAACAGTGCGACGAATGCTGCAGAACGTGGTATAACCAACGCAGTTTCGAAAAAAGTTGAATCCATTGCAGAAAAGCAGATGGAAGCGTTTCTCAACAAAAAATTAAGTGCTTACGAACAGTATCTTGCCGATGAAAACAAAAAATATCAGGAAGCAATGGGTGCTTGGCAGGATTCTTTGGTTGCAATGACGAGCGTTCCGTTCGAAGATGAATATGTATTCAACACGCTTGTACAAACTGATGTTGAAATGACAAATGAACAGGGAGAAAAAGAGACATTACCGTGCACGTATTATCTGAATTCAACTGCCGATTATAGTGGTTATGGAGTGGAAGGAATGGTTACGGTACTCGATTACAAAAATAATGTGATGGTTTGTTTTTCTACGAACGATACGAGTAAGGTGTATTTTGCTTATAAATATGCCACTGCCGAACAACCGGCTCTTGATGATGAAAGCGTTCAATCCATTGCGGGAAGTAAGACAGTTTGTGGCTATGTTTGTAGCGGATACAAGATTGTTGGCCCTACATATACTGGAAATTGTTGGGCATCATCAAGTGCGGATTTTTCTGGAAAATATACAAATATGTACGTGCCAAAAACTAAAAATGGTTTTCCGCTCTATCTGGAAGGAGTCATTTATGGCGAAAATGGTGCAAAGGTTAATTACACAGCCCAAGCAAAAAGTGTAAAGAAAAACGCAGCTTTCACACTTCGTAAGGCCGATTATAAAAATATGTTTGAATAGTTTTTCTTTGATGGCTGAATATTCGTTTCCTCCAATAATTCAAGACGATATCGCAAAATTTGACAAAATGTTTGAACCGAACCTTTTGTCAAAAACGAATTTGTTGAATGCTGTCACTAAATATGTTTTTGGAAATAAGGGCAAGCAAATTCGTCCTGCACTCACGTTTCTATCCGCACGATTATTCGGCGACGTAACTGAGTCAACATTTTCGGCAGCTTATATGGTGGAATTGCTGCATAACGCGACACTTATCCACGATGATGTAGTGGATGATTCGGAAACCCGCCGTGATTTATTGTCGGTTAAGGCAAAATGGAAAAATAAAGTTGCGGTTCTCGCAGGTGACTATTACTTGTCAAAAGGTTTGCTCTACGCAATAGAAAAGGATGAAATCCGAGCGTTACAAATTATGTCGCAAGGTGTAAAACGAATGAGCGAGGGAGAATTGATGCAGATTGAGCACGCAAAATCACTGGAAAATTCGGAGCAGACGTACTATGAGATTATCAAATCAAAAACGGCCGCGTTGTTTGTAGTTGCCATGGTTACTGGGGCATATTCCAGTAAAGTTGCAACTGATGACGATGTAAAAAAAATAGAAAAAATCGCAGAACTGTTGGGGCTTGCTTTTCAGATTCGTGACGATGTTCTGGACTATTCGCGCACTTCGGTTTTAGGGAAAAAATCATATAACGATTTACAGGAAAAAAAGCAGACACTTCCATTGTTGTTTGCTTTGTCTCAGGTTTCATTTGTCGAACGCGAAAAGATACTTTTCAAACTGGAACATCACGGCAATAAACAAACCAAGTTGGAAGAATTGGCTGATTTTGTACGAAACAAAGGCGGATTGGATTATGCCACAAAAAAACAGCAGGCATTTTGTGAGGAAGCGACAGAATTATGTAAAACATTTCCTAACTCGCAAGCACGTGCGGCACTGATAGATTTGATACAGTTTGTGACATTAGAAGGAAAAAATTGATTTTCTTTGCATTATGATTATTCAAACTCGTAACATACAAAAATCATTTGGCAACCTTCAAGTTTTGAAAGGCATAGACCTTGATGTGGAAAATGGTGAGATTGTTTCAATCGTTGGAAAAAGTGGTGCAGGAAAAACAACCTTTCTGCAAATTATGGGAACATTATTGAGTGCCGACGAAGGTTCTATCTCAATACTTGACACAGATATACGTAGTTTGAAAGAGAAGGAACTTGCAAAATTCCGTAATGAACATATTGGTTTTGTGTTCCAGTTTCACCAGTTGTTGCCCGAATTTACAGCACTGGAAAATGTGTGTCTTCCTGCTCTTTTGCAGGGAAAAACTATGAAACAAGCCGAAAATCGTGCGAAGGAATTGTTGGATTTTTTGAATCTATCGGAACGAATGACGCATAAACCAGCGGAACTTTCGGGAGGAGAACAGCAGCGCGTTGCCGTTGCACGGGCTATTATGAATAATCCGGCGGTTGTGTTTGCTGATGAGCCATCAGGAAATCTCGACTCGCACAATAAAACAGAACTTCACGAGTTGATACTGAGGTTACGAAATACGTTTCATCAGACATATATCATTGTTACTCACGATGATAACTTAGCGGCGATTTCTGACAGAGTGATAAAAATGGAAGATGGGAAAATAGTAGAAGATGGCAGATAAAAAGACCAAAAAAAGACGACATCGTACAAAATTGCGTGCGAAATATGTGTTGTCCATTATGGACGATAAGAATTTTGCGCCCAAATTTTCCTTGCGTCTTTCCATATTGAATGTGTTTACTCTTGTCGCTGCTCTTGCCATAGTGCTCATTTTCATAGTTTATTTAGTAATTGCCTATACACCTCTTAAAGAATACATCATCCCGAATTACCCTGTAATGGAGGAGCGTGAAAAAATTGTGCAGAATGCGCAGTTTGTTGACTCCATAGAATATCAGATGCGTTTGTATTCGCAAAAAATGCAGATTTTACAAACGATATTAAATGGCGATGATCCGTCGGAATATGAAAATATTGATTCTATTGTCGTTGCAACAACGGAAAAGTATGCTAATCTAAATTTCGATTTATCTCCAGCCGATTCTATGCTTCGTATGGAAATTCAAGAAAATGAAGCACTTAATGTGAATTTTCGTGCAAATACGGCAGGAATTAGAATTGAAAATTTGTTCTTTTATCCGCCTGTAAACGGTGTGATTTCAAGCAATTTCAGCTCAGGACATAACGGAACTGATGTTGTTGCTGCCGAAAACAGTATTATCCACTCTGTTTTGGACGGAACCGTCATACTTGATACGTGGACGGTAGAAACCGGCTATACAATTATAATTCAACACAGTAACGATTTTATCTCGGTATACAAACACAATTCAAAACTGTTGAAAAAAACAGGCGACCACGTTGTTGCTGGCGAAGGAATTGCTTTGCTTGGCAATACTGGCGATTTAACGCTTGGACCGCATTTGCATTTTGAATTATGGCAGGAGGGGAAACCTGTAAATTCCGAAAATTATATTGTCTTCTAGTATGAAAAGAATAGCTCTTTTAGGTTCGACGGGTTCCATTGGAACACAAGCATTAGATGTGATTTCACGTCATCCTGACGAATTTTCCGTTGAAGTTTTAACTGCGCACAATAATGCAGATTTATTGATTGAACAAGCTATCAAATTCAATCCCAATGTGGTCGTCATTTCCAATCCCGACAAGTACGAATATGTGTCGAAGGCTTTGGAAAAATATATGATAAAAGTATTCACTGGCAGTGAATCGTTGAACGATGTGGTTGAAATGGAGTCGGTTGATATGGTTTTGGGAGCTTTGGTCGGCTATGCTGGTCTTGCGCCCGTAATCAATGCGATTAAACACGACAAAATTATTGCATTGGCAAACAAAGAAGTCCTTGTCGTTGCTGGGCAGTTAGTCAACAAATTACTGAAAGAACATCCAAAATCAGGCATCGTTCCCGTCGACTCTGAACATTCGGCAATTTTTCAGTGCTTGCACGGAGAATTGCAATGCGGCAACAAACCCGAAAAGATTTTATTGACTGCTTCTGGCGGTCCTTTCCGTGGTTTTACCAAAGAACAATTGGCAACGGTAACAAAAGCGCAGGCGTTGAAACATCCAAATTGGAGCATGGGAGCAAAAGTAACAATCGATTCTGCTTCACTTATGAACAAAGGTTTGGAAGTGATAGAAGCGAAATGGTTGTTCAACGTAGCGCCAAAAGACATTGAGGTTTTGGTGCATCCGCAATCAATCGTTCATTCTGCGGTTCAGTTCGAAGATGGTTCTATCAAAG
This sequence comes from uncultured Bacteroidales bacterium, assembly GCA_937892155.1. Classification (GTDB taxonomy): domain Bacteria; phylum Bacteroidota; class Bacteroidia; order Bacteroidales; family UBA1715; genus UBA1715. The sequence goes on along the minus strand of CALAUG010000060.1, from coordinate 81,640 downwards.
CACAACTTGGAATGCCAGATATGCGAATTCCAATTCAGTACGCGTTTAGTTATCCAGACCGATTGAAGGCAGATTTTCCTCGTGTTAATTTGTTTGAATACAAGAACTTGACATTTGAACAACCAAACCGAACATTATTTAGAAATTTAAATATTGCGCTTTCGGCAATCGAGACTGGCGGAAATATGCCTTGTATTATGAATGCAGCGAACGAAGTTGCAGTTGCGGCATTTTTACAAGACAAAATTTCTTTCTTCGGCATGTCGGATTTGATTGAAAAAACAATGCAAACAATTCCATTTGTGTCGGAACCAACACTTGAAGATTACGTTGCAACGCATGAAGAATCAATGAAATACGCAAAATCTTTGTTATAATGCAAGCATTACAATTAATACTTACTCTCACACTTTTAGTTTTTGTACACGAACTCGGTCATTTCACGTTTGCGAAATTATTCGGGGCACGTGTGGAAAAATTTTATTTATTCTTTAATCCGTGGTTTTCGTTATTTAAGTTTCAAAAAGGCGAAACAACGTACGGAATTGGTTGGTTGCCACTTGGCGGCTATTGTAAGATTGCGGGAATGGTTGACGAGTCAATGGACACAGATCAACTGAAATCGGAACCACAACCATGGGAATATCGTTCCAAACCTCTTGGTCAACGTTTTTTGATTATTCTGGGTGGTGTTTTGTATAACTTTATCGCTGCTATTTTGATTTATTCCGCAATTTCCTTTGCTTGGGGTAGTTCGTATCTTCCCCTGAAAAATCTTGAATATGGTGTCTATTGCGATTCGCTTGCGACAGAAATAGGTTTCCAAAATGGCGATAAAATCATCAGTGTTGACGGGAAAGAACCCAAAACACTTGGCGATGCTATTTCAAAAATGATTCTCGACAACACAAAATCTGTCACTGTTGAGCGAAACGGTCAGCTTGAAACCGTCGCAATTCCTGACGATTTAGGTAAGAAAATCATCGCGAATCAAAATTCATTTTTCTTAACGGAACAATTTCCGTTTGTAGTTGATTCTATTATGCCGAACACGCCTGCCGACAATTCCGATTTACGTGTAGATGATAAAATCGTAGCTGTTGATTCCGTACGAACGCCGTCGTTTCAGGATTTTGCACTGACTGTCAGAAATTTCAAAGGTCAACAAACAACGTTAACAGTTGTCCGCCACGGTTTTGAAGAACAAATTCCTATCACAATTTCTGAAGAAGGAAAAATTGGCGCATGGACAAAAACAGCTTACGATCAGTTTGAAATACAACAAGATACATATACTTTGTTCGAAAGCATTCCACAAGGAATCAAAATGGGTGTAAACACATTGACGTTCTATGTCAAGCAATTCAAATTGGTGTTCACGAAAGAAGGCTCTCAAGAAGTTGGATCGTTTATTTCGATGGGAAAATTGTACGACGAGACGTGGAATTGGCAGAGTTTTTGGGCCTTGGCAGCATTTTTTTCAGTTATATTGGCATTTATGAATATTCTTCCAATACCTGGATTAGACGGTGGTCATTTGGCATTCCTTATTTATGAACTGATTGCACGCAAAAAGCCGAGTGAAAACTTCCTTATGAAAGCACAAATGATAGGAATGGCAATTATTTTTGCCATTTTCTTCTACGCATTGTTTTTAGATTTTGGAAGACTGTTTTAGAGGTAATAAAGAATAAGAGAAGAGGGATATTTGTACATTGGATTGTTCCACATTAATTCCCACAGTGCATTGTGAATTAATTTCTCATAGTGCACTATGAATTATGAATTTTATTACCTTTGTACACCTTTGAATGTATTGGTATGAAAGTTTTAAAATTTGGTGGAACTTCGGTAAAAAATGCCGAAAACATTATGAAAACGATTGCGATAATTAAAGAGAATCTCGCAAAAGAAGAATTGGTGGTTGTGGTATCTGCACTTGGCGGAGTCACAAATATGTTGGTAGAATGCAGCGATAAGGCTGTTAAGGGCGACACCACCTTCACCGATACATTGAACGAAATTAGAATCCGTCACTTTGATACAATCAACGGGTTGCTTTCTGGAAGTTTTAAGGAAGCTTGCGAAAGACATGTTGATGCCATTCTGGAAGAATTACGTGGTATTTTAACGGGTATTTCTTTGATTCGTGAACTAACTCCACGTTCAATTGATTTAGTTTCAAGTGTGGGCGAGCGTATGTCAGCTTTCATTATTGCAAAAGCTATCGCGCAAAGCGGTATGAATTGCGAATTTCTTGATGCACGCACCGTTATTAAAACAGACAAATCATTCGGTGCTGCAAAAGTAAATTTTGCAAAGACAGACGAATTGATTCAAAAGAAGGTATTGAATACAAAAACGTTGTACATCGCAACTGGGTTCATTGCTAGTACCGATGATGACGAAACAATAACACTTGGTCGTGGCGGTTCCGATTATTCTGCTGCAATTTTCGCACGTGCCGTAAATGCGTCAATATTGGAAATATGGACCGATGTGGATGGTATGATGACTGCCGATCCACGTAAGGTAAAAAAAGCATATCCAATTGAACACATTACGTATGCCGAAGCAATGGAACTTTCCCATTTTGGCGCAAAAGTTCTTGAACCAAGAACGGTTATTCCTGCAATGTCAAAAATGATTCCCGTGATTATAAAAAACACTTTTAACCCAACTGCCAAAGGAACGCTTATTACAAAGGCAAACGAAAATTCACAGTTGCGCGTTCAAGGCATTTCGTCTATCGACGATGTTAGTTTGATTACCGTTCAAGGTAGCGGTATGATTGGTGAAGCTGGTATTTCAATGCGATTGTTCCGTGCAATTGCAAATGCTTCTATCAATGTGATTTTGATTACACAGTGTTCTTCAGAACATTCAATAACATTCGCTGTTCTTCCAAACGAAGCTCAAAAATCGGAGGATGCGTTGAACAAGGAATTTGAAACCGAATTGAAATCTGGCTTGATAGACTCAATCAAGGTTGAAAACAATCTTTCTATTATCGCCGCTGTTGGTGAAAATATGAAGAATATTCCAGGTGTTGCAAGTAAATTCTTCAATGCATTGAGTGTTAATGGAATAAACGTAGTTGCAATAGCTCAGGGCGCAAGTGAATTAAATATCTCTGTTGTAATCAACGAGAAAGATAAAATCAAGGCACTTAACTCATTACACGAATCGTTCTTCCTTTCAAATACCACAACATTGAACGTATTTGTTGTTGGAACAGGAACAATCGGTGGTGAATTGCTCCGTCAGGTTAATGCACAACACGACACATTGGTTGAACAAAACAAAATCGACGTTAAAATTGTCGGCATATCGAATATTGATGGTTATTTGATTGATACAGAAGGTATTGATTTGAATAATTGGGAAGAACTAATCAAAACAAAAGGTTGCAAACCTGATTTGAATGCCTATGTTGAAGAAATCAAGAAATTAAATTTGAGAAATAGCGTATATGTTGACAACACAGCCAGTTATGCAGTTGCCGACAAATATGAGGAAATGTTGGAAAAACACATTTCAGTCGTTACACCAAATAAGGTTGCCAATGCAAGTGATTACAAACGCTATTCGAATATTCATGCCCTTGCTGCAAAAACAGGCGCCCGTTTCTACTACGAAACTAACGTGGGAGCTGGTTTGCCAGTAATTAGCACATTGAAAGACTTAATCAAGAGTGGTGACGAAATCATTAAGATTGAGGCAATTCTTTCTGGTTCGTTGAACTTTATTTTCAGCAATTGTTCATCTTCGAAGGATTTTGCAACAACGGTTAAGGAAGCTCGTCAGAAAGGTTACACGGAACCAGATCCAAAGATTGACTTGGCAGGAAAGGACGTTGCCCGTAAGATTTTGATTCTTTCGCGTGAAATTGGCTGCACATTTAACCTCGAAGATGTAGCTGTTGAAAATTGCTTGTCTCCTGAAAGCCAAAATACAAATACAGTTGAGGAATTGTGGGATTCTCTTGAGAAATTCGACAACGAAAAGTATAGCAAGTTGTTTGCTCAGGCAGAAAAGGAAAACAAACATTTGAAATATATTGCGACATACGAAAATGGTAAAGCAAGAACGGAAATAAAAGCGGTAGATGCTTCACATCCATTCTATAACATTACGGGAAGTGACAATATTATTTCGTTCACAACGGCTCATTACCGCACTCAACCATTGATAGTAATTGGTCCAGGTGCTGGAGCCGCAGTAACAGCTGCAGGTGTTTTTGCCGACATCATTCGTATTGCGAATTTTTAATTGACAAATAGTACTATTTATTTTCTCATTAGAGGTCACTTCGGTGGCCTCTAATAGTTTTATTTCTTTCAATAAATCTCATATCTTGATTTTCATTTATTGCTTTTATTAAGTGATAATTTTTATTTTTGTAAAACGATGTTTTTTACAAAATGGACCGACGACAATTCTTAAAACTATTCGGTGCTGGCGCAGCTACAACAGCTGCTGCTTTTGCGGGTTGCTCAAATAAAGCAGAACATTCAACAACAGAAACTGTACTTGGCGAAATTCCAACGGATAAAATGACGTATAGAACCAATACTCATGGAGAAAAAGTTTCTTTGTTGGGATTTGGATGTATGCGTTTCCCAACGATTCAAGGGGAAAGCGGACGCGAGGATTCCGAGAATGCTCTTGACCAAGAAGAAATCAATAGAATGGTTGACTATGCAATTGCACATGGTGTAAATTTGTTTGACACATCACCTGCGTATTGTCAAGGACGTTCGGAAAAAGCGGTTGGTATTGCGCTAAGCCGTCATAAGCGAAGCGAATATTTCGTATCGACCAAACTTTCAAATTTTGGCGTATTCACACGCGAAGCTTCGTTGGAGATGTACTACAATTCATTCAAGGAATTGCAAGTCGATTATTTGGACTATTATTTACTGCATTCTGTTGGTGGTGGCGAAGATGCAATGGGTTATTTCCGCGCACGCTATATTGACAATGGAATACTTGATTTTCTTATAGAAGAACGTGCGGCGGGACGAATCAAAAATCTTGGATTCTCGTATCACGGCGATATCCGCATTTTCGATTATTTATTATCACGCCACGACGAAATTCATTGGGATTTCGTACTGATTCAGCATAATTATGTTGATTGGAATCACGCAAAGGACACAAATCCGCGGAATACCAATTCGGAATATCTCTATAACGAATTGGACAAACGCAATATCCCGATATTCGTAATGGAACCGTTGCTTGGTGGACGTTTGGCGAATTTAAACGACCACGCTACGGCAATTCTCAAACAAAAAGAACCAAGTGCAAGTGTTGCATCTTGGGCTTTCAGGTTTGCAGGTTCAATGCCAAGAATTCTTACCGTTTTGAGTGGAATGACGTATATGGAACATTTACAGGATAATATCCGTACGTATGCGCCGCTAAAACCACTCGACGACAGTGAATATGCAATGCTTGATGAAATTGCCCGTATGTATGTGAATTTTCCAATGGTTCCATGCAATACTTGTCAGTATTGTATGCCGTGTCCGTATGGATTGGATATTCCAGGCATTTTCAATCATTATAACAAATGTTTGAACGAAGGAAATGTTCAGGAAGACAGACAAAATCCTGAATATCGCAAAGCGCGCAAGGCATTTTTAATCGGGTATGACCGTAGTGTGCCAAAACTTCGTCAGGCAAACCATTGTGTTGGTTGTGGGAAATGTATTCCGGCTTGTCCGCAGCGAATCGACATTCCTGCAGAAATGCAACGAATCGATAAATTCGTGGAAGATTTGAAACAAGACGGCGCAGATCTTGGTTCGGCAGCAATCATGGCGATGTTAATCCGTCGCTTGGACGAAGGAAATTTCTCTTGTGTGATAAACAATAACGACGAAACACGGGTGTATGCAAAACGAGGTGTCCGCGATTTATATGAATTGAACCGTGACAACGATACTTTTATGAAAGGTGCCCGCATTGCAGACAAAGTGGTAGGTAAAGGCGCAGCAGCATTAATTGTACGCGGAGGAATGAAGGAAGTTCGTGCTCATGTCATTTGTACATCGGCGATAGAAATGTTGAAAGACAATGGCATAAAAGTTTCGTTCGATAAAGAAGTTCCTTACATCATCAATAATTCCAAAACAGACTGGTGTCCGTTGGAAAAATTGGTAAAAGATTGCAAAACAGCCGAAGAATGCTGGCCTATCATCGAAAAATTTGTGCTTAGTTTAGGATAGAAAATTCAATATATTTGTAGAGAAATTTTGGAAATATGACACATACGTTATTATTCATCGGAATGCAGGAAATAATTGTTATTGCAATTATTGTGTTACTACTTTTTGGAGGTAAAAAAATCCCTGAACTTATGAAAGGGCTTGGCAAAGGCGTTAAAAGTTTTAAGGACGGAATGAACGGAACCGACGAAAACGCTGAGAAACCTGCCGACAAAGATGAGCAACAAAAACAATAGCGAAGGTCTTACGTTTTGGGAGCATTTTGACGAATTGCGAACCATTTTGATTCGCATTTTTGTTGCTGTTTTTGGCGTTGGTATTGTTGCCTTTTGCTTTAAGGATTTTCTGTTCTCTATTGTCTTAGCTCCTAAAGACGAAAATTTTATCACATACCGTTTCTTCAAATTGCTTGGTGTCAATCTTGACAGTTTTTCCGTGAATTTAATCAATACGGAACTTGCACAACAATTTATCATTCACTTAAAAATTGCGTTATATGCTGGAGCATTGTGCGTTTCACCATACATCATTTTTGCATTGTTCCGATTCGTCTCTCCGGCTTTGTATAAAAACGAGCGAAGGGCATCGCTTAAAGCGGTCGTTGGAGGATATGTAATGTTTATTTTGGGGGTATTGCTTACGTATTTTCTTATTTTTCCATTAACATTTCGTTTTTTGGGAACCTACCAAGTGAGCAATGAAGTTGTAAATTATATTTCTCTTACATCGTACATTGGAACGTTACTTACGTTGAGTTTGTTAATGGGCATTATGTTCGAAATTCCGATTGTGTGCTGGTTGTTGGCCCAAGTTGGATTATTGACCGCAGATTTTATGAAGAACTATCGTCGACACGCAATTGTTGTCATCTGCATTATGGCAGCTATCATCACGCCAACGGCCGATGCGTTCACATTGGGGATTGTTGCGTTGCCAATATACTTGCTGTATGAAATGAGTATTTGGATAGTACATAGAGTTACAGTAAACCGATAACTTATTTACTCTTAACTTGTATATTGTTTTCATAAAAGATGTACATTTAATAAAATTTTTGTGGAATGAAGAAAAACGGCTCCTTACAAAAAAATCAGACAAATTGTTCGCAGTTACATGAAGCGAATCGTATGTGCCGTAAGGTTCATTTCTGGGAATTGGAAGAATATGTTCTTAATCGTCTTGAAGATGAATTGCCGAAATTTTTACATTATCACAATGTTCGTCATACGGTTGATGTAATGGTTGGCGTGGAATTGATTGCCCTCGCCGAAAATGTGGAAAGCGCGGAAGATATTATGTTGCTTAAAACTGCAGCGTTGTTTCACGATATGGGACAAATTATTCAAGACGAAGAACACGAACGCATCAGTTGCGAGTATGCCCGTGAGATATTGCCACAATACAATTACAATATTCGTCAAATAGAAAAAGTTTGTTCCCTTATAATGGCCACGAAAATGCCGCCAAATCCACAGAATTTGTTAGAATGCATTATGTGCGATGCTGATTTGGATTATCTTGGCCGTGCTGATTTTATACCAGTTTCTGACACGTTGTATCAGGAACTTTTGGAACGTGGAATTTTGAACGACAAAAATGCCTGGAATAAACAACAGTTAAAGTTTATCAGCAATCACACCTATTATACGGAGTTTGCCAAAAAGAATAGGGAAAAGAACAAAAAGCAACAGATCGAACGATTACGAGCATTAATACAAGAATAATATGAATCAAGATAATCCCCAAGACGTATTATTATCGGTGATTGACAAGGCGTTGGAATTTGTTTCGGAAGGAAAACAAGCCAAAGCGCAGCATATCTTACCATTTGTGTATGAGTCTGTTATGCAGTATCCAAATATATTGTGGAACACCACTCAAGTTTGGAAAATCGCCAAAATTTTTATGGTGATGCATCATTACGATATGGTTGAGGAGGAAGATGATGAAATAAAAATGCTCCAGATGGCGTTGGTATATACGCAACGTGCGATAGAATTATGTGAGAAGGATACGAAAACCAATAGGAATGAATATTTCAATGCTTTGCACACGCAGGTTATGTTGTATTCGTCGTGTTCGGATTATTTTGAAACAACTATCGCAGAATTATATTCAAAAACAGTGATGACCGATGAAGAAAAGGCTATCTCGATGCGTTTGGCTGGCAAAGTTTTGCCTATGCTGTATTACAATGTCTTGGTAAAAATTGATGATAATTTTGCAGATTTTAATGGAGATAGTTTTCTGTCGGAAATGTGCAATAATTTTGAATTGACGCACTCGGAAGTAACGCCAAAACAGTTGGAAGATGCTGAGAAAATTCACAAAATGCTAATAAGAAAGTATTTAGAAATTTTGAAATAATATTTATGAGAAAGATAGCATTCCAAATACTATTGATTATTCTCTGTGTTCGATGTTTCGCACAGGTTCCTGGTACATGGAATGAATATTTTTCTTATAGAAATGTACTGCAACTTGAATCAGTTGACGATAATATTTTTGCGTTGACGGAAAATGGCATTTTTATACACAATGTAACTACGGATGAGATTCAGAAACTTACGAAGTTGAACGGTTTGAGTACGGTTGGGTTGACGTGTATGGCTTATTGCGATTCCGTTTCATCATTTCTTGTCGGTTATTCCGATGGCACGTTGGATATTATATCATATCCATCGCTTCGTGTTACGGCAATACCGACTATTGCGCAGAAAAATATTTATGGTTCTAAACGAATCAATAAAATCGTTATGCACCACGATACGGCATTGATTGCATCGGAATTTGGAATGTTGACGTTTTCAATGCAAACACGGAAATTCATTTCTACAACAATACTGAGCAACGACGGAAGCTTTGTTCCAGTAAAGTCGGTTGCCAGCGACAACAACACTATTTATTCGGCGACAACAAAAGGAATTTACTCTATTTCTTCTGCGAATTCAAAACTTTCAGATTTTTCTAATTGGAAGAAATTGTCTCATATTTCTTATGAAAATGACACAATTGAACAAATTGCCGCTTTAAACGGTACTGTGTATTATACTTGTAAAGATTCGATTTTTACAGTAAAAAATGGTGTATGCGAAGCATTCAAGGTACAAATGGGCTCAGTAAATAACTTGAAATCTGATTCTGTCTGTTTGTCTATCGTTTCTGCGTATTCTGCAAAATTGTATGACGGAAACGAAAAACTAATTGCGTATGTGGATAGCACCAATTCAAAATACTGGTTTTATAACGACATTGTAAAATGTAATGATGTAGTATATGTTGCAACCAAGACAGACGGCATTGTTTACGAAAATAAATTGGTGGTGCCGAATGGTCCGCAAACGAATGTTATTGCCGATATGGTTCGTAATGGAAACGATTTGCATGTAGTAGAGGGAAATGAAAATCGTTGGATGTATGGTTATTATGATAGAATGAATTATGATGGTGTATGGACAGGACATACAAATTGGGAAGTTTCAAAATCGGTAAGTGTGTGTGCAGTCCCATTTTCAGACAAGTATTATTATGGTACGTATGGCTCTGGTTTAATTGAAAGCGAACATACATGGAACTATTCAGCGCAATATAATCAGACAAATTCAATCTTGCAGAGTTTTCATTCAAATGAGGATTTTGTAATAATCTCCGACATAACTGTGGATAGATACAATAATGTTTGGATGATTAATCAAGGGTCAAATGCCCCAATAGTTATGATAGATCCTTCGAATAAATGGTATACGTTTGAGATTGATAAAGGGACACGAAATAATACGTTTACCCAAATACTAATAGATCAACGTGGATATAAGTGGCTTGTTGGGACAAATAAGGTGATTGCTTTCTATGAAAATAAAACCTATAACGATGTCTCAGACGATTGCTATGTGGAAATTCCGTTATATGACAACGAAGGTATGATAGCGAGTCAGACTAATTGTGTCGCAGAGGATCTGGATGGAGAAATTTGGATTGGTACGAATCAGGGTATTGCCGTACATTCTTCTCCTTCGCGCGTCTTTAAAGATAGGCAATCCATTTCAAGAATAAAAATAGAAATTGATGGTGAAGTTGGCTATTTGCTTAGTTCAGAATCTATTATGTGCATTGCTGTAGATGGGGCAAATAGAAAATGGATTGGTACAGAAAATTCTGGCGTGTTCCTTATCTCGGAAAATGGAACTGAGCAAATCTTGAATTTTACAAAAACTAATAGTCCTTTGCCCTCAAATACAATTACTTCAATAGTAATTAATAACGAAACGGGCGAGGTGTATATAGGCACGGCTGAGGGATTGGTATCATATACTGGTGATGCAACTAAAGGAGATGCTACCATGGAGCATGTTGTAGTATATCCCAATCCAGTCAGAGAAACGTATGAAGGTGATATTTTTATAAAAGGAATTGTAGCCGATGCGGTGGTAAAAATTACCGACATATCGGGAAATATAGTGCGAACAATACAAGCGAATGGTGGTACTGCAGTGTGGGATGGAAGAAACGTGTATGGCGATAGAGTGAGAACAGGTGTATATTTAGTCTATATTTCAGATGAAACAGGCGAATACACCAAGGTTACTAAAATCATGTTTATAAATTAGTGTTAATTTTGCAACAAGGAGAACATATATGGAGAAGGTAGTTGACATATCGGTGGTTGTTTCTGTTTATAATGAAGAAGCTGGTATTGCTGAAAGTTACAAGGAATTTTCCCGTGTCTTGTCGGCTATGCAGGAATCGTACGAGTTGATTTTTGTTAATGATGGTAGCTCAGACAATACGTTGTCGATTTTAAAACCTATTGCAGAATCTGATGAACACGTACGATTGATTAATTTTTCGAAAAATTTCGGACACGAATCAGCTATGATAGCTGGAATTGATTATGCAAAAGGCAATGCAATTATTTGTATGGATAGCGATTTGCAACATCCGCCAGTAAAAATTCCAGAAATGGTTTCCCGTTGGAAAGACGGTTTTGACGTAATTAATATGGTTCGTCTTGAACGTAAGGACGCAACCTTGATGAACAAAATTACTTCAAAATTATTCTATAAGTTTATCAATAATATTTCTGATGCAAAATTGGCAGAAAATGCTTCAGATTTTTTCCTAATTTCTAGAGGCGTTGCCGATGTTTTGAGAACAGATTTCCGTGAACGTACACGTTTTTTGCGTGGGTTGATACAATTGGTAGGTTACACAAAAACGACAATGGAATATGTTGCCCAAGAACGTACAGCTGGAGCAAGTCATTATTCATTCTTTAAATTATTGAAACTATCATTTTCGGCAACAGCATCATTCTCAAAAGTTCCATTGCAGTTAGGTATTTTTGCGGGGATTATTTTTGGATGCATAAGTTTGATATTAATTGTGTATTCCATTGTGATGTGGATTCTGGAGGAACCAATTTCTGGATATACAACATTGATTGTATTTATGAGTGCTTTTGCAAGTATTCAAATGTTTGTCATCGGCATTATTGGGCAATATCTTGGTTATGTGTTTGATGAGATAAAAGGACGCCCAATCTATATTGTGAAAGAAGTAATAGAGAAAAAATAGAGTGGAAAAAATAAGATATATTCTTTCAATTGCTTGTTGTTATCTGTTGGCTATTGTAGCTGTAAGGATATATGACTCTGTAAGTCTTTGTTTTATCCATAATATTGTCCCTGCCAGTTCAATAGGTATTTCGTTTCTACATACTCTCATCAGTTCCAGTATTTTCGTCGCTGTACTGGCAATGCTTTATATGCTGATTTCTTTTGTATCGCATAAGGTTGCGTTTTATATCACATCAGTGCTTGCTTCCTTGTTGGTTATAGCAGAAATCGGTATTGATATTTTTACAGCCGAAAGTGGCGTTTTGTTAGGTTGTGAATTACTTTCCCGACCGTTTTCGGAAACCGTTCATACTGTTGCAGCAACAGTAGGATGGTGGGCTGTTATCTTTTTTATAGCTGCGTTTGTGTTTATCGTGGTATTCGTTTTGTGTACAAAAAAGTTGTCACAAAAATTTTCTAAAACGGCGGGTATCATTATTGTCGGAATAGAAGTAATTTCTTTGGCATTGATATGGCTTTTACCCAATTTAGAGAGAAAATATGATAAACCACAGGTCGAAAATTATGTAATTCACAAAACAATCTATTTCGTTCGTTCTTGCATAAACGATTTTTTCTCAAAAGGTACTGCGGGTGCTGCCTATGATGAGAGTTTGCAAAATATTGCTACAGATGAGAGTTTACTAAAGCAGTTTATTGATTTAAAAGCATTGGACGGTTGCGAAGATGTTTACTATCCAATGGAGCGTAACATGTCTTCTGTACAAGATGTGCTCTCCCCATTTTTCTCCGAATCACAAGTTTCTCCAAATGTTGTCATTCTTGTTGTTGAATCGTTAGGACGTGAATGGAGCGGAAAAACGGACATAGGCATAAGTTATACGCCGTTTATTGATTCATTGGCGGAAAAATCTTTGTATTGGTCAAATTGTTTGGCAACTACCAAACGTAGTTTTGGGGCAGTACCTACAATCACGGGTTCGTTACCTCATGGCCCGCGTGGTTTCCAGTTTGGAACAATGCCATCGCATAATAGTATACTATCAATCTTAGAACAGAATGGTTACCAGACAAATGCGTTTTATGCCAGTGATTTTACATTTGATGCTATACAAGGATATTTGAACGAACAAAATATAGATTATATGTCTTCTGGCTTACAACAGGAATGCTTCTCGTTGGGGAAGAAGACTAATGGAACATATTGGGGATATCACGATGAGTTTATGTTCCAACGGAGCTTGGAAATATTGGATGAACAAAAAAAGGAACCATACTGCAATTTATATATCACAATTTCCGCTCATGATGAAATTGATGAGAGAAATGCGAGAATGGATGAAATGCTTCAACAAACAAGGTTGCTAATTTCAAAAATTACTTCTAAAGAAATTCAGAATGCAGAATTAATGAATGAAAAAAGGATTGCAACAATCGTATATACCGACTATGCTTTACGGGAATTTTTCAAGGAATATGCAAAGCGTTCCGATTATGCCAATACGGTTTTTGTGATTACAGGAGACCATTCTGCCGAAAAAGATGCAAAAAATCGTGTAGGAATGTATCATGTGCCTTTGTTGATATATTCTCCATTGTTGAAACAATCAGGAGCATTTAATTCTCTTGTTACCCACGCAGATATTGCTCCGTCATTGATGCAGTTGCTGCAGAACAAATATCACGTTGAGGTTCCGGAACAGGTTTGCTGGATATCCGACGGACTTGATACGTCGCAAGTTTTTTGTGCGAAGAAGAAAATTATGTTTATGGATTATGCCCACGATATAGGTGAAATCCTGTATGATAACTATTTTTATTATAAAGAGAAACAGTCTGTCTACGAAATTGACAGCTGCTTGAATATGCGTAAGGTTCAAGATTCACACATGGTGGATAGTTTGGAACAAATTCTCAATGTTTTCAAGTATGTCAATAATTATGTGTATCTCAATAATAAGTTGAAGAAACACACAGCGTCTGTTTACTCAAATGTTTGTCAATTCCATATTGATGAAATTGAATGTCATTCAACGGAAAAGAGTCCCAAGGAACAGAAGCCGAATGTATATTATTTATTAAAAGATCAGTTGGTAAAAAAGAAGGCTGATAGTAAAATTCTAAAAGTTGCTATTCGTGCGGATATGTGTATTACCGGCAATACTTGGCAAGGTCACCAGATGTCGTTGTGTTTCGCTTGCAGTACAAATGGGAAATCGAAACAAACTTTCACCGATAATATTTCGAATTTTGTTGCGGAAGAAAAAATGGTTGCGGGGGAATGGTATACATTGAACATTTCGCGAAAATTCAATGTGGAAGATGCGTATGAACCTCGGTTGGATTTGTTTGTCCGCTCCAATGATGGTCAATATTGGCTTGCAGACAATCATATGAAATTAAAAAATATTGAAATTTATATAGATGAGCAGTAACATGGTAAAAAAACTTTTTTTGTTCATAGGGATATTGTTTTTTATCTCTTGCAATAAATCACAAACGGTAAAAACGTTTAATCCAATGTCAAATTTTGATGCGGCGGATACAGTCCGCTTGGATTTTGATTTGAACAATGCTGTTATAGATGGAATTGTAGTTCCATCGGAACGTCAGGTTGCTGGAGGAATGTTTGTATTTACTTATCAGTTAAAAAACACAAAGGAACCTTTGTTTTACAAAATATTCTATCAAAATGAGACGTACAAATTTGATGAAGAAGATTCGTTGAATTATGAAAATTTTTATGGTAGTTGGGAAGATGTTTCTATTGGATTTAAACCAGTTGACAATTCTGGTAGCATTTGTGATTCTTTTCGTATAGTTGGTAATCCACGTGACGAACAATTGTATTATGGGAAAGATTTGTCAGAATATGATGTGAGCCGTGAGGCTATTTCACAGTGCATGGAAAAAATTCGGAGCAATAAAAAACATTACGCCCAAATAGTGGAAAAAGCCAAAAAAAATAATTTCTCAGTTGACCAGCAGTTATTTTTGGATGCACGTTATCTTATTACCAACGAACGTCAGGGACCTGGTCCGCAAAATCATCGTTGGAAACGTAATCCTCGTGTCGGTGTATATTCATTTTATTTAGTCATCGTTACAGAAAAAGCATTGCAAAGTATACCTCGGAATATTCAAAATATTGGCGAAATGAATGAACAAGGTCTTTTCGTTAATCCAATATATTGGTTCAAGAAAAATCCAATAGAAGGAGTACAAATTATTGGAGGTTCGAAAGTGTTAAAGACCCGTGCGGTAATTACTCCGAAAACTGGAGTTTTTACTGATGAAACAGCCATGCGAAATCCAAATTATAACTTGACATATACCGATTCAAGTTGTGGAACGAATGATTATTTATATAAACATGCTCTTTATCAGCAACATTATTCGGTTGTAAGTCACATGTACGATCTGCGAAATATTCCATTAATTAAAGATGTTGTTTCCGAAGAAGATCCATATACTCGAGCAGAATATGAAGCAAACAAAACAAAATATGATTCATCGCAATTGATTCATGGTTATCCACAGTCGTCGGAATGTCCTTGTGCAACAGTGAAAGTAAAGAATAACGGGGAATATATTTCGTTAATTAATCCACATAGCGAAGATGAGCAACATTTGAAGAAAGAATCAACGGGAGTGAAGACGCGAGTTGGATTTACATACGGGAAGTTCCGTGGAAAAATAAAATTTCCAGTTATGTTGAATCAGGAAAATATTTGGAATGGTCTAACATACGCATTTTGGCTTATATATCAGGACAATTATGGCTGGAACAAAAGAAGACCTTCGGAAGCTGGTTACATTGAGAAAGGCGATGGTAGTAAGGACCCCAAGAGAGTTAAAGAAACAAATTATTCCGAAATCGACATAGAAATAGTAAAGGCTTCAAAATATTGGCCAAAACCATATTACGGTAAATTTGGGAACCACGAAGAAGATGCGACTCAAACCGACGAAGTTATGTATTGTTGTACGAACTGGGATTTGGCTTGTCCGCAGCCACCTAAATTCCGTTCTGGGTTGTCATCAATCAAATACGATGGAGAAAAATATGATATGTTGCGTTGGAGCAAAATCTATAAAGCACTTACCATACGTACTCCTATAAAAAATGATGTGTTTAAAGAAGAATATTATTATTACGAAATAGAATGGAGACCTCGGGAAATAATATGGAGAATAGGAAAAACTCCAGAAACAATGAAAGTGGTTGGCTATATGAATGAGGAAAGTACTTCAATACCGAATAATCAAATGTTGTGCGTTGTTACACAAGAATATCACTATTCGGAATTTTGGCCTCCAATTGTCTTCGAACAGGGACTTATACCATATAACAAAACCGATATAGAAGGTAGAGTGTACGAAATTGTAGTAGAGTAATTAATATTCTATTGGCTCGTCAAAGTCAACTAATACAATTTTCACATTAGGTGCTTTGCACATATCTATAGTTCTTTTTACACTTTCCGGATTTTTCTCTGCTGGTGTATTCCAAAAATGTACGTTGCAGTTTGGAAACGAATCGGAGAGAACTGGAAACATAGTGTATTCGCAACTGATTGCAAAGGGCTCCGTCGTCTGAATGTCTTTTTTTACCCCATTATACCATGAGAGTGTATCGTATGTTTTCCAATAGTGAAAATTTTCAACCCAAAGGATAGTTTTGATTCCCTCCGATTTTACCTTACGTATGACGTTTGGATTTCTACTTTCAACTAAGATATTGTTGGTTACGTGGTATTTCTTTGCCACGTCTTTTACGATTTTTAAAAACGCTTCTGCATTATTCTCATTTAAGTTCTTTGCATCCAACCAGTAATGCAGTTTTTGGGGATTTTGTATGATTGAAAACCAATGGTCAAGGGTCACGTTTTTCGCAGTGTCATAAAGTTCGTGACCGATAAAAATCTGATTTTGATATTCGGAATAGTTCAAATTACACTCTACACCATCGAATAAATCTTGTTTGATTTTAAGTGCATTTGTGTCATCAATTTCGTGTGCCCATACTTTTGATTCTGGGTATGTAAATGAGTGATTGCACGCTATAAATCCCATGCAACAAAATAGAACAATGATAGTTTTCATTCTCATATTAAAATGCAATTTCTTTTTGAGTACCTATAATATAGTCTCCTTCTTTGTAATAGTGTAATTGATTATTTGTTGGTCGAAGAGAGTCACGACCATCAAAAATATATATGGATTCGTCATCAATTTCTGAAAATGGTTCTATTTCTCCCGTGTTATGGACGAGCCAGAAATAATTCATAGTAAGGTCATTACGTAACGCATATTCAGCGAAAGAATAAAATTCTTTGCTGGTAAAGTGTGTGCTGGAATCAAATACGAGGTGTTTAAACTGTTTGTCTTCTCCAATTTTATCGAGAATGCCATCGTTAAATTGAACATATTCGTTTTTAGTTGTGACAGTGGTAGAAACACGTTTTTGTAAATAATTTCCTAAATCGGCAATTTGTATACTTAGACAAACGACAATGATGGCAAACGCCCATATTGGTTTGAAATATTTACAAACGCAGTAGATGTTTGCAATAAAAATAATATATACCATACCCCAGATAAACCGTCCCGTTGATCTGAAAATTCCCCAAAAATCAATGACTGATTGAGGAAGAATGTGTATGTAATTCACTATGGTGCCTTTCCCAAGCATAATTCTTGGAGAACAGGCTAACAAAAAGAAAATGAAAGCAATACAGGCAAATAACACGTTGTACCACTTATTTTGTGATGTAAATGGATGAATTTCTTTTTTGAGGCTTTTATATACTATGGTACCAAGAGAAATCAGGGTGAATATAATCATTCCTAATCCCAAATAACCAAAGCCTTCGTATTGCCACTCTCCGTGTGGTAAATTTGGCAAAAAACGTGAGGTATCATACGGATTTATAAATCCATTGAGGTTGAAACTAAAAATAGTCAGCCCGTCGTCATCGTAATTGGCTCCGAAGTGCGAAAATCCTCCCATAAGGAGAATCATAACAATTGCAGAAAAACAATAGATTGGAATGTACCATAACGATTTATATTGCTTATCGTGCAAAATATCCCATGCGACACATCCACACAAGAACAGTGCAACCATAGGAAGGAAGTACAAATGGATGCCAATTACAAGAAATCCAAGTATGCTCCATAGTATGCAGTTATTTTTGAAACTTCGTGTTTTTTTGCTCCTCCATACAAATTCGGAAATTGCCCATAAAATCAGCCATTGTCCAGCTAAGGCTTCGTGCCCGAATAGACGAAAAAATAATACAGGTGACAGGGTGAAGAAAATGCTTCCAACCAGTACTATTAGATTATTGTCGCAAAACCGTTTTAAAATTTTCGCTCCGAAAAAACCTTGTAACATTAAACACGTCAGTCCCCAAAGACCGAAATATTGAAAATGTTCTGGTAAAATAGGTGAGAACAACTTACAAATAACGGCAATTAATGGAATGGAATCAGTATAAATTATGGAAACAGGATTAGGAAATGTAAGAGAATTGAACATTCCAATTGGAAGGAACCATGGGTCGCGGCGAAATGCCTGCCAACCAATACTATGCTGTTCCAAGTCTCCCCCAATAAGCCAGTCAACGTTACAGGGATTTAAAATCTCAAAACCGTAAATGCATACAAAAACAATAAATCCAATGATGAATGTTAGTAGATATAATATCCTGTCGGTCAGTGTAAGTTTATTCATGTTTATTCAATTTATTGTTCTTCATCACGAAATAATCAAGTGATTTATAGCAATTATACAAATCTTTTATAGAGTCAAGTTTTTCATCGCTCTTACGTAAATGAAGCAATTTATTTTCAGTGTAAATCTCGTAATTTTTCCCATCATACAGAAAATAATTCTTATAAATGAGGTTGCTCACTCTTCTTGATGTTGCATCTATTTGTGGATTGAATGAACTTGATTGTGCGATGTCAACAGTATCTAATCCATAATTTATCCAACTAACAGTTGTAGGTACTTTTGTCTCATAGTTATTTTTGAAAAACGAAAGAATTGATGGCGTGATGTCTCTAT
Source organism: uncultured Bacteroidales bacterium (assembly GCA_937892155.1). Taxonomy (GTDB): domain Bacteria; phylum Bacteroidota; class Bacteroidia; order Bacteroidales; family UBA1715; genus UBA1715. The sequence continues at coordinate 62,753 of CALAUG010000060.1, read as the reverse complement.
GTGAAACAATAGTTGAAAATGCTCGAGATTGTGTTAGTAATGGCGACCATATAATCAATGGAACATGGTAGCGATACAGAATTGCTTCCTCATTAGTAATATTCTCTGTATTTATGCTCACCGAAAGACAGTTATGATCGCCTGTGATTATGAAAATTGTATTTTCAAAATTTTCGTGCTTTTTGTACTCGTCTATCAAATCTTTTATTGATTTGTCGACATACTGGTAAACGGCAATATTCTCTTTTTTAGGATTGGTATTATCCATTTTTTCGTACTCGTTTTCGTAATATTTTTGATTGGGATAGGAAATAGGTTCATGAGAAGTTAGGGTGAGAAATACATCTAAATGTTTTTCTTTAAAATTAATACGTTTAATCGCTTCCGAAAATGTCACAGAATCATACAGTCCCCATTGATTTTTTTCATTGGAATTATCAATTATCTCTTGTGGAATATAGGCTTGTACAGAATTATCCATCAGGAATCGTTTCATATTGTCAAAACCTAACCAACCGCCATAAAAAAAGTTAAACGCATAGTAGTTCTGTCTTAAAATTTTAGGAAGGCTATTGTAAAAAATTGTGTCTTTGGTGGCAAGGAAACCGCCATTCCCAAATGGAAGCGAACCCAAAATACTTGGAAGTACTGTCATGGTACGTGTCGCAGTTGAAAAACAGTTTCCCCAATACAATCCATTACGTCCTAAAGAATCTAAAAATGGCGTAACTGACGCGTAACGACTATTAGGACCAGAATTTTCCCGTGCGAGACCTTCAACAATGATGATAACAATATTCGGCTGAGAATCTGTTTTCCTAAAAAAACTAGACAAAACATCTTTAGAATCATTTTTATATTCGAAAGGATATGCTTTATCTACAAAAACATGATCGGGGAAATACGATTGAAATGATTCGGTTTTTACATCTATGTTGTGTGTACTTTGATGTAAATAGTACATTTCTATGCAACAATCTTTAATAAAGAAACTTGTCTTATTAGCAGAGAAATATATTTCTGCATTAAACATGTTTGCTCTTGATGAAGAGAACTTCACTATTGCTGAAATCCCAATCAGTCCTATAAGACAATACGTACATCGCCTGACATTTTTGCTGGAATTGATTTTTTTGAGAACGAAAAATATTCCAACAACTATCGCGGCAATAAGATAATGAAACCACGGTGTGTGATTAGATGTTTTTATAATTTCTATTATCTCTTGCAAGGAATAATAAAATACCGTTGCTCCAAGTGGAACAGTTGCTTCATTGTAGAAATATGTGAGTAATATTTCAATAACTAATAGTAACGCATACACGACCAGTGTTATTTTTTCGGCAACTTTTACAGATATTTTGCTGAAAAGTATGTGGAGCGGAAATGTGATAATGAGAGATGTACAAACTAAAAGGAAATCGTTGAACAATCCTATAGTTGCAGATTTACATACTAATACAAATGATGGTAAATGACTGACTAATAAAAATATCTGAACGATTCTAAATATTGCAAAGCAAACTGTCACATTAAAGACAATTCTAAAAAACGATAGAATAGATTCTTTCAAGTTGTTTTGCATAAAAACATCATTCGTATGGGCAAAAATAACAATTATTACACATAAATGGGATGTATTAAAACTCTATGTCCTGTAAACTAAAAAAAGCATTATATTTGCACGCGAAAAATGGAGTAAATGTTTGTTGCTAAACAAATTACATGGTATTTAGTTCATTAGTGTTTTTATATATCTTTTTGCCTTTTGTTTTGTTAGGCTTATCAGTATGTAAAAAAATACCATATCAAAATACCTTTTTATTCATTGCGAGTTTATTGTTTTATTCTTGGGGCGGAGTCCGTTATACAATTATCTTGTTGATTTCAATTGTATTAAATTGGTTATTTGGATTAGGAATAACAAAATATAAAAATTGCAAGAAGTCATTTTTGGTGGCTGGCGTTCTTGTAAATTTATCAATATTATTTTTTTACAAATACACAAATTTCTTTGTCGATAATATAAATATTCTTGCGGTTTGTTTTCACATAAATCCAATAACGATTGAGAAAATAGTGTTGCCAATTGGTATTTCCTTTTACACGTTTCAAGGAATTTCGTATATAATTGATGTGTACAGAGAAACAGTTTCAGCACAAAGGAATTTCCTGAAATTAGGAACGTACATTTCCTTGTTCCCACAACTAATTGCAGGGCCTATAGTGCGATATAAAGAATTGGAAACTCAACTCACCGAAAGAACATTTTCATTAGATAATTTTTATGAAGGATTAAAGCGATTTATACTCGGCTTGGCGCGAAAAGTATTAATCGCAAATCAAATGGCAATAGTTGCCGATGCCATATTTTCACGTAATCCGGAAACACTTGGTATGTTGCCGGCATGGATAGGAATTATCTGTTACACATTGCAAATATATTACGACTTTGCTGGGTATTCCGACATGGCAATTGGCTTAGGACGTATGTTTGGCTTTACTTTTCCTGAAAATTTCAATTTCCCATATATTTCAAAATCAATAAAAGAATTTTGGAGACGATGGCACATGACCTTATCTGCTTGGTTCAAAGATTATTTATATATTCCACTGGGTGGAAATCGTTGCAGTAAACGTCGTTTGTATTTCAATTTGTATGTAGTGTTTTTTTGTACAGGTTTTTGGCATGGCGCAAGTTGGAATTTCATCGTTTGGGGATTGTGGCATGGCACTTTTTTAGTCATTGAAAGATTTGGATTTGGAAATTGGTTAGAAAAGAAGAATCCAATACTACAACACATATATTCGCTACTGGTTGTAATGATAGGTTGGGTATTTTTTAGAGCTGGAAATCTCACTCTTGCATTGGAATATTTAAAAAGTATGTTTTGGATTCGTCAAGAGATAACTCCAAACCAATTCTTATTAGAATATGCAACAATGTATAACTACGCTATTGGGGCAATAGCAATTATAAGCGCCTGTCCTGTCATTAGTAGGCTAAACGATATGTTCAAGGACAAAGCAGCAATAAGTAAATCGCTTGGAAATATTCGATACCTTGCAATACTATTTTTCGTATTGATTGTAATGATATTGACAACAAATTATTTGGTTAACGGAGGTTATAATCCATTCATTTATTTTAGGTTCTAAAAATATGAATAAAAAAGTTTATCAAATAATAACAATTTGTTTGTTTGTGTTGCTGCTACTTCTTCCCACAATACAGGCCATTGTTCCTATTATTCCAAATCCTAAAATCGGTAACGAGAATCGTGCGCTTGCAAAGTTTCCGCAACTGTCATTAAGCGAAATTGATAAATTCCCTCCAAAATTTGAATCTTTTTACAATGACCATTTCCCGTTAAGAGCGGTATATATTGCTTCTACATTTGATATAAAAATTTCTCAGGGGAAATCACCTATAAAGGGAACCGTGATTGGTAAAAATGGATTTATGTTTGCTTCCAAAGAAACAAAGGTTTATACTGGTCAACTAATGATGACAGACGATGATATCAGCGATTTTGTTGACATTTTGAAGAAACGTAATAGAATCTTGCGGGAAAAAAATATTACATTCTACGTTGTTGTTGTTCCTTCAAGTTTGGAAATTTATCCAGAATATCTTCCTCCATACATTTGCCGGGCAAAGGAAACGCAAACCGATAAAATTTGCAGAATGATGCAGGATAGTGCAGCCGAAGTGAATTTTATCTATTTGAAAGAATGTATTTTATCAAAAAAAGACAAGGGGCAATTATACAGGAAGCACGACAATCATTGGAATTCTTTGGCTGCTTTTTATAGCTCTCTTGAAATTATGAAACTGATGCAAAAAGATTTCCCTCAAATAGCACTTCTGCAAAAAGAAGATTTTAATTTTAACTATGATTTACTGGTACGAGGTAATTTGGTAGGACCAATGTTGACAGAAACAAATAAAGATAAATTTGCCCTTGACACCATTTACGATGTTCATTGCAAACGTTCGGTTTGTGAAATTAACGAGGGAGAAAAACGCGGATATGCGGCTCCTGCCGGATTTTCGTATCCAAATCGTTACGAAAGTGTTTACAAAACAAATCAAAGCAACTACCCTAAGGCGTTTGTTATTAGAGATTCTTATTGGAGCATTCTTGAAAGCTTTATGATTCCTTATTTTAGTGAATCTATTGCGATATGGGACAATTGGTATTATGGTGACAATTTTAATTTAATAAATAAGGAACAACCTGATGTGGTTGTTTTGGAGATGTACGAACCTCACATAAATAATTTAGTTATAAACGAAAAAAAATAAATAGGTATGGAACAGCAAAAAAAACGATTAGTGTACATTGACTGCCTTCGTGGCTTTTCAATGATATTCGTATTATATCAGCATTTGCTTACATTTTCTTTAGATGTACCTCCTTCGTGGTTTGCTGACATTGTACGTTCTTTTAGAATGCCATTGTTTTTCTTCATCAGTGGTTTTGTTTCGTACAAGGCGCTATTCGACTGGAATCTGCAAAACTTTGGTAAAATACAGTTAAAGAAATTGCGTGGGCAATTGTTCCCGACCATTGTAATGTTTTTCATTTTCTGCTCTTTACATGGTGGACATTATACTGAAGGAGCATTCGGACGCGAAAAAACTGGATATTGGTTTACTCTTGTATCTTTTGAAATATACTTGACTTATAGTATCGTAAACCTTTTGTTACATAAAGTAAAAAATAAAAATATCGTATTGCTCATCTTGACTGTCATGGCCATTGGAATTACCTGTGTTTGGTATACTATTGGCGACTACGAAACGAATTACAAAGGAAAATGGTTTGAATTTTTCTCTCTGGCGTACTATTCTCGTTACTTCCTTTATTTTATTGCAGGAATTTTTGTCAAAAGTAAAATGGAGACATTTCATACTCTGCTAGAAAACAAATGGTTGAATTTTGCCGTTTTTGTTCTTGCGTTTGTTTTACCTGTGATTTTTCCAAACTACAACATGATAATCATTATTTTGGCTCGTCTGTGGTGCATATACACATTGTTTTATTTCGGACGAAACTTCTTGGAAAATGGTAATATTGTTTCTAAGGGATTATCATTAATCGGTACGCATACATTGGAAATATATTTTCTACATTACTTCTTATTGTTCAAATTGCCACATGTTTCGGCATTATTGAACACAATATTGGCAAATGATTGTTTTAAAGGTGCTACTGCTGAATGGCTTTTGGAAATTGTAATAGTAGGCGCACTTGCAATTTTCCTTTGCTTTGTTTGTATTGGAATAAAGAAAATCATTTCCGCGTTTCCTATTGTTTCTGAATTGTGTTTTGGACCAAAAAGAGAAATAAAAAAATAATGCAGCAGTTCATTACAAAAATACTTTCAAATCAAAAGCTTATGGAGTTTTTCCGTTGGGCTTGTGTTGGCTTTGTTGCCACCCTTATTCATTACGGAATTTATTATGTTTTAAAAGAATTTGTTTCTCCGCAAACTGAGTTATGGCTGAATATTGATTATACGATTGGTTATGTTGTTAGTTTCTTCGGAAATTTTTTCCTTTCGGCATATTTTACATTTCACGAGAAGCCTTCGTTAAAAAAAGGGTTTGGATTTGGCATAGCTCACGCCGTGAATTACGGCTTGCATATTTTGTTTTTGAATTTATTTTTGTGGCTTGGTCTGTCGTCAACAATTGCACCACTGTTTGTGTATATTATTGTTGTCCCGATTAATTTCCTAATGGTACGTTTTGTCTTTAAGGGTAAAAACTAATTAGATTTTTTCAAAACGTATATTTTCCCTTTTCTTGTTTCTAATAACAGACAGCAGATATAAACCCTTAGGAAGGGTGGAAATATTGAGATATATTGTGTTTTCATTTGGTCGAATCTCATTAAAAACGATGTTTCCCAACATATCGGTAACCATAAACTGAGTGTGGTCGGATTCTTCCGAATCGTTATTATAAACGAGAATGTCTCCTTTTGTTGGATTTGGAAATATTACCACTTCTTGTGCTGTTTTTTTTTTATAAAACAACTCTCGCCAGTTTTGTACAGCTTCGTATGCACAAATTTGTGCCATATTGGTGTTTTCTTCTGTTAGTTCAATTACATTAGCATACTTTTCTTTGTCGTAATCGGGAATGTTCGGCTTGGAATTGTTTCCCAAAATCGATATCCCATAGACAGGTTCAAATAAACTTTCAAACAGAGTGCAAGCGACGATATATCTGCCAATACCATAGTCTATGTGGTAACCGTCGCGGGTAAGAGATTTATCTGTTTTTAAATTTGTATTTCTTGCGTTTTGAATTGCAGTTCCCGATGGTATAATGATGTCAATGCCATATTTGTTGGTCATTTTGTCAACCGTAGATACGATACTTTTCCAACCACTTTCTTCTTTTGGCACGTTTCCTTTATGTCCAGACCAATACGACCACGCCATGTGCCAACAAAATGCTACATGTTCGTTGGTGCAATCTCTTTTAATGTACGAAACAAGTTCCTCTAAATAAGGAGAGAATGTACTCAAATCGTTGGAATGATTTGAGACTTGTTGCAATGAAACAACGTCCCAATTTTGATGCAATAATTCCTCTAACGTTCCTCGTGTGTATTGCATGGCATATTTCCCAGCTCTTCTGTACATTGTGACAGTTGTTTGGCTTTTATAGTTGTTGTCCCATGTTTGTAATTGCGCTCCACCTTGCGTAATTGTATATAAGCAACAAGTTTTTTCATCAATACCTGAATTTTTTACAATGTCTCCAATGTACTGCGCGGCATCATCGGTAAAACTATTGCCAATCATCAAAATACGTAAAGTATCGTGCGGAAGCGGGTTGTTTGTAATGGGAAACGCAATGTCTCCATTACCCGCAAATGCAATAGTTGCGGGTAGAAGCGATAAAATATGGAGTAACCATTTTCTCATTATGCTAACAGTAACGCAAAACTACATTTTTTAGTCTAAATTCTTTTTTTGTTGAATACAAATATTTCTATTTGATGTTTTTCTTATCTTGCCAAAGGTTTAAAACAACCGTATGACCGAATACGAAAAAATATTACAACAATATTGGGGCTATGCAAAATTCCGCCCTTTGCAGCAGGAAATTATAGAAAGTGTCTGCAAAGGAACTGATACGTTGGGACTGATGCCTACAGGCGGCGGTAAATCTATTACGTTTCAAGTTGCCGCATTATCTAAACCTGGAATTTGTATCGTGGTCACTCCATTGATTGCACTGATGAAGGATCAGGTTGACAACCTAAAACGTCGTAATATTAAAGCTGTGGCGATTTATTCGGGAATGTCGAGAAAAGCAATAGAACAGGCATTTACTAATTGTATTTTAGGCGATTATAAATTCTTGTATATTTCTCCAGAACGACTGAAAACCAAGCAATTTTTAAATGTATTATCACAGCTGAATGTAAATTTGCTTGCAATAGACGAATCACATTGTATTTCGCAATGGGGATACGATTTCCGTCCATCGTATTTGGAAATTGCCAATATACGCGAATTTATTCCTAAGGTTCCTATACTTGCACTTACTGCAACAGCGACTCCTGATGTTGTAGTCGATATTCAGGAGAAATTACATTTTAAGGAATTACATTCTTTGTCAAAGAGCTTCGAGAGAAGGAACTTGACGTATCTCGTAAAGGAAAAAAATGATAAAATAGGCGAATTGCTGAAAATATGCACGCAAACCAAAGGAACAGGAATCGTATATGTTGCTACTCGAAAGGAAACAAAAGAAATTGCATACGTTTTGCAGCAGAATGGCTTCGTTGCCGATTTTTATCACGGTGGTTTGGACGGTGCAACGCGAACAAAAAAACAGGAAATTTGGATGAAAACGCCAAATGAAATAATGGTTTCTACCAATGCTTTTGGTATGGGAATTGACAAACCCGATGTTCGTTTTGTCGTTCATCTTAATATTCCGGAATCGTTGGAGGCATATTTTCAGGAAGCTGGTCGTGCTGGCCGTGACGAGAAGGATTCATTTGCGGTATTATTGTACAATCAGTCTGATATTCAAAAACTTCAAGATAATTTTGAAAAAAAATATCCTTCGCTTGATTTTGTCCGTTCTGTATACGATGCACTTGGAAATTATTGTGGCATTGCTATGGGCGAAGGAACTGGTCAGGCCTATGATTTTGATTTGATAGAATTTTGCCGAAAATTTCAGTTGCCTTTTGTGGAAACGGCAAATAGTTTAAAAATATTAGAGGAGGAAGGTCTGCTTGTATCAACAGAAATTGAGGAAGCTACATCAAAACTTCAGATTTTACTAAATCGGAACGAACTTTATCGTTTCCAGGTAGAACACGCCGACATAGATCCGTTTATACAATTGTTGCTTCGAAATTATTCCGGTTTGTTAACGGAACCGACAAATATATACGAAGCCGAACTTGCTCGTAAATCGGGTTTGACAGTTGATGAAATTAAGCATTATTTGAGTTACTTGGCTAAAATAAATATTGTCTCGTACGTTCTTGCAAAACAAAATCCAATAGTTGTGTTTAATGAAGATCGTTTTGAATCGCGTTATATTCAGTTTGATGAAAAACGACTGCGCGAAAGACAGGAGCGGCAACGTAAACGTTTACAGGCAATTATTCATTATGTAACGAGCGACAATAAATGTCGTAGTATTCAATTGTTGGAGTATTTTGGTGAAAATGCCAAGATGCGTTGCGGAAAATGCGATGTGTGCCAAACTCGTAATGAGGTTGATCTTAGTTCCTTGCAGTTCGATTATGTTGTTGAGGACCTCAAGAAACAAATTGGTTCTCAACCTGCTACACTTACCGATATTATAAGAAATTCATCAATTCGCGATGAAAAACAATTGACAAATGTCATCAAATATTTGTTGGACAAAGGCAAGATAGAGTATGTAAACGGCTCAAGTCTTATTTGGAAGTCAAAAAAGTGATAGGGAATAACTAAATTCTGAAATTTTGAGCAATTCACTCAAATTTATTTTCCAACATATAGAATATAAATACCCATCAACACACCAATTAATACCAGACCTTTTTTGAGAATGTTTTTTTCTTTAAAAATATAAGCTCCAGCAAGAAATGAAATAAGCACATTACTTCGTCGTATTGCCGAAATAACTGCTATCAGTGCTCCAGGAATGCTGATTGCATAATAATAGAAGAAGTCTGCGATTACTAAAAAAATACCAATAAGTGGTATTGTCCACCTCCATACAAAAATCTTTTCTTTTCGTTTTGGATACCACAAAATCATCACTATGGGAATCATTAGAAGGAATTGATAGACAGAAAAATAGGCTTGAACTTCCATTTTTGGGATACCACATTGTGCTATCAAATATTTGTCAAATAATGCACTGATTGAACCTATAATTGTTCCTAAAAAGATGAACAGAATCCAGATGTTGTGCGTGAAATGTATACCTTCTTTCTTACCCAAAATAGAATAGAGGAACAAACTTATAATGATGAGCAGTATTCCTGTCCATTGATAAACATTCAGTGTTTCGTGGAGTATCAAAACGGCACCAATTAGTGTCCACATTGGTGCTGACGAGCGAATCGGACCAACAATGGAAATCGGCAAATGTTTCATCGCATAAAAAGAAAAAATCCACGACGACAGCACAATGATGCTCTTTATAAAAATTAAAAATTGATTATGCCAATTCGTAAATGGAACGAAAAACATTGAATTCTGCAATGTCTCAGGCGAGAATAGTGAAATACCAATAAGCGGTAGAAAAATTAATAGCGATGTTGCAGATGATATGAGCAATACTAAAACAACGACATTTTCTTTTACCGACATTTTTTTGAAAATGTCGTAAACGCCAAGGAAAATTGCTGAACAAATGACTAACGGAATCCACATAACTAATTCATAATTCCTAATTTAATTACCGTTATTTCTGGTCGTGTTCCAATTCTTATAGGGAAGAACGTAAATCCTAAACCAATATTCACGTATAGAGATTGATTTCCTTCGGTATATAATCCTCGAAATTCTGGATAAATACCTTTTGACGGAGACCAAAAAGGAAAATCAACCTGCGATGCGTGTGTGTGCCCAGAAAGTGTGAGTTGAATGTCGGTTTGCGGCACGACTTCTTCGCGCCAATGTGTTGGATCGTGGCTTAATAAAATACGGAACATACCTTCGGTTCCTGCCAGAGCTTTGGGTAAATTTCCAAGATGCGGGAATGGTGGTTTCCCTTGATTTTCAACGCCGAGAATTGCAATGCTGTCATTACCTTTTTGTATGATTGCGTGCTCGTTCATAAGTAAATTCCATCCTAAATTTTTCTCTTTTTCTATCAGTTTTGCCAATTCTGCTTTTCTGTCGCAGGCAACGTAGCATGCGTAATCGTGGTTCCCAAGCACTGAATATATACCGTCTTTTGTCTGTAATTTTCTCAATATTGAGTAAACTGTATCTAATTCGCTGGGTAGATTATTTACTAAATCTCCAGTAAACAATATCGCATCAGGATGCTGGTTGTTTATCAATTCTATAGCTTTTGACAATTGTGTACCATTCCGATTCCACGAACCTATATGCATATCCGAAAGATGTACAATGGTGTATCCGTCAAATGCTTGAGGAATATCTTTTGATTTAAATTCAACCTGTTTGACTTCAAAACGATATAAATCATGCCAACCCCAAATCAGCGCGACTAAGATTGTGAGACCTAACACAATACCTATGACGTTAAATGGTAGAATAGGTATGTGTATCAACGTTCCCAGTTTCCCAATAAGCGAGCAGATTGTAAAAATCAATTTGGGTAATTGCAGGCATAATAATGCGAACATAGAATATCCTACGTGACGGAATTTTATTGTTTGATTTGTTTCTAATAGGAAAATAATTGTAAGTCCGACAATTATTAGTTGTGGAGCGAAATACAATACGTGTTGAATTTTGAAATCGGTATTGGGGAATAATAACCCAAAGATATATATGTCAGGAGCAAGCAGTAAAGCAAAGAATACCAAAATAACAATAATCAAAGCCATATCATATTTGTAAAAAATGTTTTACAATTTCTCCCGCAATGGTAATTCCAAACATTGCGGTAACGTGTGCGGTAGAGCCGTTTATTCGTTTCTTTTCTCCGTTGACTTCCTGTACTTCGGAACCTTCCATTGTCTGTTCCAAACTATATACGCAAGGGAATGGCTTGTGCGGTAGTTCCCCTTTACGTATGTTTTTCCGTAGTCTTCGTGCAAATAAATCGTAGTGGACGTCCCAAAATTCATCAACGCGGATTTGCAGTGGATCAATTTTTAATGCAGCTCCCATCGATGAAATGAAAAACGCATCGGTTTTCGTTGCTTCACGAATCAAATGCATTTTACAATTCATACTATCAATACAATCAATAATGACATCAAATTCGTCCAAATGAAACGATTCGCAGTTATCTGGGGAATACGCTTCTGAACGAATGAAAATCTGTGCCTCTGGATTTATTTCTAAAAAACGTTCTTTTAAAACATCGGTTTTCAATTGTCCAACCGTTTTGGTTGTTGCTGGAAGTTGACGATTTATGTTGGTAACAGAGATTGTATCATAGTCAACCAAAGTGATGTTCGTAAAGCCAGTCCTGACAAGACATTCAATACACCAACTTCCAACACCGCCGAGTCCGAAAATAATGACTTTTAAGTTAGAAAATTTGGCAACAGCCTCCTTTCCCAACATTAATTCCGTTCTATGAAAAATATCTGACATTCGTTATTCTTCAAATTGCAGGTCGCAATTGTTGAAATCTTCACTTTTTATGGACACAAAAATTTGTTTCAGTTTCGTGTTCATCCATTTGTTCAGTGTCGATTCTTTCTTTGCTTCCAATGCCATTTCTTTTACATCGGAGTAATCGTCTAATAGAGTTGCCTGGTGTTCTTTAGAAGCAGATACAAGTTTGAGTATTTTATATACTTGCGTTCCTTTGTCGTCGTATGTGAGAATAGGCTCGGAAATTTCGCCTTCTTTCATGGATTTCAATGTGTACCAAGTTGTTGGTTCTATCATTTCTTCCTCAAATTTGGGTGTCCCAGTATAGGGATTCATACATAAACCTCCGTTGTGTTTTGTCTTGTCGTCTGATGAAAATTTTATTGCAGCCTGTTCAAACGAAAGTGAATCACCTATTGCTTTACGTACGCTGTCGGCTTTTGCGAATGCCTTCTGCATCTCGCCGACGCTAACTTGTGGTTTAAGCAAAATGTGTTTTAATTTTGCTTTTTCTCCTTTTAATTCTACCATTTGTATGATGTGGTATCCGAAATCGGTTTTAACTACTCGTGAAATTTCTCCTTCTTTTAGTCGAAAAGCCGCTGCAGCAAATTCAGGAACAAGTTCGCCGCGTGAAAGATAATCTCCTAATAGTCCACCCATTTTTGCCGATTCAGTGTCGTCGCTATAGAGAATTGCAAGTTTTGAAAAGTTTTCGCCGTTGACGGCACGTTCTCTAATTTCTTCCATTTTTTGACGGAGTGCCTTGTCGGCTTCTGCCGATGTTGTTGGTTTGATAACGATTTGAGCATATTCATAGCGTGTCGGAATCAATGGCATTGTACCCTGATTTTTGTTGAAGAATGTGCGAACATCGTTTGGCGAAACTTCAACTTCGCCAATAATAGTATTCTGAACTTTTTGCGCCAATAGCTGATCTTTAATAACTGGTTTCCAATCGTTGCGGATTTCCATTTCTGTTTTTTCGTAAAATGATTCCAGTTGTTCTAGTCCACCTTTTTGTCCGGAAATGATTTTAATTCTTCTGTCAATTTCTGCATTTGTCTCGGCATCAGATACTTCAACACTATCGATTTTTGCTTGGTCAACGAGCAGTTTTTGCATTATCATTTCTTTGAAAATGCTGCATTTATCCGATTTCTCGCCTTGCTGTTCCAATAGCATCTGCTGATTTTCAATGTCTGAAAGCTTTATCATATCGTCGCCAACAACGACAATAATTTGATCCAAAACTTGCGAGTTTGCTTGAATACTGAATCCTATTGTTGCAAAAACTATTGCAAATAATTTTTTTATGCTCATTTTCATGTTTTTAATAAAATACCTCAAATTGCTTTCTATGTTCTGCATCTTGGTATACTTTGTTTCTCATAGTTTTAAGCAATTCAATTTTTCGTGTTTGAAGAATTATTTTAGCTATTTTGTCGTGTGCCAACTCCAGTGGCATCCGATTCCCTGTGCCAAGTTGTTCGTTTATTTTTACAAAATAGACATTGAGCGAATCTGTGAATTTAAATGATTTTCCTATTGTAAGATTTTCGTTTCGCACATCAAACGGTAGTTCTGCTTTCACGGCTTCTAGTTCTACCCATTCGTCGGAAAAATAGAACTTTTGACAGCGTTTAAAACAATAGTCCTTTAATTCATCAAAGTCGGTTTCTTTTTTTGAGAAAAACAGTTTGTCCACAATTTCAATATCGTTGCTTTGTTGTTGAGGAAAAACTATCAAGATTGGCTTTACAACAGGACGTTCCAAAACATATTCGTCTTTGTGTTTTTTATAATATTCATCTATTGCTGTTTGTGGAATCAATGTGTCCAATTTTTGTTGAAGAAACAATTGTTCGTATTGATTGATGTATAATTCCTTTTTAAACCGGTCAACTCGTTGCGATAATGAGCTGTCGTTGTCGGAAATGTTGTCACATGCTTTTTCGTATAGCAGTGCGAAATGTAGCCAATTTTCCACGTAACTTTTAACAAAGGCAACACTATCTTCTGCCGAAAGTGACAGAGGCATTGCTGCGATGATTTCGTCCTGTAATAATACCTGTGTGTCGGTTTTTGCTATGATTTTTTTCTGTTCCTGTGAGTCTCTATTGCACGAAACGCCTAAGAATAGGAGGGTCATAATAAAGCCTATATGTAAAATGTATTGTTTCATAAAATCTGTTTTACTTTTTCTGCAACTTCCTGATGTAGTTCAAATGTATGACGTTTTTTTAGTGCTTGTAGCCATAGTTTTTCCAGTTCTTTTTGATAGTCAAGCGTCAATTGTCCTTTGGCTTCTTCGTACGTTTGTTGGCGACTTGCTAAATCGTAATACGCCACATGAAGCGAATCAACAAAATCAGCAATCTTATTAGGCATGATACATTCCCTTGGCGCATCTTCAGGGCCGCACTTCTTGAGAATGACATCGTTAGGCGAAATCAACGGCTCTTTCGTATCAACATCAATTGATTTTGCTTTTTTAGAATTTATTACGTCCAAAATATATAACTGCGGCGAACCAATATTTTTATAGTGTTCCATTTTTTCGGCATATTTAGTTTTGTTATCATGCCAGTAATACCAATCTTGTTGTTCGTAGAGCATCTCTAGAACTTTATCGTGCAATTTGGAATTTTTTATGTAAATCCAAGCGCTCACTGTCCGATTTGCTGTCATATAGTTTTCACGATGTTGGTTAAAATAGAATTTCATTCCAACTGAATCGCGTTCTGCTTCTTGTATAATTTCCTGATTAACCAAATCATATACAATCATTCCATCGTGATATTCTTGCATAGTGTATTGAAATTCTTTGTCGCAGTTTTGCATTTTTTTCAGTGTGGCAAATTCCAAACGACGGGTAATATAATCTTCAAAACGCAGTCTTACCAACATATCTTTGTCGTGCACTTCCGGCAGACGATTTTTCTGTATTGCTTGTAAATACTCAAAAAAATCTTGACGACCGTAATGTTCGCCTGCAATATCAAACAACACAACATCAGTTTTAGGATATGTTGGTATTGCCCATTTGCCTAATAGAATTGACGCATCAACTAAAGGAAGACAATGATTTTCCAATGCGTCGTTCCAAACTGTAAAGTTGAGGTCTTTTTTCATTTTTTCAACGTAAACGTCGTCAACCCATCTGCAGCGGCTTTTATCTGCGGCAATACGTTTCTCGTAACCAGTTTTGTATGCTTCAAAACCTGGTAATGGAAGTTGCCAACGGCGTTTTACAATTGCATAACCATACGGAAGTTGTATTGGTTTAGAGTAATCTCCATCGTGCTCAAGATTAAATAAAGTCTCCTTGATTTCTTTGCTGTAAGGCATGCCGTTGTCTATCAGCCCAATCAATCCGTTGTTCTCTACCAGTCGTTCGTTGGTGTTATATTGCGTGCTTAATGTTTCAAACGAAACGCCGTTTTGCAGTTGCTCGTAAACAGAGTCTATTGTGAGTTTTGCGTTGTTCCACCCAACAGAATCTTCTGCCTGTGGATATATCATAATAATTGCCGCGTCAACAGCGCCTTTTGTTTCACGTTTGTTCAGCACTTTAATGAAATACCAACCTTCCAACGTTCGTGTTGTCGCAACTTGACCGACTTCCATGCGATACAATGTTTCTTCATATTCGTATGGAGAAACCATAGCGGTTACGTAGCCAACATTCCCATTGTATTGCTTGCTTAAATTGTCGTCGGAATATTCTTGAACACAAACTTCAAAAGGTTTACCAGCATTCAATTCTTTTTGAATATTCAGCATTTTCTGGTATGCAGCCAGTGTGTCTTTGGGCGCATCGTACCGATTTGATTTTATGAAAATGTGAGCAACTTCGTAATCCCAGTGCAGACGGTCGTATTCAAGTTTTACGTAGTCATCGCGCATTTTTTCTGCCCCGTCGTACATTCTGTCGTGGGCTGTCATTTTTAAGTATTTGAAAAATTCATCTTTAAAGGCTTGGGTGCTGTCAAGCTGAAGATTTTCTGCTTCGGCAACTTTTATTTTGTATTCAACGAATTTATCTAAATAAGATTCAACAGATTGTGCGTTTTCGTCATACGAAGCATATTTTCCATAAAACCACAGAAAATCGGCAACAGAAAAATCCGTTGTGTCAACCGTAACGATGGTGGATTGCATAAAAGCTTTGTTCGCTTCGGAATTGTCCGAAAAAATTTGTTGGATAGTCTGTGCCGATGCAGATAGCGACAACAGCATGGTAATGAAAAATACTACGTGTTTTTTGTTTGGAAAGAGCATCTGCATTTCATTTTTAACGTACAAATATAGCAATAAAAGTGGTTGGAGTTTATTTAGAAGGAAAAACAAAAAATTATGAAATAAGAAAAATCTATAATAAGTCAGGAACCAAGACCAGAAAACTGAAATCTGATTACTGGCAAATTCTTAATCGTTCTTGAAAATCTCTCGGAATGTCTTGTCTATTCGCGAGCAAGGGACAGTAGCGCATTGTTGTTTGCTTGCTATTTCACAAGGTGGCACAAACATTTTTTGAATACCTAGTTTGGTGGATTCTTTTATGCGTTTTTCTATTTGCGAAACATTCCTGATTTCGCCTGTTAATCCAATTTCCCCAGCAAAGCAGTATGTACTTGGTATATACATATCGAATAGTGATGATAGTATTGCTGCTACAACGGCAAAATCAATTGCTGGATCTTGAACACGAATACCTCCAGCAATGTTAATAAATACATCCTTGGTGTATATTTTCACGCCTAAACGTTTCTCTATCACGGCTAGTAACATATTCAGGCGCTTGCTGTCGAACCCATTTGCAGTTCGTTGTGGTGTTCCGTAGGCTGCTGTGCTCACCAATGCTTGCACTTCAATCATAAGTGGCCGTATGCCTTCCATAACCGATGCGATAGCAACGCCGCTTAATTTTTCTGGATTCCCACTCAGCATAATTTCTGATGGATTTGTTACCTCGCGTAATCCGTTTTGAACCATTTCGAATATGCCGATTTCTGCCGTTGAGCCAAAACGGTTTTTATTGCTGCGTAAAATACGATATACATTTTGCATATCACCTTCAAACTGCAGCACAACATCAACCATGTGTTCCAATATTTTCGGTCCGGCAATGCTTCCTTCTTTGTTTATATGTCCAATTAATATCATTGGCGTGTGGGTTTGTTTTGCCAATTCTATCAATAAGTTCGATGTTTCGCGGATTTGCGATACGCTTCCTGGCGATGCATCTATATCGGGATGTTTTAGGGTTTGTACCGAATCAATTATGACTAATTCTGGTTGTGATTCTTTGATTTCCTGTATGATTGCGGCAACGTTTGTTTCACTGTAAATGTAGCAGTTATTTTGAGGTACGTTGAGTCGTTGCGCACGTAAATAAATTTGTTGTGGACTTTCCTCGCCAGAAACATATAACACTTTTTGTTTAAGGTTTACGGCAACTTGTAGGAGTAGGGTCGATTTACCAATCCCTGGCTCTCCTCCTAATAAAATTACCGAACCAGGAACAATTCCTCCGCCAACTACTTGGTCCAATTCGTGTATTCCGGTTAAAATCCTTTCTAACTTTTCTGATTGAATATTTGCTAGGATTGTCGGTTTTGACGAAGATACAACGTGCAGGGAAGATGTCTTTCCAACAGATGATTCTATAACTTCTTCTTGTAAGGAATTCCAGGCGCCGCAAGAAACACATTTGCCCATCCACTTCGGTGATTGTGCACCGCAGCTCTGACAGACAAAAACTGTTTTTGCTTTAGCCACGGTTTGTTATTTTGTAAATTCTCTGCGTAAAAATGCGCCAGCTGTTTCTCCATTTAACCACTCAACACGGTTAATAACTAGCTTTTTGCTGTTGCATTTTTCAACTCGCCAAATGCCGTTGAGTGATTTGTCGCCCATACCTTTAATTTTTAAATATGGAGTAACTAACGAACGGGTAAATATTGAGTATTCTCCAGACTGCGCATTCCCTTCTCCGACTATTACATCTGAATACACCTCAAATTTGCCACCAGAATAAAATGTCCACGTAACATCATCGGCCCAATGGGGATTCGTTTCTACTAAGTGCCACGTGCCAATTATTTGTGATTCAGTTTTTTTTGCACATCCCGTACCCATTCCTAATAGAAGAGTAAGCGATAATATGATGAATATAAATCTTTTCATAATTGCAATTTTATGTGGACAAATATATTATTTATTTTGACATTGTGTATTCGTATGTGATTTTTGCATACCTAACGTCTTTGTTATCGGCGGGGAACGTTGTTTTGCGTGCAGCTTCTTTGGCTGCTTCAATACAAGCTTGTTCTGAAAGTGCTGTTTCAACTTTCTGAATTGCTATTACCTTACCGCTTGCGTCAACTTTTACAGTTAGAACGATAGGATTGTTGCAGTTTGTTGTGTTGCTTGGTTTTACTAGATGCGACGCATCCCCATTACCCAGTGGATTTCCTGGATTACCTTTCGTGTTGCCTGAGTTTCCAGTTCCGTTCGGATTTCCTGCTTTACCACTTTCTGCACCTGTTTCTGAATTTCCTCCTGTACCAGTTCCATTTCCTCCGCTTTGATTCATTTTACCTGCCAAAGCATCCATTCTGTCCTTAAATTCTTTCTCTTGACGAAGGCGTTCCTGTTCTTCGGGACTTAACTCTGGGTCTTTTGTTTCAGTAACCTTTTTCTTATTCTCTTTTATAGAAACTGAAGGTACTTCAGTTTGTGTTATTACGGGTGCTTCGTTTACTTCTGGAGAACTTGTCGTTGTTGGTTCTGCAACCGTCGGAACATCTGCTCCCTCACTGTCACCAATCACTAATTCACCAAAATCCACAACAATACCATCAGGTTCGGGGTATTCAACTTTTGGTGGAGCGAAACCGAATAGCAACAACACGAGCAATGCAACTCCGTGAATTACAAGAGTTCCAATAATACCATATTGTTTGTTTCGGTCTAATTGTATCATAAGTTTATGGCTGTGTTGCCAACGTGAATTTCCAATGATTTCTATTGGCAATTTCCATTATTCTTACGGTTTCTCCTGTTGGAACTGTTTTGTCAACTCGTAAAACAATTGCAGGCTCATCTTGACCTGCCAATTCTTGTTTTAACCGTGGTTCCAAAAGTTCAAACGACATTATTTCTTTGTTCACAGCATATCGCCCGTCAGCATCAATAGAAACAGATACATGCGGTATTAATTTTACTTGAGATGTGCTTTGAGGTAGCGAAACTTGCAAGCCGTTTGGTGCAATTTGCGTCGAGGTAACCATAAAAAATATAAGCAACAAAAAGACAATATCCGTCATTGACGACATATTGAAACTTGTGCTTATCTTATTTCGTGCTTGTATTGCCATTATTCAACTGGTTCGTTAAGCAAATCCATAAATTCTGTTGTACGTAGTTGAAGTGTATTAACAATTTTTCCAATTTGCGCAGATAAAATGTTGTAACCCAACATGGCAACCACTCCAACAATAAGACCAGCAACTGTTGTAACCATTGCTGTATAAATACCATTGGATAACATAGAAATACTGAAATTTCCACCAGCATTAGCCATGTCATAAAATGCGGTAATCATACCGAGTACAGTACCAAGGAAACCAATCATTGGACCAACACTAGAAATCGTTGCCAATAATGGCAAACCTTTTTCCAAATTTGCAACTTCTAGGTTACCGACATTCTCAATTGCCTCACGTATGTCAGAATTAGATTTTCCCAAGCGCGAAAGACCCTTGTCTATCATGTGCGAAACAGGGGAATTTGCACCTTGACAACGAATGCGAGCTTCCTTGATTTGACCTTGTGAAACGTAATTTTTTATTTCATTCATAAAGTTTACATCTTCTTTGCTCGCTTTGGAAATGGCCATTGCACGTTCAACAATGATGTATACAGCAACAATTGAAAATATAGCAAGGAAAATCATAATCCATCCTCCTTTCACTGCCATATTCCAAAATGTCAACTCTTCAGCAACAGCATCAGCAACGGCTGGAGCAGCTTGCTCAACCGTCACGTCTGCCAATATGTTCAATAATGAAAATACCATGATATTAGAAGATTACAGACTCTAAATAAATACAAGCTACACCAGCAAAATATCCAACCAATGCCAACCAGCTAATTTTTTTCAAATACCAGATGAAATCAATTTTTTCCAATCCCATTGCGGCAACACCGGCAGCCGAACCGATAATCAAAATAGAACCTCCTGTACCTGCACAGTATGCAAGCATTTGCCAGAATGTCCCGTCAGTAGCAAATTCTGCAACCGATGGATCAATAGGATACATACCCATTGATGCAGCAACAAGTGGTACATTATCAATAATTGAAGAAAGAACACCTATTACACTATCAATAATATATACATTACCTCCAGTTACATCACGTAACCATTCTGACAAAAGCCCCAATTGACCTGCTGCACCAAGAGCACCAACAGCTGTTAAAATACCAAGGAAGAAGAATATTGTAGATGTTTCAACGCGTTTCAAACATTGTCCTACGTTCAGCAATTTACGTCTTTTTGCACGTGACATAAGTGTCTGGAATTGTGCAAGTCCCCAAAGAATACCCAAACTCAGCAACATTCCCATAAATGGAGGTAAGTGTGTGAGTGTTTTGAAGACAGGTACAAATAACAATAATGATACACCTAGAATCAAAAATCCAAGTTGTTCTCTCGGGCTTGTAATTGATATTTCGTCTGCTTCACCTTTTGGACGTTCCAATGTGCCTTTCATTGTGAATGAAAGAATTATCAAAGGAACAACCATAGAAATTAAACTTGGGATGAAAATACCTGTGATAATTTTAGATGCAGTAATTTGTCCGCCAATCCACAACATAATTGTTGTAACGTCACCGATAGGAGACCATGCACCTCCTGCATTGGCAGCAATTACAACGATACTTGCAAATGTCCAACGTGTCTCTTTGTCACCGATAAGTTTACGAAGTAATGATAGAATTACGATTGTAGTAGTCAAGTTATCAAGTACGGCAGACATAAAGAAGGTAAGAAGACTGATAATCCACATCAATTTTACCTTGTTCGTCTCATTGATTTTGTCTGTGATAACTTTGAAACCATTATGACGGTCAATGATTTCAACGATTGTCATTGCAGCAAACAAGAAGAACAATGTTTGAGATGTCTCTGCAAGGTTTTCATTCAACTCGCTTAATATCTCACTCCTAAATAACTCTGGAGCAATTCCAGTTTCATTCCCCAAAGTAATAAATACTGTCCACGTCAAGACACCGATAATCAGCGCAATAGCAGATTTGTCTAATTTCAAAGGATGTTCTAACGCTATACACAAATAGCCAAGAACAAAAATTACAACCATAATTGTTGAATACATACTAACTATATTTAAGGGTTAACATTATATGCAAAAGTAACTATTTTACGTAAAATACGTAGTGATGTCGGATTTTTTTCTCAAAAAAAATGTGTTATAAAATTGATGCTCTCGAACGTTTTTTCCCCAGTATTGGATAAACTGAACGTGATATAAAAATGAGCATCAACGGCCAAGAAGATGGTGCTATGTATTGACCAACAATTACTGAAACTGCGAGATATACGAATATCATACCCGCAGCAAAAATATAATACCATTTTGTGCGGTTCTGTAGTGCTGGAATCATCAATGTGATTGCAAAAATGAAATGGAATGGTGTCAGCCAGATTGTGTCACAGTTGGGAAACACAAGTGAATGAATGCTTACAAATGAGATGAACCATATAACGCAGCCAACAAATCCTGTGACAGTGTAAAACACAACATCACACCAGATGCATCGTTTGTCCTTTTTTAGCTCAATAATAGTTTGTACTGCAAAAAGAACTGCAAGAATCCAAAGAAACAGTGCTGAATTGTCCCACCAAGCGGTTTTAGAAACTTGAGATGCTCGTAGTATTTGCTCGTTTTGAGGAGACAGTTGCTTCCCGTCGTGTGTCGCTGTTTCCAGCGCTTTGCCTAAATAGTCTGGCACAAACATCATTTGTCTTGTCGACATTATTGTGTCGGCTGGTAATCCGAGTCCCAAATGAATGCCGTAGCCTATCCAGGAATTGCCGTCGGCATACTGAAAAATAAGTTGTCTCCACGTTGTTGGCTGATAATTTTCATTCCATTTAATAGTGGGGAATTCTCGTTCCAATAGGGTGCATATTCTCGTGGCGCAGTTGTCTTCAAAAAAATTATAAAGATAAGACTGATTCTCGGGGCGGATATTCCATAAAAGGAAAGAACATATACGTTGTGTCTCGTCGGGGGTTAAATCAAGAGGAAATTCGTTAATGGCACGCCCTTCATATTCATACTCCCATAGCGTTTGTTCCATGGCACGCGTCCAACATAAGTAATACATGTTACCAGTAAGAAAATTCCAGACGAATTTTGGTAAATCATCGAATGTGAATACACCGTAATCAAAAACAACATCCACATTTTGCTCGTGGTCCAATAATCGTATTGCTGCGTGCCCATATTGAGAATATATTGGTTCTCCTGGGGAACAAACCAAAACAGATAATTTTGCGTTTTCAAATGGTTTGCTTTCTGCAAAAGCAGTACATCCCATGAAAATTAAAAGCAAAAAAATGACATATCGTTTCATATTTGCAAAGGTAGTAGTTTTCGCTTTCCCGTGTTCTGTTTTTTACGTTTTTAACAAAAAAATAACAGATGAAAGATGAGAATGTTAATAACTTTTTAACTGTTATAAATCAGTAGTTTAGGGCCGTTTTTTCGTTGTGACGAAACTCGAATAGAGAAGTGCGGAAAGTTTTTTGTATTTTTGAAGTCCAAAGCCTAAAAAGTATAAGAAATGGGAAAAGTAATTGCAGTTGCAAATCAGAAGGGTGGTGTAGGCAAAACTACAACAAGTATAAACTTGGGAGCAAGTTTGGCTGTCCTCGAATATTCGGTTTTAATTGTTGATTTTGATCCGCAGGGAAATGCGTCAACAGGATTAGGCATCGATATTAAAGACTCAAAAATGTTGGGCGTGTACGAATCCCTTGCAGGGAAATGCACACCGCGTGAAGCTATACATCATTATGGTGAAATTGAAAAATTAGACATTCTTCCTGCAAATATTGATTTGGTTGGTTTGGAACTAGAATTGGCAAACGACGAAAATCGTAATATGTATTTGAAAAATGTCATAGACAAGGTTCGTAACGATTATGATTTCATCATTATAGATTGTACACCGTCGTTGGGAATATTGACCTCGAATGCATTAGCTGCTGCCGATTCAGTGCTTCTTGCCATACAATGCGAATATTTTGCTTTGGAGGGATTATCACAACTTTTGAATACTATCAGGCTTGTACAGGCTAATTTTAATCCGTCTTTATCAATTGAGGGTTTCTTGATTACAATGTATGATGTTCGTTTGAAACTTTCAAATCAGGTTGTGGAGGAAGTTCACAAGCATTTCCAGAGCATGATTTTTGATACAATCATTCAAAGAAATGTGAAATTGGCTGAAGCTCCAAGTTTTGGGAAACCAGTTATCACATACGATGCAAGTTCGGTTGGTGCAAAGAATTACTTGAATTTGGCTCAGGAACTTTTACATAGAAATAACTTACCAGAAATAAAACAATAATGGCAGCAAAACCATCAGGATTGGGTAAAGGTTTGGATGCTCTTCTAGGAGGAGCAAAAACACCTATTAATACGGTTATAGCAAATCGTGAAGGTGTTTCGGAAATTGACATGGCTAAAATCACTGTCAATCCGGACCAACCACGTAAAACATTTGATGAGGAAAAGCTTCAGGATTTGGCTGATTCTATAAAACAACTGGGATTAATACAACCAATCACTGTCATGAAAAAAGGTGTTGATTCCTATCAGCTTGTTTCTGGTGAACGTCGTTTCCGTGCTTCGCAAATGGCAGGTTTGAAAAAAATACCTGTATATGTTCGTCCTGTTGATGACGACCAAATGTTATTGATTTTGGGGCTTGTGGAAAATTTGCAACGCGAAGACTTGGACCCCATGGAAATTGCACAGTCATACCAACGACTTATGGAAGAAGGTGGTTTGACTCAAGAACAACTAGGAAAAAAAGTTGGAAAAAATCACGCAACCATTTCTAATTCGCTTCGTTTGTTGAAATTGCCTCCTGAAATACAAACAGGTCTTATCAATGGCGATATTTCGGAGGGACACGCAAAGGCAATTCTTTCTCTGGACGACGAAAATAAGCAAAAAGAGGTATTTACCGCTATTATTGCCAAGAGCCTTTCTGTACGCGCTACTGAGGATTTGGTAAAACGTATAAAAGAAAACAAGGATAAAAAAGTAAAGAAATCAAAGTCTGAAGAACAAAAAATCATTCAAACTAAAATTTCTGAGAAATTGAACAAAGCAAAGGTCTCATTAAACGTAACAGAAAATGGTTCGGGTAAAATTTCCATTGCTTTCAAGAGTTCTAAAGAATTGAATGCAATAGTTTCTTTGCTTGAAAAATTATAGTTGTAATGCGTAAATTGTTTCTCTGGTGTGTCTGTTGCGTGTTGGCAGTTGTTTCGTCAGCACAAATGGATTCTTTGGAAAACAACGAAATGCCTCAAAATGTAGTCCAGGATGCTGAAATTATAGGTCTGGATAGTCTGTCTTCCGATTCATCTGCCGTAGAAAAAAAACATTCCCCTAAAACGGCGTCTTTGCTGTCTACTTTTATACCTGGCGCTGGTCAAATTTATAATGGTTCGTGGTGGAAAACGCCGATAGTATATGCTGGTTTTGCAGGTTTAAGTTACGGATTGTATTTCTATCAGGATTATTACAAATCGTTTAAAACTGCGTACGATAACTATAGAAATCCATATTTGGAGCAAGGTTTACTTCCTCCAACAGATACGGTGCTCGTTGTTCGTGGTGAAGGAAATTATTCTCCTGTGAATGTTCAACAGGGTCGGGACTTTTATAGAAAGTATCGCGATTTGTGTATAATTGGCGTGGGTGTATGGTATTTAATCAATATTCTTGATGCATATACGGAGGCACATTTGTTTGAATTTGATGTTTCGGATGATTTGTCTTTGCGTTGGGAACCTTCGTTTTATTATACCCCTGTAAGTTGTGCTGCTCCGTCGCCATTGCCGTCGGGAGTAAAATTTACTATGGATTTTTAATCTCCGACGATGGGATCGTTACCTTTGTATGAGCGTACTTCCAATGTACCGTCTTCCGATAAAACTGCATAGGTTGAATTCCAAATCCAGTTGCCCAAGTTAATATATCTGGTGTTTGGCGCAATTTCTCTATTTGTCGCAACGTGACGATGTGCAAATATAAAATAGTCGTAAAACTCTTTTTTTAATACATCCTTGGCGTACAGAACCAAATATTCTTTGTCATCTCCGCAGTATTGCGGCAATTGTTTTTCAGGACTCCGTTCTGCACGTTTTTTTCTATTATGTCTTGACCACGCAAATCCAAATCCGTAAGCCCAGTTTGTAGGCACAAAGGAAAATAGAAATTGTAATACCTTGTTGCTGAATATTGCATTGAGGAAGTTCATGCCGGAATCGTATTTCCCTAAGGCATGGCCGTGATGAATATAGAGTTTCTTACCAAAATATTCTCGTATCTGAGGTTCATCATAAATGGTAACGCCAATTTCTTTGGTTAGATAATCTTTGTACCACATATCGTGGTTACCTCTAAAAATGTTGACAGGAATTCCCGATTCTGTAAATTCTATAAGTTTGTGCAGAAATCGTATGTATCCTTTGGGAGCAACATATTTGTACTCAAACCAAAAATCAAAGATGTCTCCTAACAAATATAATTCTTGGCATTCAGGTCTGATTTCGTCCAACCAAGCAAGGATAAGTTGCTCCCTTTCTTTCGATTGTTGCTCATCAGGATATCCTAAATGGAAATCGGACGCAAAAAATATTTTCTTTTGTGCTTGTTCCATTAGAGTGTAATTTGCTGTGATTCAATTTCTTTGTTTAGAAAATGGCTGCCAATGGCATTGAATGAATCACTTGAATCGGTCGTGAAAAATTGTATGGAACCGTCTTTCTTTAACAGTGATTCAAGGTCTGAATGTCTTTGCAAATACGTTTGAAGACTTTTTGCTACAATTTCTCCTTGTTGTACAATTGCAATATGCTTAGGTAAATATTTGCGAATTTTAGGTAACAACAATGGGTAGTGGGTACACCCCAACAATAGTGCGTCAATATCTGGATTTTCGTTTAACAAAGCATTTATTTCTTTCTGAACAAAAAAATCAGCACCATCGGAATCGTATTCTCCATTTTCTACAATGGGAACCCACATAGGGCAGGCGTGTGACGATATTTTAATCTCAGGAAAGAATTTTTTAATTTCTATCTCATACGATTGGGAAGTAACAGTTCCTTTAGTTGCAACTATTCCCAAATTATTGTTTTGGGTGAAGGTATTGGCTATTTCGGTACAAGGACGGATAATTCCGAGGACTCGTTTTTCTGTACCAAATTTGTGCAAATCTTGTTGTTGAATATTTCTTAATGCCTTTGCAGAAGCCGTGTTACAGGCAATGATAACAAGACCACAATCCATGTCAAACAACTTCGTTACAGCTTGTAATGTATAGCGATAAACTGTTTCGAATGATCGTGTGCCGTATGGTGCACGGGCATTGTCACCTAAATATATATAGGAATATTCAGGAAGAATATTGCGAATTTCTTTTAATATTGATAATCCTCCGAATCCTGAATCAAAAATTCCAATATTGTAGTGACGTTCAGACATTTATTTCATATTCATTGGTTGACCTGTTGCTTCAACAACGCTCCACCAGAATTCTCCTTCCAGATTTACTTTTTTACGTTGTGCTGTTGCTGCTTCAATTGGTAACAAAGTGAATGAACCATTCCAGTTCCCAACAACGAAGTCTGTACGCCCAGCCATTGCAGCGTGGACGGCACAGTGTGTCAATTGTTCACAGAATTTGCTATCGTTTGCGTTGGCTGGTATACTTCTAATAATGTAGCTAGGATCAATATACTTAACACAAATAGGGATGTTTTTCCCTTTGAAGTAATCGGTTATTTGATTCTTCAAATAAACACCTATGTCTTCGTGAAGGATGTTGCCTGACGCATCTTTTTTTCTTTCTCCTTTAAAAAATTCTTGTCCTGCACCTTCAGCAACGACAACAACAGCGTGGCTTTTCTTTTCAAGACGTTTTTCCAAAACGTTCAAGAAACCGGTTCCTTTGTCATTTTCTAGAGAAAATTCCATCTCTGGAATTAAACAGAAGTTTACATCTGGTACGGCCAAAGCAGTGCTTGCTGCGATAAATCCAGAATCACGTCCCATTAATTTTATCAATGCGACACCATTTTGTGCGCCTTTAGCTTCATAGTGCGCATTCAAAATAATTGACTGTGCTGCAGCAAATGCAGATTCGAATCCGAAGGATTTGTCAATGTAATTAATATCGTTGTCTATTGTCTTAGGAACGCCTGCAACAGATATTTTTAGCCCTCGTTTTGTGATTTCTTTATAAATAGCGTGCGCTCCACGCAATGTTCCGTCACCACCGACGCAGAACAAAATATTGATATTGTTGCGCTCCAATGTGTCAACAACGGTTTCTATGTTTTGTTCACCACGTGAAGAACCAAGCATTGAACCGCCATCTTTGTGTATGTCGTCAACAATGTCAGGGTCAAGTTTAACGAATGGAATTTTGCTGTCAGGATTCAACCCTGCATATCCATACTGAATACCAACAATGTTGGTAACCCCGTAACGATTCCACAAATGTGTCACTAATCCACGAATAACGTTATTCAATCCAGGGCAGAGTCCTCCACAGGTTATAATGGCAACTTTTGCCTTTGATGGATCAAAATAAATAAACTCTTTCGGACCTGGTTTTTCAAAGGAATCCAAAGGAAGATTGTTTTTTATACAATGTTCAACTTCTTCGACAGAAGATGAATATAGCACTCTGGCACCGTCTTCAACATAATTGTAGATGCCGTCATCTTTTTCTTTTGAAAGTAGTAAGGGCGATTTGATTTTGCAAGGTCCTAATGTCTTGATAGTAAAGTCCATAGCAATTAATTTATAAAATCATCACAAAGGTATTCGTTTCTATTTGAAGAAGAACGTGAAATTAATTCTGCTAAAAATCCAGTAAGGAATAACTGAGTCCCTAAAATGAGACAAACAATTCCAAGGTAAAACAAGGGTCTTTGCGTCATATTGTATTGTAAATGAACAAATTTCATATACGACAAATATATGAGTATGACAAAGCCAACTATGAAATTTATTAATCCAATAGAGCCAAAAAAGTGCATCGGACGTTTACTAAAGCGAGAAATAAACATTACCGACATTAAATCCAGTGGCCCACGAATAAAACGTTCTATACCAAATTTTGATACACCATATTTGCGCTCTTGGTGGAGTACAACTTTTTCCCCAATGTTCTTAAATCCAGCCCATTTGGCAAGTACAGGAATGTAACGGTGCATTTCACCATAAACTTCCACACTTTTAACTACTTTCTTCTTGTATGCTTTTAAACCACAGTTAAAATCATGAAGTTTTATACCCGACATTAAACGAACCGTTGCATTGTATAGTTTGCTAGGAAGATTTTTGGTTAGAACCGGATCATAGCGTTTCTTTTTCCAGCCTGAAACAAGGTCATAACCTTCTTCAGTAATCATTCTATATAATTCAGGTATTTCGTCAGGACTATCTTGCAGATCTGCATCCATTGTGATTACTACGTCACCTTCCGCTTTTTCAAAGCCTTTATACAACCCCGCAGATTTACCATAATTTCTACGGAATTTGATTGCTTTAATTTGTTCGTATGACTGCGATAATTCAGTAATTACATTCCAAGAATTGTCTGTACTTCCGTCATCAATAAAGATAACTTCGTACGAAAAATTGTTTTCCGTCATCACCTTATGAATCCATTCCATAAGTTCCCGTAATGACTCTTCTTCGTTTAAAAGTGAAACAACTATAGATATTTGCATAAATGCAGAATTTTATTCCTATACAAATGTATAAATTTATATGAAATAACTAAGATTTAAGGACTAAGAACTAAAAGTTAATAGATGT
This sequence comes from uncultured Bacteroidales bacterium, assembly GCA_937892155.1. GTDB lineage: Bacteria > Bacteroidota > Bacteroidia > Bacteroidales > UBA1715 > UBA1715. The sequence goes on along the minus strand of CALAUG010000060.1, from coordinate 33,795 downwards.
TTTTTTGTTCGTAACTATCTATAGGAAATCAACGCCCATAATTGACACGTCGTCGGTTACTGATTCTAATCCAAGAAATTCTTCTAATTCCTTACGTATTGTGAATACAATGTCGTCCGCATTTCCATCAATTGTCATGGCTCCTTCAATTGGGATGGTCCCAAATGGTTCGCCTTTGCAGTTTTCTGCTTCCACAAGTCCATCAGTGTAGCAAATAAGCGAATCTCCCGAATTAATGTGTACTGAACCAACGCTGATGGTTGGAATTTCTTCTAACATTCCTAAACCAACGCATCCTTCTGTTAAATAGCTTAATTTTGATATGCTTCTATGCAAAAGCAGGGGAGGATTGTGTCCTGCGTTGATATAATGCAGTGTATGATTGTTACAATCATATTTGCCGATGAAAAACGTCACAAATCTATCGCCTTTGGAACTTTGATTAACGTTTTGATTCAGTTCTTTGACGAGGTTGATAAGTGGTATATTTCTCTTGAATAAAATGCGAAGATTTGCTTGGAAATTCGACATCAAAATTGCAGCAGAAATTCCTTTACCTGAAACATCGGCAATACAAAATCCAAATTCGGATTCGTTTAACTGCATAAAATCATAGTAATCGCCACCTACCATTGAGTGCGGTTGGTAAAATGAAGCAATTTTTATATAGTCGTTTTGAGGTAAAGAATCATCCGACGGAATGAGCATTGCTTGTAAATTTGATGCTACTTCCAATTCTTTTTTTAACGATTCCTGTTCTAGTGCTTTTCGGTACAATCTTTTATTCTCTAATGCAACGACTACGATATTCGTCAGTATTTGAATGACTCGTAGATGTTCGACAAAGGATTTCTTTTTAAAGAATATGTTGCTACTTTCAATCTGACCGAGTAATACGTATGCCAGAGGTTCTCTTTTGTGATAAACAGGAATAATGACGTCAAAATGCGCAAAAAGTTTGTCTTTGTGTTTCGGAAACTTTGTGATTTCCGTATAAAATAATAACGCTGATGAAATTTCATCAGCGTCATTCCCATAATCTTCTGAAAGACCAACTTGTAATAGTTTTTTCCATCCTTGAGTAACGGAAAATACTACTAATGTTCCAACATTCAAACCGTCACAAAGAATTTCCCGATACTTTTCCAACAAGTCGTGGGCCGAACGATTTGCGTTGATTGCTTGTGTTATTTCCAACAAAGAATTGAGCTTAAACTCTGCCAGCTGCAATTTTTGTCGGTTGTATAAACACATGGCAAATCATGATTATTTTACACGTTCTTTGTATGAACCGTCAGTTGTATCAATTTTAATTTTTTCGCCAGCATTGATGAATAAAGGAACGCGAACTTCAGCACCAGTTTCAACAGTTGCAGGTTTCATTGCGTTAGTTGCTGTATCACCTTTAACACCAGGTTCTGTGTAGGTAACTTCAAGAACTACCATCTGTGGCATTTCTGCGAATAACAACGTTTCTGTAGATGCATCAAAAACAGCATCAACAATATCGCCTTCTTTCATAAAATCAACACCTGTAATCAAATCGTGCATTACATTGATTTGTTCAAATGTTTCTTGGTTCATGAACACATAATCAGTTCCTTCTTGATACAAATATTGATATGGACGGTGCTCAACACGAACATCTTCCAATTTTTCACCAATATTAAAGCGACGTTCCAACACACGACCTGTTATCACATCTTTCAAAGTTGTACGCATAATGGTGTTCCCCTTACCTGGTTTTACGTGTAAGAAATCTATACATACGTAAATTTTACCATCCATACGGATAGCAACACCTTTCTTAATGTCTTGAGAGTTAATCATACTATAATTTTTAAATTCTATTACTGAAACTTACGCAAATGTATAAAAAAATGGGAAATTTTGCGTTCTGCCGTTATAAAATGTTTAGTTACGCATCGTCCATCGTTCTGATACCTGAATTCTGGAATTTGAAAACTTTTTACTGCGCTTCTCTGTGCTTTACGTTTTTGTCGTCCATAAACGTAAGGTAATGTTCGTAACGGCTGATTGCGATTTTCCCTTCTTCTACGGCTTTAATCACATTGCATTTTGGCTCATGTGAGTGTGTGCAGTTGTAGAATTGGCAATCGGACGAATATTTGAAAATTTCTGGAAAATATTGGCTGATTTCTTCGCTTTTCATATCAAGTAAACCAAATGCTTTCACGCCTGGAGTATCGATTATTGCGCCATTGTTTTCGGTTTCGTACATTTCGGCAAAAGTCGTTGTGTGTTGCCCTTTGTGAAAGGATTTTGAAATTTCCGAAATTTTTAACTCTGTTTGATTTGTAACTGCTTGGATAATAGATGTTTTCCCAACTCCAGAATTTCCCGACAAAACCGAAATTTTTTCTGCAAGGCGATGTTTTAATTCGTCGATATTTTCTCCTGTTTTCGTGGAAATACAAAGAATATCGTAGCCAGCAAGACGATAAATCTCTTTCCATTCTGCTATAATTTGCTGATCTTCTGCAGATTGAAACAAATCATATTTGTTGATAAGAATTGTACACGGAATTCCGTAGGCTTCGGCCGTAACTAAAAATCTATCAATGAATTGCAACAATGTTTGTGGTGAATGGATTGTAACTACAATGTAAGCCATATCGACGTTTGCGGCAATAATCTGTGATTCCTTTGAAAGATTTGACGCTTTACGTATTATGTAGTTTTTTCTGTCGGCAATGTCGGTAATCAATCCTGAAGTTTCGTTTTCAAAATCAAAAAACACATTGTCGCCGACGGCAATCGGATTGGTGCTTCTAACACCTTTCAACCGCAATTTCCCTTTAATACGACAGTCTATAATGTTCCCGTTTTCGTCTTTGACTTTGTAATTGTTTCCTGTTGATTTGAGTACGAGGCCTTTCATTAGAGTTGTCGGATTTCGGTTGTCTGTTATTAGATTTTTAGATTATTGAGACCGTTTTGGGCGAATTCTTTCTCGTATTTTTGAATGAGTTCGTTTTGCTTTTTCTCAAAATCTTTTGGAGAAAGTTTATCACCGCCCATTTTTTGTAAATCGCGGTTGGCCATACGGATAATCAATTCTTCCCAAAAAGTATGTTCGTCGTATTGCTCAATCAATTTGTCGCAATCTTCCTCAAATTCCGGGCAAGGAACATAGCCACCCAATTTTTTGTCAAATTCAATGTCGTCGTTGCCTTGACGATAAGCACTTTCGTAAAGATTTTGTTCCAAAGCATCAATGTCGCCGGCATTTGGCGCAGGTTCGTATGCTTGAAGAACCCATTCTCCCATATATGCCAGTTGTAGTAAATCCTGAAATTGTTTGTCGGTTAGCTCGATTTTTGCCATAGTTTGATTTTCAATAGATTCTATGCAAATATAGTTAGAAAGCAAAGAACAAAAAATGAAAAGATTCAAGAAATAAGAGTCAAGATGCAAAAGATGTAAACACAAAAAGCTTGTGATTTACATTCCTAAATTCTGTTTTTCTCTACAAGAGAGATTTACAATCTTTTGCAGGAGGTATCTGTATTTAATTTATTTTTGTAAAAAATGATGTCTATGAAGATTATTTCATACAATGTAAACGGAATTCGTGCGGCAATGACGAAGGGGTTTATGGAATGGTTCGAAACAGAAATGCCCGATGTTATCCATATTCAAGAAACAAAGGCAATGCAAGAACAAGTTGATGTTGATATGCTGCGTATGTTTGGATACGAAATTTATTGGTTCGCAGCCGAGAAAAAAGGATACAGTGGTGTTGCAACGTTCACGAAAATTCATCCGAAACAAGTCGTAAAAGGAATAGGAAATGAATTTTTCGATGCCGAAGGTCGTTTTCTTCGTTTAGATTTTGATGATTTCACATTGATAAATTCGTATTTCCCTTCGGGAACTTCGGGCGATGTTCGTCAGGAGAAAAAAGAGGAATATTTGGAGTTGGTTTTGAATTATACCAATGAGCTTCGCAAAACACATCCGAATATTATTATTTCGGGCGATTACAATATTTGTCACAAACCGATAGACATCAATCATCCTGAAAAACATGAAGATGTTTCTGGTTTTTTGCCGAACGAACGTGAATGGATGGACAGATTTGTCGCAAGTGGTTTTGTCGATAGTTTCCGTCAATTTAATACTCAACCAGAACAATATTCCTGGTGGAGCTATCGTGGTGGATGCAAGCCGAAGAATTTAGGTTGGCGCATTGACTATCACATGGTTAGCACAGATTTGGCAAAAAAAATGACAAATGCCCGCATTATTCCGGAATTGAATTGTTCCGATCATTGTCCTATAGTAGTTGAGTTGGCATAAAAAATCCCGATAAGCATTTACATCTTACCGGGACCAGTCAAATATATAAAAACGGAGTTTATCTTCTTGTTTCTGGCGTGCTTCTGCCCGTATTTTTAGTCGGTGCAGGTCTTGCAGCATTGCTCTTTGGAGCAGGTTTCGGTGCTGGAGCAGCCTTGTGATTGTCCTTTGGAGCTGGCTTCGGCGCTGGAGCTGCATGATGAGGTGCAGGCTTTGGTGCAGGAGCTGCTTTGTGAGGAGCAGGTTTCGGTGCAACGTGATGTGGAGCTGGTCTAGGAGCAGGTGCCACATGGCGAGGTGCAGGTTTTGGCGCTGCGTGATAAACTGGTCTTGGCGCAGGAACGACAACTCTTCTTGGATATGGAGTTAAATCTATTACTACAGCAGGAGCATCCTTTACAGTTGAAATATACATCTTATTGTCATTTGTGAATGTTGCGTAAACTGTCGTGTTACGAGGGATGTCAATTGTATAATCGTAAAGTAGTTCGTAAGCGTTACCTTCTGTGTAAATTTCCATACCGTATCTTCCGCTTGGCAAGTAACCAACATTTACTTTTTTGTTATAAGAATAATATTTTTCACCATTGATGAAAACTGAAAAAGGTGCGTCGATGTTCCCTTTTACAACTAATTCTGATGCAAATAGATGAGCTGAGCTACATACAATTGCTAAAATTACCATTAAACGTTTCATGACTTTGTCCTCCTATACTTTAAGTTCTGTATATTTTGTTTAAATAGTTATTTGCAAACTGCGTGCCAAAATCATAGTAGAGTCTTCAGAACTTTATATTAATGGTATATATTGTTTATAACTTATATTTGGTCGCTTTTTTCACTAAAATAAAAATCGTATTATTGTAGTGAAGAACGTATTCTCATGTTACGAAAAATTAGAATTATCCTTGCTTGTATATTTTGGGTGGCCATCACATTGCTATTCCTTGATTTTACAGGGTCTCTGCATTCATATTTCGGTTGGATGGCAAAAATTCAATTGCTTCCTGCAATCTTATCACTCAATTTTATAATTGTAGCTGCCTTGTTGATTCTTACGATTGTATTTGGTCGAATCTATTGCTCGGTAATTTGTCCACTTGGCATTATGCAGGATATATTCTCCTGGTTTGGCAAAAAGGCGAGGAAGAACCGTTATTCGTATTCAACCGAAAAGAAATGGTTGAGAAGATGCGTGCTTGTTGTTTTTATTGTATTGATGCTTGTGCCGGGTCTTAACGTTATTGCGACCTTGATAGCTCCATATAGTGCCTATGGTAGAATTGCAACAAATGTGTTCGCTCCGATATATCAATTTGCAAATAATGGCCTAGCTTATTTTGCAGAACGATTCGATAGTTATGTGTTCTACGATGTTGATGTGGTGATAAAAAGTATTTCATCGTTGATTATAGCTATTGTAACGTTTGTTGTAATTGGATTCCTTTCGTGGAAAAATGGCAGAACGTGGTGTAATACGATTTGTCCAGTCGGGACATTGTTAGGTTTCTTTTCACGATATTCGTTTTTTAAAATAAAAATCAGTGATGATGCTTGTGTACATTGTGGATTGTGCGCAAAAAAATGTAAGGCATCGTGCATAAATTCTGAAGATAGAACTGTAGATTATTCACGTTGCGTTGTTTGTTTTGATTGTCTGGAATCGTGCAATAAACAAGCAATTCAATATTCTTTTGGAAAAAAATCTTCTAAAGTAACCGAAGAAGGTGCAGTTGATGATTCTCGGAGAAAATTTATAGCGGTTTCTGGACTAACATTGGCTGGATTGGCAGTACAGGCCCAAGAAAAGAAAGTTGATGGTGGCCTTGCTGTAATTCAGGATAAGGAGATTGTGCAAAGAACTAAATTCCCTGTTCCTGCGGGCGCACAAAGTATTCGTCATTTTAATGATCATTGCACTGCATGTCAATTGTGTATTTCTGCCTGTCCTAATCAGGTGTTACGTCCTTCAACGGAACTTCAGTCTTTGCTGAAACCAACAATGTCTTTTGAAAAAGGGTATTGTCGTCCGGAATGTGTAAAGTGTTCAGAAGTTTGTCCAGCTGGCGCAATTAAGCCTGTAACTACAGCAGAAAAGTCTTCTATAAAAATTGGGACGGCCGTATTTGTACAGAAAAACTGTATTGTTGAAACCGATGCTGTTTCTTGTGGCTTATGCGAACGTCATTGTCCTGTTGGGGCAATTGTTATGGTTCCTAAGGATGCTGCTAATTCTGAATCTTTAAAAATACCAGCCATAAATACAGAGCGATGCATAGGTTGTGGTGCATGCGAAAACCTTTGTCCTGCACGACCATTTGCTGCAATTTATGTAGAGGGAATGGAGAAGCATGCTGAGTTATAATTTATAAAACTTGTTGCTGTCTTGGCATAGAAGAAATTTAGAAGGTTTTTTAATTCAACAAATTTGTGTACTTTTGAACTTGAAATAGGGGATGTATTCTTTTCCTATATGTAGATAACAAGGATTATGCAAAGTTTATTTATATACAATACTTTAACTCGTCAAAAAGAGTCATTTAAACCGCTTCATGCTCCACATGTTGGTATGTATGTATGCGGCCCTACAGTATATGGCGACGCACATTTGGGACACGCCCGTCCTGCAATCACATTCGACGTTTTGTATCGTTATTTAACCCATTTGGGTTACAAGGTTCGTTACGTGCGCAACATTACCGATGTTGGACACTTGGAACACGATGCTGACGAAGGCGAGGACAAAATCGCAAAAAAAGCTCGTCTCGAACAAAAAGAACCAATGGAAGTGGCTCAATATTATACGAACCGTTTCCGTAATGCAATGGCGGCTCTCAACGTACTTCCTCCAAGCATTGAACCTCAAGCTTCGGGACACATTATCGAACAAATCAATTTTGTAAAGAAAATCTTGGAAGCTGGCTACGCATACGAAAGCCAAGGTTCTATCTACTTTGATGTTCGTAAATACAACAAAGATTTCCATTATGGAAAACTTTCTGGACGTAACATCGACGAATTGTTGGAAACAACACGCGAACTTGACGGCCAAGACGAGAAACAATGTTCGCTTGATTTTGCTCTCTGGAAAAAAGCTCAACCTGAACATATTATGCGTTGGCCTTCACCTTGGAGCGACGGTTTTCCTGGTTGGCACATGGAATGTTCGGCAATGGGAACCAAATATTTAGGAGAAACTTTTGATATTCATGGTGGCGGTATGGATTTGATTTTCCCTCACCACGAATGCGAAATTGCACAATCAACAGCTGCCCTGGGACACGAATCGGTAAAATATTGGATTCACAACAATATGATTACCATCAACGGACAAAAAATGGGCAAGAGTTATAACAATTTCATTACTCTGGACCAATTTTTTACTGGCACGCACGAAAAATTGGAGCGTGCATATTCGGCAATGACAATCCGTTTCTTCATATTGCAAGCTCACTATCGCAGCACTGTTGATTTCAGCAACGATGCTTTGCAAGCAGCAGAAAAAGGATTTGCCCGCTTAATCGATGCATACAACCGTTTGCAAAAAATCACTCCAGCCACACAGTCAACTGTTGATGTGAAAGGACTTGCCCAACGTTGCGAAGAAGCAATGTGCGACGATTTGAATACGCCGATTGTGATTTCGAATTTGTTCGACGCTACCAAAGCTATCAATTTGGTAACAGACGGAAAAGCAACGCTTTCAAAAGAAGATTTAGATGAATTGAAACAAACATTTGATGTATTTGTGAAAGACATTCTCGGTCTTCGAGTTGAAGAAAGCAATAATCAACAAGACAAAGCTTACAAAGGAGCAATTGATTTACTTTTGGAAATCAGAAAACAAGCAAAAGCAAATAAAGATTGGGCTACAAGCGATAAAATCCGTGATGAATTAGCTAATCTTGGCTTTTCTGTGAAAGATACCAAGGATGGTTTTGAATGGAGTTTGTAATTTTTGATAGAGTTTAAAAATGTCAATTTGAAATATGGATTCAAAAGTTTACATTTTTTTAGCAGATGGTTTTGAAGAGTTGGAAGCTTTAGCTCCTGTTGATATATTGCGTAGAGCGGGTTTTGATATAGAGACTGTTTCTATTACTAATGAAATAGAAGTTATAGGTTCACACGGTTTGCACGTATTATGTGATACAACCATAAATTTGATTTCTCCGGAAATAGCCGATTTACTTATTTTGCCTGGCGGCATGCCTGGCTCAGATAACCTAGCGGCATGTGAGCTTTTGGCAGAGATGTTAATGGAACAAAATAATAAAGGCAAGTGGATTGCTGCGATATGCGCTGCTCCTTACGTATTGGGAGAATTGGGAATATTGAACGGAAAAGAAGCTACTTGTTATCCTGGTTATGAAGATAAATTATTAGGCTCGACGTGTTTAAAGCAATCCGTTGTTGTCTCGCAAAATATTATAACAGCAAATGGTCCGGGGGCAGCAGTACTTTTTGCTTTTAAAATTGTTGAATTGTTGAAAGACAAACGTATCGCGGAGCTTCTGTCTTCTCAAATGATGTTTGAAAAATACGAATAGTTAAGAACTATTTAGATTCTATCATTTTTAAAAAATATTTCCATTCCTTCTATGGGATGACTGGATATTTTTGTGAGCTGAATATTTGCTGTTTGTAATGATTCTCTAAGTTCATTTTGGAAAATTTTTGCTATAGAGCCAACAAATGCTATCTTATCCGATTGAAAATCTGCCGCAATTTGCTTTGCATATATATTTGTAAAATTTGCAAATACGGAGCGAATCAATAGTTGTATATCTTCCAAATCTTTATGTTCTGCAATAAAAGGTACAAAACTTGCCAGATATGCGTTGGGGCGTGGGCGTTTGTATACTGCTTCCAGTAATTCGGTAACAGTTAGTTTATACTGATTGAAAAAAGCTTCTGTTGTTTGACTGGTCATTTGTCTTTCAAAAATATTCTTTATCAGCGTTTTTCCGAGGGCAGAACCGCTGCCAGCATCACCTAAAATGAATCCCAGAGAGGGAAGGGGTGTATGTACGGATTGACCATCCCAGTAACCAATATTCATCCCAGTTCCTAATATAGAAATAATGCCTTGTTCTTTTCCGTAATTGGCAATAGCCGCTCCAACTAAATCGGAATCAACGGTAATGTTTGCGTGGACAAAAATTGCTTGTAGTGCATTTCGTACTATTGCTTTTGATTCTTCGCGTCCACAGCCTGAGCCGAAAAAATATATTGCGTCAATATCGTTTGTTTGGTACTGTGTGGGAAAATTGTTACGTATTTCCTTGCATATCATTTCTTCTGTAACAAAATAGGGATTCATACCTATTGTGTTGAATCGAGTTGTAGATTGTTCTGCGATGCAGGACCATTCTGTTTTCGTGGAACCACTGTCGGCGACAAGGATCATAATGAGGTAAGTATAGTTTTGAACATACCAAATTGATTGGTGAATTTTGCATAAAGTGCCGCTTCAAAATCTTGCTGAAATTTTGCTTTATACATCGAAAAATTTTCTGTAGAATTAAAGCGAATCTGTAAGGCAAAACAATCATCTGCACCTTGTTGTGCTTCAATGGAAAATAAATCCACAGAGTTTACTAAAGGACATGCTTTAAGTAATGGCATATAGTCGGTTTTGAGCCATTCTATGGCGTTGGATTGAATTTCGTCGGCAAACGAAAGTGTTGTGTTGATGATAATCATATCTGCATATTTTGATTTCCTAAACTATAATATAGTAATATGAATGGAATCATTATGGTTTCGCTTGCAACAGTCAAGATAGATGAGAAAAATATTGTGGCGAAATTGTTTGATTCTGGAATAATAGTTCCCAACAGAAGTGAAGCAAAAAAAATAAATCCATAGCAAAGGTAAACAACAGCAAAACATTGTTTCCAGTTGGTTTTACAGAGTTTAATGCAACGTACAAAACTAAAAACTGGTCTTTGCTGTGCGAATAATGCGTCGTACAGCATGAACGATAATGGTGGCAACACCAATAAGGCAGGAATAATGTAAAGCAATAGTCCAAGGATAAGAATTATAAGACTTAAGGAGCCAGTTAGAAATGCCAAGTTGAAATATTTGAAGACGTAAGATTTTATTGTATCAAAATCATTTTTATTTCCATTGATATAGTTAGCAACGTATGCGCAGGAAATAAAAGTTCCAAAGAATTTACCAATTAACGAAATTAGTATTGCATAGAATAATGAATTATCTTCAATATCAGTAATGTCTCCTGTAGAAACGAAATAGGCACTTATCAAAGCAAATGGCAAGACAGTCACACATAACGCTATTCCGTAGGATTTCCATTCTGTTTTGAGAAAAAACAAAAAATCAGAAAAGATTTCCTTTGTGGTGCGAATTCTGCTGAATTCTATTTGTTGTTGACAATCCATACGTTCTTATTTTTCCAAAAATAGCAAAACCCTGAAATATTTTTGTCAATTATTCCTCTAATGATTCCAATTTTTCTTGCCGATGTAAGAACCATAGTCGTCCAAGTATGAGACAGAAAAATGGTTGTAAAATGATTCTATATCGTACCAAGGCACCAAAGTTCGCAATTGTCAAGCCGATGAAAAATGCGAATACAATCACAAAAATTGCTAAACTGCATTGAAAACCATCCTTAAACAGAAATGAAAATAATTTGAGTCGAAAAACAAGCAATGCCCAGATGGACAGTAGCAGTAAAACAATATTCTCAAGTCCGGCCATAAGCATAAAAGGCGTTCGAGCTTCCCATATAAATGGACGGAACATTCCAGCAATTGTTGCTTGTGGCAATTTTGCCAACATACCGGAAATAGAAGCGTCGAAAGTACCAATATCAAAACTATTAGCACCATAATAGTCACGTTTTAAATCATCTTGGATTACAACTGCGTGAGTCATCATTTCATCAACTGTTGCGTAGTGTCCTTCTGCAATATTTCCAGAGTTTTTCATAAAGACAACGAAAATTATTACAACAACTGATGCGACAAGAGGGAAAAATGTTACTCGAATAAATGTGCTGTCAATAGTCTTTAACAAATTAGTTCCAATCCAAATCATACTCGTGCCCAATACGGTGTAAAATGCGTATGGTCGAATGGATATTAGTATGTACGACCAGAATAAATATTTAAATATGTTTTTCAAAATCGAGCGTTTCCTTACAAATATATTATGACAGGCTGTGTAAATAGCAAGCACAGCGGCAAGGCACCATCCATCTTTCAATAATCCCGATCCCCAAAATATCACCGATGGAATGTAGAATAATGCTATTGCACCAAATTTTGACATTTTGGGGTAGAGTTTAATGAAGAGTTTGTAAAAATTCCACATTGGAATGAATAGTAGGAAATTCATAACCATGGTCATTCCCAAATATGAGCCGCATCCAAGCAGATAGAAAGGTACAGAGAAACGGCAAACAGCCCAAGAATTGGCATCTTTAAAATATGTAGGCCAACCTGTGTAATAATCAAAGAGTGAACGCAGTTCGGGTGTTCGTTCTCCCAGCATCAACTGTAAAAACGCACCGAAATTTTTCCCAGCCATTTTTACAATACAGCGTGTACCAGTAAAGTAATACTGGGTATCTCCACCATTGTAATAAAAAATATAGACGCAGCAGAAAATCATTCCTGCAAAGATTTTTAGGAATAGTGCGCGTGTATAGTGCGAATAATAATTAAAACGGTCGATGTGGGTTTCTTGTACTTTGTGTGCGATGAGGTATAAAATACCTAAAAGTATCACAACTATTATTATGTCGTACCCAGAAACTAAATCACGCATCTTGATGAAACTACATTGCTTGTAGTAAATTACTTAATGTGACAAAGGTATAATTTTCTTCCAATTTATTTTGAGAAAAGAGTTGAAACCCAAAAACTCATCATCAGTAGTTTTTTTGTCATTTGTTTTTATTTTTGTAAAAAAATCGGAATGAAGAAATTTTTTTTTATTGTGTTGTTGTGGTTTGTTTCACAGCCTATCTTTGCCCAAATATATGACAATGGCGTGCGATATGAATTTATATCTGATGACGAGTTGGAGGTTGTTTCTTACGGTTCGTCAAAACGACACGTTGACTTGGAAATCCCTGCTTATTTTGTGATAGATGGTTATAGATATTACGTTACAAGTATTGCCAATCGTGCTTTTGCCAATTGTGAGAATTTAGAGTCTATAACATTGCCTTCAAAAGTGACAGTTATTGGTAATGATGCATTTTCACGTTGTACAAATCTGTACAATGTAGTATTGCCAAGTTCGCTTGTTTCTATTGGCGAGCGTGTTTTTATGGAATGTACCAGCCTTACATCAATAAAAATTCCGAAAAAGGTTGAAACAATTGGTTTTGGAGCTTTTTTGAATTGCGAAAATTTATCATCAGTTTTTTTGCCGAGCAGTGTGGAGGAAATTGGTGGGTATGCTTTTTCCAATTGTAAAAGTTTAAAAACAATTAAATTACCAAATTATCTGCATGTACTTGAATATCGTATGTTTTCAGGATGTGATAGTTTACATGATGTGACTTTACCGAAATATGTACGTGAAATATGTTATTATGCTTTCGGAGATTGTTTGAGTCTTGATTCCATATCAATTCCAAAGTCTATTCGTGAGATTGAATATTACGCATTTAAAGGGTGCCCATCGTTAAAAAAAGTTGTACTCGAGCCGAATATATATACAGTAAAAATCGGCAAGGAAGCATTTGGGGAATGTGACAGTTTATCGGAATTTCATTGTTTGACTACTAAACCGCCTGTAGGTAAGGATGAGCCTTTTAGCTCATATAATGCGACTTTGTATGTGCCTTGTCAGTCCAAAAGTGAGTATGAAACCAATGAGATTTGGTCAAATTTCTCAATGATAGAGTGCGAAGATCCTTTATCAGTGGAAAATATTACACAAGATGATGCTCCAGAATCAATTTATGATGTACAAGGACGCGAAATTCCCAATCTTCAAAAAGGTTTGAATATCGTGAAATTCAAAAATGGCAATACTGAAATATTGTATTTGAATTCTGGTTTACGATAATTGTTATTTTGTTGTAAACGAGCAGTAGCTGAACGTTGCCGAACCTTTTTCTACGTATGGACCAAGCAAAAGTCCGGAATTGGATTCCAAAAGGAAGGAAGATTCAATTGAACCAATCGATTTCCAACTGTTTCCATCTAGCGAATAATAGAATTCGTATATATCATTTTTTGAAGATATTTTGAGACGGATTTCATGTGTTTTTGAATCAATTTCGATTCTTTTAGTCTGGTTAATACTGTGAAACAAATAGTGTAATTCTACGTATGCTTTGCCATTTTCGCGCACTAACGCAAGATTGTATCGCCCATCGTGATTATTGTGAACACAAATACCAGCATCGCCTTCCCAATTGGCAATTTCTACTTTTGTTTCAAGATCTTCAATATAACTTTGCTGACGAATTCCAACAAAGGCGTCGTATGTCGAACTTGCTTTAATTTCTAATCCGTCTTCTGTGATTTTTGCTACCGAATCGGGTGAAATACGGTATGCATTCCATTCCAACAAAAGTGGCTCTATGTGCGTAAATGTATATAATTCGCATACACCTTTCCTACTTGTTAGAGCAGTGTTGCCCTCGTTAGAAACAACTTCGGGCACTGTTACGTTGTCGTTCACAGTTGGCCATTTATCTTTCCATTCGATCGGAACGAGGAATGTCTCCCGACCAAGCGGTTGATTTGTAAATTGAAATGGTTGAGTTGCGGAAAATACCATCAACCATGTGCTGTCGTGTGCTTGAATCATATCGGCATGTCCTGTACATTGAATAGGATTGTCTCGCTTGGCTTTGTCGTTTGAAAGAACTGGGTTGTGTGACAAAATAGGATTGTGCTGGCAGGGAATAAAAGGGCCCCATATATCGTCGCTTATTCTAATATTTACGTGATAATCAATTTCTTGACAACCGTCAGTGTTCATCAAATAATAGTATTTCCCAATTTTGTACATGTGTGGATTTTCGGGACAAATACCGTCGGTTAAATAGTGGAACGAGGAGAGTTCTTCGCCAGTTTTGGGGTCAATCACTATTTGAATGATGCTGCTTTTGTCAACACATTGCAGATAGCATGAACCGTCGGTGTCCCAGAATAATGATGGATACAGTCCAACACGTGGATTTGCGAAAAAAACGGGCTCGCTCCATGTTGAATCTGGGTGTTGGGTGTAAACTATAAAACTATTTCCGTTTCCTCTATTCGTCGCGACTATGTAAAATGTGCTATCAAATTCGTTGTAGCGGATAGTAGGCGCAAATATACCTTCGCCTTTGCTTAAATCAAGTCCGTTCTTATCGGTTACTGCATAATTTATTAATTCCCAGTTTATTAGGTCTTTACTGTGGTAAATTGGAATAGCTGGATTTTGGTTAAACGAACTCGTTACCAAATAATAGTCATCATTTACTCGACATACGCTTGGATTTGGTGCCATACCGGGAATCACGGGATTTTTATATGCACGTATATTTTCTTGTGCATTCACAATAAAGCATAGCCAAAGTGACAAAAGGAAAAGAAAGATTCGTTTCATGTTATTAGTTCTTTGTCAATTGCTTTTTGGCGTTCTCCAATGTGTCAATTACTTTGTCGCACCATTCATCAAACTCTTTGTCTTCTTTTTGGTATTCAGGATGTGAGAGGACAAATTCTATGGTTTTGCGAACTCCTTGGTCAAAACGAACGGTTGCTTTAAAATCGGGAATAGCCTTCTTGAGTTTTGTGTTATCAAATACGATAGAATTTGCTTTATCGCCAATTAAACTGCCTGTAAAATCGTAATCGCTGACGGCTGCAAGAAATTCGGAGGCAACGTAATATGGTTTGTAAGTTACACCTAAACTGTCTGCAATACTTTGATATACTTGGTTCCACGTAACTGTTTCGTCCGATGTGATTTGAAACGCTTCGCCAATTGCGTGAATATTTCCCATCAAACCGAAAAATCCTTTTGCAAAATCGCTGTTGTGCGTCATTGTCCAGAGCGATGTTCCATCTCCGTGTACTATCACGGGTTTGCCTGCAAGCATACGTTTCACGACCTGCCAACTGCCGTTTTTGCCGTGAACTCCAAGAGGAATTGAACGCTCGTCGTATGTGTGGCTGGGACGAATTATCGTGATTGGAAATTGTTCTTTGCGGTATTTTTCCATTAAAAAATCTTCGCAGGCAATTTTGTTTCGCGAGTATTCCCAATATGGATTTGCAAGTGGAGTTGCCTCATTTATAAGATAATTTCCAACAGGTTTTTGATAGGCTGAAGCAGAACTGATAAACATCATTTGCTTAGTTTTACCCTTGAAGAGACGGTAATCCCGTTTGATTTGTTCAGGAACAAAACAGATGAAATCGCACACGCAGTCGAATTCGTATTCCGCAAGTTTTTCGCGCGCTTCGTCTTCGTTGTTGATGTCGGCTATTGTAATTGTTTTTACATTTTTCGGCAGTACATTGTTGCGTGAGC
Organism: uncultured Bacteroidales bacterium; assembly: GCA_937892155.1. Classification (GTDB taxonomy): domain Bacteria; phylum Bacteroidota; class Bacteroidia; order Bacteroidales; family UBA1715; genus UBA1715. The sequence goes on along the minus strand of CALAUG010000060.1, from coordinate 17,949 downwards.
CACGGTTAATTACATATAATTCCCAGTCGGGTGATTGGGCTACTAATTTTGAGATGGCAGTGCTGATTGTGCCGGTTCCACCAATGAATAAAGCTTTTTTCATATTTGTTAGATGGTTATTTGTCTTGGAATATTTGTAAGCCGGTGAGCAGAAACTTCTTATATGTCTCTGCATCCTTTGCGTCGTCGTATGTCGCAGGTTCACAAAGTCTTTCACCTTCGGGTGATAGCAATACATAATATGGTTGCATCAGTCCGTGGTAATTTCTCATCATAAACATACTCCAATGTTCGCCGACGGTTCTTATTTTATATGTTTTTTCTCCGTAAACTTCGTTCCTAACAAGCGTCGAGTCCAATGGCTCGCGTGAATCAAGATAGAGGGAAATAAGCACGTAGTCGTTTTTGATTATTGACAGAATTTCTGGCTTTGCCCAAACATTCATTTCGATTTTTCGACAGTTTTCGCAACCAAGACCTGTAAAATCCAATAAAACAGGTTTGTCAACTGATTTTGCAAATGCCAACCCTTCGTCGTAATCGTAGAATCCGTTGATACCGTAGGGCGAATGGAAAATGTCGCCATATTTTTTGTTTGGCGTTATTTCAGATTGATTTTCGTTGGAAAGCACGTGGATTTTTTGTGTGCTCATTGGTGGCAGCCAACCGCTGATAATATCTATTGGTTTACCCAAAAATCCAGGAACAAGATAGAGTGCAAAAGCGAAAATAATAACGGAGATGCCGATTCTCGTCTTCGACAATTTTTTTCTTTCGCAACCGCCAATTCGTATGATGCGCAACATACATAATCCCCACAGAATAAGTAAAATAATCCAGATTGCGATAAATAAATCACGTGGTAAAATTCCCCAACCGGCAACCAAGTCTGCTTTTGAAATGAACTTAAGCGCAAAACCTAATTCTATAAAACCCAATGAAATTTTTACGTCGTTCATCCAGTCGCCCGACTTTTTCATCGAAGATAATAATGACGGCACTGCCGCAAAAACTATGAATGGCAATGCCAGTGCAATGGCAAAACCGAGCATTCCAACTAATGGTCCTGTAATTGAACCAGAAACGACTGATTCAACCAGCAAGGTGCCGATAATCATTGCGGTGCACGAAAATGATACAAGTACCAAGGTGAATGCCATAAAGAATATGCTGAGAAATCCTTTTGAGTTGTCTGCTTTTTGGTCAAAATAGTTTATCCAGCTTGTTGGGAGCATTAGTTCGAACACACCGAAAAATGAGATTGCAAAAATCACGAAAATGAAGAAGAACACCATGTTAAATGCAGGTTCGGTAGAAAGTTTGTTCAGCGCATCGACACCGAACAGTAACGTGATGCACAAACCCAATGCAACGAAAATAACGACAATGGAAAGACCATAGATGAAAATGTCGCGTAAGGCGTGTTTTTGGTCACGTTTTAGGAACATACTCACCGTCATTGGAACCATTGGGAATACGCATGGAGTAAGGAATGCAAGCAGTCCGCCAAGGAATCCTAAAAAGAAAATGAACCATAATGAACGATTTTCTGTTTGAGTTTGTTCATCGAAAATCTCTTCTTGAGGAATAACACTTGTTATAACGCTGTCTTGTATAATTCCTTCTATGATTTCTGCTATTGTGTCAACCGATTGTGTATCAATTGGTATTTGTTGAGGTTGATTGTCACTTTGCTCAGGTTGTTCCGTTATTTGGGGGCTTACTGAATATGCGGGAATTTGTACGGAAAATTCTTCGGGAAACGGGTTAAGGCAATATCCATCATCCTTGCAAAGCTGATAACTGTAAGAACCTTTGATTTCACACGGTTCAATATCTTTCGTAACGACAAATTCTTGACTCCATTGAGTTGAATTGGAGAATTGTCTGATGTTGATTTCAAAAATATCGTCAAAAAATTCTTCTGGTTGTTTTGAATCAATGTGAAGACCGCCTTTTTTCTCGACGCCGTCAGGAAGTACAAAATCAATTTTTGCCGCAATTGGACCACCAGCAACTTGGTCGAAACTGTACATGTGGAAGTCTTGCGGAATAATAATGTTGAATACTATAGAAAAACTATTCCCGTTTGTCTTTCCTGCAGCATACGAAATCCTCCAATCTGCGTTTTGTGCAAAGCAGAAGAGGGTAGTGATAAGAAAGAAAACAAGAAATGAAAGTCGTTTCATACGTCATCTATTTGTACAAAAATACGAATTTTGAAAAATATTTAATTGCTTGTATATATTTTGCATAAATCAGATTTCAAAAAAAAGTAAATTTATTAATTTTGAAGCACTAATAATACGTATATGAAAATTGGTGTTACAAAAGAATTGAAGAACCACGAATATCGTGTCGGAATGACTCCAGACAACGTTGCTGCATTTGTAGAAAAGGGGCATGTGGTTTATATAGAAACTCAGGCTGGCGAAGGTGCTGGTTTCAGTGATGAAGATTATAAAAAGGCTGGTGCGAAAGTGTTGGATACACCCGCGGAGGTTTTCGCAAAATCAGAAATGATTTGGAAGGTAAAAGAACCAGAACCATGCGAATACAAGTTTTTGCGCGAAAATCAGATATTGTTTACTTATCTTCACCTTGCTCCAAATCCAAAATTGGCAAAGGCATTGATGGAAAAGAAGGTAAAGGCTGTGGCATTTGAAACAATTGTGGATTCAGTCGGTAATTTACCTTGTTTGCGTCCTATGAGTCAGATTGCAGGACGTCTTTCTATTCAGGAAGGTGCAAAATACATAGAAAAGAGTTTCGGCGGTCGTGGAATCTTACTTGGTGGTGTACCTGGTGTAGAACGTGGTAAAATCGTTATTGTTGGTGGTGGAACTGCCGGAACCTATGCTGCTAAAGCTGCTGTTGGTATTGATGCAGAAGTAACGTTGTTGGATATTAATCTCAATCGTCTTGCATATTTGGAAGATATTTTTGGTGCATCAGTAACAACCTTGTATAGTACAGAAGCAAATATCCGTAAGGCTTTGAAGGAAGCAGACTTGGTTATTGGCTCGGTATTGATACCTGGTGGTAAAACTCCAAAATTGGTTCGTCGTGAACATCTTAAATTAATGAAAAAAGGTGCTGTGATAGTAGATATCGCAATTGATCAAGGTGGATGCTGTGAGAGTTCACACGTAACAACACATGATGATCCTGTATTTATCGAAGATGGTGTAGTTCACTACTGCGTAGGAAATATGCCAGGTGCTGTTCCTTATACTTCAACGGTTGCTCTTGCTAATGCAACATTCCGTTACGGTATGATGATGGCCGATTTAGGTTTGGAAGGAGCAGTTAAGAAAGATGCAGGTTTGGCAAAAGGTGTCAATGTATATTGTGGAAAATGTACGAACCAAAATGTTGCAAATTCACTCGGTTTGGAATATCACGACATCTACGAAGAAATAAAGTAAATTAGAATTATTAATTATAAATTAAATCTTATGGACAAATCCATTGCAATGAATCCCAACAAGTTGGTTCAGTATTTACAGAAACCAGCAAGTGAATTTACAAGAGCAGATATCGTAAAATACTGTTCTGAAAACGATATCCGTTTCATCAATTTCCACTATTGTGGTTGGGACGGCAAGTTAAAAACGTTGAATTTCGTAATCCATAGTGTTGAACATCTGGAAAACATTTTGGCCGCTGGCGAACGTGTTGACGGTTCTAGTCTCTTCCCTTTTATTGAAGCAGGAAAGAGCGACTTGTATGTTGTTCCTCGTTATAAAACAGCTTTCTTGAATCCATTCAATGAATTGCCAACAGTTGATTTGTTGTGCTCGTTCTTCAATCGCGATGGAGAACCATTCGAAAGCAGTCCACAATACATTTTGCATAAAGCTGCAAAAGAATTCAAGGCAACTACTGGTCTTGAAATGGAAACTATGGGTGAACTTGAGTATTATGTGATTGCCGAGGATGAATGTATTTACGAAACTCCAGACCAAAAAGGTTATCACGAAAGCGCTCCATTCAACAAATTCATGGATTTGCGTATGGAAGCAATGGAAATGATTGCTCAATGTGGTGGTTTGATTAAATACGGTCACTCTGAAGTTGGTAACTTTACACAAGACGGTAAAATCTACGAACAAAATGAAATAGAATTCTTGCCTACAAATATCGAAGATGCAGCAGACCAATTAGTTGTTGCAAAATGGGTAATGCGTCAGGTTGCCTACAACTATGGCGTAACATTGACATTTGCACCAAAAATCACTGTAGGAAAAGCAGGAAGCGGTATGCATGTTCACTGTAAATTTACAAAAGATGGCAAGTCGGTTATGACTAAAAATGGTGAATTGACAGACGAAGCTAAGAAAGCAATCGCAGGATATATGGTTGCAGGAACTTCATTGCCTGCATTCGGTAATCCACATCCACTTTCATTTATGCGTCTTGTTCCTCATCAAGAAGCACCTACATCATTGTGCTGGTCGTTCTCGAACAGAAGTGCATTGGTTCGTGTGCCACTTGGCTGGTTAAAACAAATGGATATGGCTGCTTCGACAAATCCGAACGAAAAAGCTTCAAACAAAGATTTCAGCGACAAACAAACATTTGAATGGAGAGCATCGGATGCTTTCGCCGATATGTATTTGTTGATGGCTGCTCTTTGCTGCGCTGCACGTCACGGATTTGAAATTCCTAATGGTTTGGAAGTTGCAGAAAAAACATTCGTTGGTTTAGGTGTAAATATCCACGACGAAAAGAACAAAGCTGTGCAAGAAGCTTTGGAACAACTTCCTGGTTGTTGCGTAGAAGCTGCTGCAGAACTTCAAAAGGATCGTGAAATCTACACTTCAAAAGGTGTCTTCTCCGACAATATAGTTGACTTTATGATTGGCTACTTGAAGGCTTTCGACGACGAAAAACTTCGTGCTTCATTAGACAACAAAGCGTTGATGGAACTTGTTGAGAAGTGCATTAACAACGGATAGTGATTAATTAGAAATTCGAATTAATAACTGAAAAGAGTAATCTCAGAAAAAGAGGTTACTCTTTTTTTTACTCTTTTATCACAAATTATTTTGGGGGCTCTACCAAATTTTTGCACAGTAGTGCTTTTCTTTTGTCGAAAAGAACTTTTAAAATTACAGATGATGAAAGAAATTGATCTATGGTTGCAAAATAATTTGCAGTACGAAGATTTGAGGCATGCTTGTCAAAAGCGATTTTGTTCTATGGCAAATGTATGACAGATACCATACTACAATATGATTAGATTTGTTTTTGAATGACAAATGAAACCGTAGGAAACTTGGTGATTTTTCTCCGAATTCCATTTCGTTGTATGACACAAGAAAAAATATACACGAAATATTAGATTGTGTATTTGTTCACGAATTGGCACATTTCCTTGATTGAATTCGAACAATAGAAGAATCACGCTATAAAAATGCATCTTCAATACCTGGTTCGAAGGAACGTGTTTTGGCAGAATTGTTTAGAAATAATATGAATCCTGTCCCAGAAAATAGAAGGAGATATAGAGGCAGAACATGTGAATGTTTTGCACGAACAATGTAAGAATTTTACGCAATAAAAACCAATAATAGATATTGGATCGATAAACATAAAGATTTTGATTATTATGTTGATATAGAATTGTTTAAAAACTGCTATTTATCCAATAGTGGAAGAATATTTGAAAGGATTGTAAAGGATTGGATTTTCTATTACCTTTGTGGTCAAATAAAAAAAAATGTGCACAGACTAAATCTATTTTTATAATAATAAAAGACCACATCGGTCGTTGCGGTATCAAAGACCGATAAATGTTTTTAAAGCTATTGCATAACAAAGGGAAATCTTGGTGGATTTATCATTAACTAAGCAAAAGTTCTCTGATTTTGCAGGAGTTATGGTTTTGAGTGACAAATAAAATTATAATTTATCATGATAGAAAAAGTTGAAAAATTTATACTTGATATTAAGGATTTAAACCCTCCGACACAGAATAGTCTTAATATCTATAAGGGAGATTCTATGGCTGCTGTTCAACGCAGACGAGATTTAAGAAAATATTTGAGGAAAATGCAAGAGATAAATCCTACTAAATTATTTGTTGGAGAGGCTCCAGGACATAAAGGGTGTTTTATTTCTGGCGTTCCATTTACGGATGAATATACTATAATGAAAAATAATTTTTTTGAAGGATTGGATTATTGTATGAGTGATATTCCTGATTTTATTCCCGAAAAAGAATCAACAGCTCAGGTTGTGTGGAAATGTTTAAATAAAATTCCAATAAAAGAATATCCATTAATGTGGAACATATTCCCTTTCCATCCAAGTACTGTTGATTCTACGGTAGTGATTTCGTCGTTACGCCCTAATAGAACACCTTCAAAAAAAGAATGTGAATATGGATTGAAAATTCTTCAGAATTTATTGGAATATTTTAACATAAAAGAAGTATATGCTGTAGGGAAAACAGCAGAGCGAGTGTTAAAACCTCTGTTCCCTAATGTTAGATATGTTCGTCATCCATCTCATGGAGGAGCAAGTCTGTTTTGTAAAGAATTTGATTGTATATATAATATTTGTTAATAATAATCAACGTTGCGCACGACACGGATAAAGTGTTTTTATTATGGAATTAGATATATATACCTTGCAAACGGAAAAAGATTTACAGCATAAGTTAGAGATGTTGTTTGATGAATGGAAATCGTCAATTGTTTCTAATGATAATACTGCACCTGTTAAATACTTTGTAGAGGATGGCTTTTATCCATATTATACCAACCAAAAAATAAAGATTCTGTTTGTCGGGAGGGAATGCTTGGGATTAAATGGTGAAAATTTTATAGATGTAATGTATCCTGCTTATAAGGAATATAAACAAATTGGTAAGATTCCTTTGAATAGAGCTAACACTCATAATAGAATGTTCTATATAACATATGGTTTGTTGCATCAACCAGAGTGTAAATGTTATCATGATATGCCGCGGGCATCAGAAATCGCAGATGATTTTGCTACAAACAAGGGTGTTAGTTTTGCCTTTATGAATCTCTCTAAATTCAGTAATGAGAGTGGGGGGTGGAAGTCCGATTGGAACTTAATAAATCGTTTTGTTTTGGCATCAAAAAATGAAAAATGCAATTTCTATAATAAAGAGATAGAGTTGCTTGATCCAGATGTAATCATTACTATGAACTTTGGCGCAGAAAAAATTGAAGTGTTAGGGGAGTATTCTGATTATTTATATGGAGAAGATGTTAGTAGTTATAATTTAAAGGTAGGAGATGATAAAGAAATACCATTGTTTGATATGTGGCATTTTGCTGCAGTAAGAAAAAACTTTGATAAGAGCTATTATTCCCCGTTGATAGATCGAATAAAACAGTTAAGACTCTCCTTTAACGTATGATAGATTTTCTCGCATAAAAGGAATTTCCCCCAAATCTCTCCCGAGGTTGGGGATTTTTTTTGAAAAACATTTTGCTGTGCAAGTTTTTTGCCTAAGCTATATTTTCTTTTGTGGAAAATACTAAATGTAAATACAATGAAAGAAAACATAATTAAAGAAAACAGCACACGACTATTTGTATCTGAAAGATATGGAGATTGTTATTGTTTCGCCCAAAAGTTATTTGCTTTGCAATATGGTAAAATCCCTTCGAGCTTTAAATACAATTATGAATTTGAAGGTGATGATAATGCAGATGTTTCTTGTCTGTTTAATACACTAAAAAAAGCTGGGTTCGAACATATCAATTCGGTAGAAGAATCTGATGCAAATGAAGGAGATGGAAAAATTTCTTTATCCAATAACAAGTTATGGCAATATGGAAATACCTATCATTTCTTTGAGAATACAGAAAAACAAATATTCGTTTTTCTAGAATACAATGCTGTGATGTGTGTGTATGAACTGCAAAATGCAAAAAGCAAGAAATGGTGCGAATCGTTCATCAATGCATTCCATATTTTTTGTAAAAAGTCTCACACTCAGAAATCAAAAATTGAATGTATTGGTTTTGATGATAGACGATATTATCTAAAAGATATGGCGATAAAACCTATCGCTGATATGGATATCAGTTTGCTGTATAACGATGATTTTGTACCAGTCGATGCGAATATTCGTTCATTTTTAGAAACAGACAAGAACGGCTTGGTGATTTTGCACGGAGAACAAGGCACTGGTAAAACATCATATATCCGACACTTAATTTCTGTTACGAATAAACATTTTGTATATCTACCTCTTGATATGGCGTCGGGTATGTCCGATCCTCGAATGATAACATTTATTTGCAACGAACTGAAAGATGCTGTAGTTGTAATTGAAGATTGCGAGCAGTTGCTTGTCGATCGCAGCGATTCGTATAATTGCGTAAATACGGGTTTGGTAAATATTTTGAATATGGCAGACGGTTTGTTGGGCGACAGTCTCAACCTCAAATTCATCTGTACATTCAATAGCAACGTGCAACGAATTGATAAAGCATTACTTCGTAAAGGTCGCTTGACAGATAAGTACGAATTTGGTAAACTTACCAAGGAAAAAACAACTGCGTTGATGCACAAACAATATCACGTTGATGGTGATTTTGAACCTATGACTTTAGCCGAAATTTTTAACTATAATATTGAAAACCATGGACAAAATAGAACACGAAAATCGGTTGGATTTAATTGAAGGTGAAACAGATAAAAATGAAGATCAGGTCTTAAATGCCTTAAAGCCAATGATTGCTTGCGTATTAGGAGAAAATGATTTTGAGGCAATTTCTGATCCTATAAAAAAAATCATAGCAGATGATATATGGTATTGTGCGACAAAAATAGGTCTTGTGGATATGGATTATCTAGATGTGAAACGATTCCTTCTTGGTGATTCTTCTGTATGTCACAAAGCAGATTTTATAGGTGTCGCAACAGGGAATTCTGTGGCACAAACCATTATTGATGCCATACCTGAAAATTTATTGAAAGAAAATTGTCGAATGATAGTGGTCATACGTAATTCTGAAGATCAAGGAGATTGGGAAGAAGGAATACAAATTATGGATACGATACGGGCAAGTTTTCCAAAGTGTGTGGACTTTTTGTTTAACTACTTTAACTATTTTAATGGAGAAACTATCCCTACGAGAATCAGTTATGTTGTTATAAAGAATAATTTTATATTTGAAAATTATAAATAAAAGATATGAACGAAAACAGTATTCAGGAAAAAATAAGAGAGTGGGCATTGGGAACTCAATCAAATAAAGGTGCCTTAGAAATCTATAATGAATTGGGGGATAAGTATCAAAATAATTTTTATACACAATCAAATTTACGAAATGTTACAAGTACACCAGAGTTGTTGGTGATGGGATTAAATCCAGGTTCTGGTGGAGTATACAAAGGTCATGTGGATATAGAGACTTTTCTTTCAGGAAATCCTTATTATGCAGACCATAGAAAATGGAGAATGTGGAGACTATTGAATTCTATTCTTTCTAGAGTTCAAATGGGGGACATAATAAATGATGAAAAAAGGTATGTGTGGTCCAATGTTGTTTGGTTAGATACTCCCAAAATATCAAATCTTCCTCGCAAGGCTTTTGATGATTGTGCAAATGTAACTAAAGGCTTCATAAGGGCGTTGTCTCCTAAGATTATGCTCTGTTTAGGTAAAGATTCTATAAACACAATTTGTGAAAATTATGCATGCTCTATTGAATGCATGATTCCTGGTGAAATATTTAGATCATGGGTTGATAATACATTATTGATTGGAATTCCCCATACTAGTAAACTTTATACTCATGAAGAAATGGATTTAGTAGCTCATGGTATAAAATTATTGACGGAAACCCCAAAAATGTCAAAAGATGATTTTGTTAGATCTTTAAGCATGTATATAGAAGCATTTCAAAATCGAAAATCTAAAGCCTCAATAATGTCTGTAAATAATAAAGAAATCGCAGATACATTTAAAAATCGTAATGTTTTTAAAATGTATAATAATAAATCAGAACATTATGAATTAACAAATGATCTTGAATTTACAGTTTCTCACACAAAACCTGGTTATGTTGCCATCAGACATAAAAATTACAAGGGGAAATATTCCACCAATAGTTATTCTTATGCTGATGAAATTAGAAACATATTAAAACAGTATGGCTATGATATTGTGAACAATGACGTGTGGCTGGGAACAAAAACTTTCAAAGAATACAATGGTGAGGTTGTGGATGGTATTGTCGTGGAATTAAAAGAGATAAAAGAAAAATTAAATCAAATTTAAGATGAATCTTTTTTTCATTTTTTGATATTCATTGCAGTATATGGTTTTGTTTTTCAAAAAATAATTTTGAAAATTAAAATTTGTTTGTAGTTTTGTGTTACAAAATAACACATAATGAGAATTATAGCACGCAGTAAAATAATAGAGTATTATACCAAACATCCCGATGCGGAAACCGCTTTGGAAGACTGGTATAAAAAGACGGCAAACGCAGAATGGTATTGCTTTGATGATATAAAGAAAACTTTTCGGACAGTCGATGCCGTTGGTAATCAACATTATGTGTTCAATATAAGAGGGAATAACTATCGTTTGATTGTGGTGATTAAATTCACGATTGGATTGGTGTTGATTCGTTTTATAGGAACACATGCTGAATACGATACGATTGATGCAAAAAATATATAGGAGGTGTTATGACAAGAATTAAGACAAAAGAGGCTTACGAAGCAACTATGGCACGTATTGAAGAACTGTTACCATTGGTGACGGACGAGACCCCTCTTACCGATAAGAATTCTGTTGAATTGGATTTGCTTTCGGAAATGGTTGCCGAATACGAAGATGAACATTTCCCGATTAAATCACCGCAATTGGTTGATGTTATGAAACTTCGTATGTACGAAATGGGGCTTAATCAAGTGCGTTTGGCTAAATTGTTGGGCGTTAGCACTTCTCGCATTAGTGATATTTTTAATGGTCGTTGCGAGCCGACTTTGCAAGTTGCACGAAAAATTTGTAAGGAAATGGACATTGATGCAAATATTGTTCTTGGAGTTTAAGATTTATTCTAATGTTCACCCAATATATTTCCAACGAACAGCACTACACCGAGGTGATTTCCAGAATTGCTTCGGTGCACGAAACATTGTGGATTGGTACGGCCGACATAAAAGATTTGTATGTGAAACAGGGGAACGAAACAATTCCTTTGTTGGGACAAATCGCAGGCTTGCTCAAACGGGGCGTTGGCGTTCGGTTGATTCACGCAAAAGAACCAGGACCGAATTTTCGAGAGGATTTTGATAAATACCCAATTCTTGCATCTGCGTTGGAACGAGTGCTTTGCCCACGCGTGCATTTTAAACTGATGATTTTTGATTTAGAAACTGCATACATTGGCTCGGCAAATCTTACAGGAGCTGGAATCGGAATGAAAAGTTCATTGCGAAGAAATTTCGAAGCAGGAATCCTTACCAACGATCCTCAATTAGTGGAATCTGCTATCAACCAATTCGACACACTATGGATGGGCTCGCATTGCGCCAAATGTGGAAGAAAAGAATTTTGCGGAGATAGAATTAAATAGACTAATAATCTTCTATATACTCTTCCCTATATCAGTGATTTTTCCTATTTTTACACAAAAGATATACAGTTGCATATCTTTAAAGTTTTTCGCATTTCAGACCACAAGAGGCGAAAAATTGCACACTTTTGAGAAATAAAATACGAAGAAAATGAAAACTAATCATGGTAAAATGCCACAAAACGCATTGATTGAAGACGCTCGAACAATTATTGAAAATGCTCGAGCAAACGCTGTACGAAGTGTTGATTTCTGCCGTGTACAAATGTATTGGAACTTAGGCAGAAGGATATTTGAGGAAGAACAACAAGGGAAGGATAGAGCCGATTATGGTGCATATATTGTCAGAACTCTTGCCGAAAATTTGGAAGCCGAATATGGAAGCGGATTTGGCGTGCGACAACTGGAACGAGCAAGACAATTTTATCGAATTTACCCAATTGCGTCCACAGTGCGGACGCAATTAAACTGGAGTCAATATAAATTGTTGATTTCCATTGATGATCCCGACAAACGGGAATATTACGAGTTGGAATCGGTGAATCATGCATGGACGGCACGAGAGACGGAACGTCAGATCAACAGCCAATTGTATGAACGGCTTTTGTTAAGTAACGACAAAGAAGCAGTACTTGCTGTGGCACGCAAGGAAAGGATTCCAGAAACACCACAAGAAATTATAAAAGACCCTATGGTGTTGGAATTCTTGGGTTTGGATTGTAAACCATCCTATTACGAAAAAGACTTTGAAAGTACTATCATCACACATATTACGGATTTCCTTTTGGAAATGGGCAATGGATTCACTTTTGTTGCACGGCAAAAACGCATTCTTTTGGAAGATGATGAATTCTTTGTTGACCTTGTTTTTTATAATCGATTATTAAAATGCTTTGTCATTGTTGAACTCAAGACGGGTAAACTCACTCATCAGGATTTAGGTCAATTACAAATGTATGTGAACTACTACGACCGTACTGAAAAATTACCCGATGAAAATCCTTCAATAGGCATATTGTTATGTACGGACAAAAACGATACTGTCGTAAAAATGGCATTGCCCGAAAATAATCAAACGATTCTTACGAGCGAGTATAAACTTTATCTTCCAACCACGGAGCAACTTGTGAAAGAGATTAATAACGTGAAAATGTTGGCAAAGGGGAAAAATGGTACGTATAAAACAGACTAACAAACTTCAGTATGGAAGCAAACTAAGATAAGTGATATGAATGTTAGACATATATTGGGAATATCAATCACATTGCAAAAACTGTGGTAGAAAAGAATTTTGCGGAGATAGAATAAAGTAGATATTAATTATGAAGATATTACACATTTCAGACACACACGGATTTCACAAACAATTGGTTGATATGCCAGAAGCTGATGTTATTGTACATTCGGGAGATTTTTCAATGGGCGGAAGCGAGGACGAAGTTCTTGATTTTTTTCAATGGTTTTGCGATTTGCCATACAAACACAAAATTGCCGTTGCTGGAAACCACGATATGTGCCTATACGATGGTGGCATAGACGGTCTGCCCGACGATGTTCATTATCTACGAGAAGAGGGAATTGTAATTGATGGTATAAAATTCTGGGGTGTTCCATTGTTTATGGAATACGCTATGTACGATAAATATCCCGCAGTTGTTGCCAATATTCCAAAAGATGTGGACGTTTTAATTACTCATCAACCGCCATACGATATTTTGGATAGTACATGTGGCGTACATTTCGGTAGTACGGAATTGTCAGATAGACTGAAAGTTATAAAACCAAAACTTCATCTTTTTGGACACGATCACAACTCATATGGAATGATAACAATAGGTAAAACAATCTATTCCAATAGTGCTATCGTTGACAATCATTATAAGGTCAAATATTCACCGAGAATAATTGAGATATAAATAAAAAAAATCTTTGTTTTTATATACTGTCCCAACTTTTTGCCCAGTGTCACATTTGTTTTGTATCTGTAAATAAAAACAACAGATATGGAAACAACTACTTATTACCGTGATGGCAATCCAAAATTGCACAAATCAATTCGTACGTATTTTGACAACTTTGGTTACGAATCTGAATCGCTCTCAATTGAACAAAAACTTGTTGAACTGGCTGTCGCTTTTCATGCCGACATTGATTTGATGCCCCTAATTAACGATATGAAGGACAATCACCCAGAAATGAGCGAAGGCACTGTCCGTGGCGTTATTCTTGATTATATTGATTACCTTCGAACTGGGCATGAATCCGATTTAACCTGTCATGTCTTTTATGGGGATTCTACCATTCCTGATGAAATATTTTTAAATCTGCTCAAAAAAGAAATTGAACTTCGTTTCTCTCCAAGCTATACCGACTGGAGTTCTCTCTCTACTGGCAGAAACAACATTCAGCCTTGGTCGTTTGCCGAATGTTTCAAAACAATTCATTGGGATTTTAATTCAATGTTTAAAGGAATGTCGAAAACTGAAGTTCGAAAACGATTATTGGAGCCGACAATGGAGAAAACAAAGGACAATATTCTAATTATAAAACACTAATATGAGAAGTTTTACTCTGTGCCAATTTTTTGCTCAGTATTTTTTTACCTTTGTAAAAAATAAAAACAATGGACAAATTCAATAAATGTGTGTGGTTCGCACGAACCATTATGAACGCTGGAGAAACGGGCATTACCTTGCGTGAAATTGCAGAAAAATGGGAAAGAAATTTTGCTCAAGATGGCGAAAAAGAATTGAAACGTCGAACGTTCGAAAACTATAAAAATTACATCCGCGATATGTTCGATTTGGACATTCAAATTCACAAAAGTCAAAATCGATACTATGTTTCTCAAGAAGATATTCATCTTGGCGATGGCCTTAAAATGTGGTTACTTGATAGTTTTTCCATTCAAAGTAAGTTAAGTGGAAATATTGACTTAAAAGGTCGCATACAATTTGAAAAAAATCCTGGCGGATCTCAATTTATGGAACCCATAATAACTGCTATGGAGAATTACACGGCTATAGTGGTTCATTATAAAAAATTTAGTGATGCCATTGTGTCTAAAAAAACGGTTTTCCCGTATGCGTTAAAGCAATTCAAACAACGTTGGTATGTGATTGTTGGAAATGAAGCTGGATATATTTATCCTCTTGCTCTTGATAGAATTGTTACTGTTGACCAGACAAATTTGAAATTTTCATTACCAAAAGATTTTAACATTGACGAATACTATTCGAATTGTTATGGAATAATTAGATTAGATGACTGTAATCCTCAGATTGTAACTATTCGAATTGATTCCGAACAAGCTAAATATGTTAAAACTCTTCCGTTGCACGAATCGCAAACAATCATAAAAGAAGACGAATATTCAACAACATTTAGTTGGAATCTTCGACCAACTTTCGATTTTCGTATGGAAATTTTGTCGTATGGAAATTCGGCTGTTGTATTGAAACCAAAATCTTTCCGCGACGAAATGAAAAACACGTTGCAAAAAGCATTGGCACTGTATAACAAAAAATAAGACAACTTTGGAAAATTTTGTAGCAATTGATTTTGAAACCGCCAACGAATGCTGTTGTAGCGTTTGTAGCGTTGGAATAGTAGTAGTGAAAAATGGTCAGGTGGTGGATTCGTTGTACAGTCTTATTAAACCTGAACCAAATTACTATAAATGGTTTTGCCAAAATGTGCATGGGTTGGGGCACAACGACACCGATTACGCGCCAATTTTCCCAATTGTATGGAAAAATGTAGAACAAAAAATTCGTGAATATTATCCCGAATTTAACGTGCCGTTTGTCGCCCATAATAGTAGATTTGACGAAGGTTGCCTTAAAGCTGTTTTTCAAACCTATCAGATGGATTATCCAAACTATCAGTTCTATGATACTTTGTGTGCTGCACGGCGGCATTTTGGAAAGAATTTGCCGAATCATCAGTTACATACTGTTTCGGCGGCTTGCGGCTACAATCTCAAAAATCATCACCACGCTCTTGCCGATGCCGAGGCGTGTGCTATGATTGCAATGAAAATTCTGGAGATTAAATAAGAGGTTATGTTACCTTACTATGCCCGGTGAATTGTACATTTTCACAGTTGATTCATGAAAACTGACAACTAAAATACTATGTGATTTTATTTTTCGTTCAAACATTGTACATTTGCGTAGTATAAAAGAAAAAAAATGATTCAAAGAATTCAGTCTGTTTGGCTTTTGTTGTCGGCAGTGCTAACTGCTCTCGCAATATTTTTCCCATTAGTGTCTATTTCTGGTGTATCTGCAGGTTGTAACGGAACTGCGGGCATCGACATATATTCGTATGTGATTCAGTATAGTGAATCGTGTGGCGGTGTTGCTGTCAATGCGTTCACAATGTCGATTTTCATGGCAATTACCGCGGTATTGAACATTGTGGTAATCTTCTTGTTTAACAAACGGAAGTTGCAGATTAAGTTGACGCATTATTCCTTCTTGTTGAAGGTCGCACTGGTTGCAGTAATTGTTTTTTATACGTTTACGCTAAAAGGTAGTTTCGAAGACGAACATATCATTCCTCAAATCGGTTCCTTATTTCTTATCATTGCTATGATACTTGATTGGCTTGCCGTAAAAGGAATAAGAAAAGATGAGGCTTTAGTTCGTTCTGTTGATAGAATCCGTTAAAAATACAAGATATGAAAAAGATAGTCAGTTTCTTCGTAGTATTTTCAATTGTTGCGTCGGTATTTGCGCAAAAGACTCCTCATAAAATCGAGGTGAAAGTCAATGGCGTAAAGGACACGACGTTGTTACTTGGTTACCATTATGGTGCAAAAAAATTGGTCTCCGATACTATTTGGGTCGATTCCAAAGGTAGAGGCGTATTTGAAGGCGATTCGTTGCTCGATGGTGGCTTGTATCTTGTGCTTACGCCAGACTATCGTTATTTTGAGATAATGATAGACAATCCGGATCAGACATTTAAAATCGAAACAGATACTACCGATTTGTTTGGACATTTGAAAATAGAAGGCAGTGAGTCAAACACAGTTTTTCTGCAGTATCAAAAGAAAAGTTCCGATATGTACAAGGTTCGAAAACCAATAATTGATAAATTGAAGGAACTGAACGAAGCCGATACGTCAAAATATAATAAGAAAAAACTGGAATCCCGTCGTGATTCTATTGATATGCTAAAAAAACAATACGATGTTATTCGTGATGAAATGCTTGCCTACGAAGACGAAATTATTGCAAAACATCCAGAAACGTTGTTGGCTTCGATATTGGGCTGTACGCGCGAACTTGATATTCCCGATTACCCACGCGACGAGAAAGGCGTCATTACCGATTCATTGTTCAAATATACCTATGTAAAAAATCATTATTTTGATAAGATTAACTTAGGTGACGAACGTTTGTTGAGAACGCCAGTATATGAATCAAAAATTGACGATTACTTCGATAAACAATTGTTCCAAATTCCAGATTCAATTATTCCGCAAGTAGATTTTGTGATGAACAGAATCTTGGAACAAGAAGGTAAGGGTTATGAAGGTAAAATGTACTATAATACTCTGCACCATTTGTTTATGAAGTATCAGAATCCGAAATATATGGGCTTGGATAATATTTTCGTGCACATAATGGGAAATTATTATTTGAATGATCATGTCCCTGCCCGTGTTGTGAACGATACGGCATATATGAATAAGATAAAAGACCGCTACGACAAAATGGTGTATAACCAAATTGGTGCACAGGCCGTTGATATGCTTGTGTACAAAATGGGGCAGGATACTCTCGATGAAAATATGGGATGGACTCGTTTGAGTTTAGTAAAATCGCCGTACGTTGTTCTTTATTTCTTTGATACGGATTGTGGTCATTGTAAAAAAATCATTCCTGAGTGGCATAAATTGTACCGCGAGAATGAGTTAAAGAAAAAAGGGGTGGAATGTTTCCTTGTTTATACGCAGACCGATATGGATAAATGGAAAAAATTCATTGCAGAACAAGATATGTTTGATTTTATAAACGTATTTGATCCATATCAGAATACAAATTTCCGTACAACGTATGATATTTATAGTACGCCGGTTGTGTACGTATTGAACAAAGAACGGAAAATTATTGCAAAACGCTTGCCGCCTGAAACTGTAGTGGATGTTTTGAAACGTGAGCTGGAACGTGATGCAACAGAAAAGAAAAAATAGTATATATAATACATACTGTGCAACAAAAAAGGACGAAATTTATTTCGTCCTTTTTTTGTTACCTCTACTTTCAATCTTATCCTGCATTGTTAAAATAAAAAAGGGAGAACTGCATTCTCCCTTTTCCTATGGGTGCCCGGAGGGATTCGAACCCTCGAC
>CALAUG010000059.1 GCA_937892155.1 uncultured Bacteroidales bacterium | reverse complement strand
AATAATAGCCGAAAGCCCAGCCGATGAAGCTTCAAAAGCCCCAGACGGCTGGGTTGTTTATATGCTGGAATGCAATGACGGCTCTTTATATACCGGCATTACCAACAACCTTGAAAACCGCGTAAAAACTCATAATAGCGGTAAAGGCGCCAAATTCACAAGAGCACACCGCCCTGTTGTATTACGTTATTTCGAAAAGGTAGAAGACAAAAGCTCAGCCCTTAAACGGGAAATAGCCATAAAAAAGCTTTCCCGCACCCAAAAACTGGCTCTTATTCAGCGTCGTTCCTTATAGAAATCTGGTTCGAAATAGTCATACCAGTCTTCCTTAACATCTGAAAAACCAACTCTCCAAGCTGTCAACGGACCTATTTCAAGCTGTTCAAAATCCCTGTAGGTTTCACGCATAATATCGTTAGGAAATTGTATTTTTGCAAATACTGCCTGTTCTTTATCATGATCAGAAGAGAGATACAAATCCCAAGCCCCGAATATGTGAAGGATTTCATGAGCAATATTCTGAGGAGTGAAATCATCATATTTTCCGTCTTTATATTTGGTATATAGAATAGCCCAATCAAGGAATTTGCCTTTATCTGCGCCATAATAGCAGGGCTGAGAGTAACCTGAGCCATTCTTGTTAGCCAGAATGATTACAAGAAAGTTCTGACAGTCAGGATTTTCAAGCTTCGCTTTTTCTTCGTATTCATGCAGGTTTTTGTAGCCCAAGACATTAAAAACTTTAACGCCAGCCTGGAAGTGCTCCTTACTTGAGCCTGTTCCATTATGGATTTCATCAATAATAATATCTTCTTCTAAGCCAGCAAAGCTATTCTTAAATCCGATACCTTCTGTCTTATATCTTTTTGCCTGTTTCACCAGCCATTCTTCGGCCAAATCAAGATTAGGAATATATTTCTTCTTATCTTCTGAATCCCATTTATCTTCTGCAACAAATACAGTCAGCACATGAGTTTTTCCAACTAATCTCTTAGCCATACCTATATTAGCTTCTTCGTAAAAACAAGGTTCAGAAGAATCATTTTTACTGTTTTTTATTTCAGGTGGTCTTTTTTTACCATGTATTTTATCTGTAATATGCTCATTTAAGAAGTGCTTGGAATGAGCAGGGTATCTGAATAATTCTTTATCCGCAGCTTTCTTAAGACCCATTTCAAAGCCTTTTTCAAAACCATGGTCAAAGCCTTTGACATAGCCTTCTCTGAAAGCATTATCTACTTCTGATTCGTCTTCAGAATCATCCTCCTGTTCATCATCGAAATCGTCTGTATCTTCAGAAATATCGTCATCTTCCTCTGTAGTCGAGGCTTCTAAATCGTCATTCTTAATAAAAGCCGGTGCTAATCTTGCCTTTTTCAATGCATATGTTTCAGCCGCATTATCCTTTAGTATCAAAGTATCGCTTGCTCCTGCATAAGCAGATGTAGAAAAACTCATATAACAGGCTATTGCCAATAATAGATAATTTATTTTTCTCATAATTTTTTATTATTCACCAAGCTTGAATATCTGGCGCAACTTAGCTGAATTCATCATATCAGAAGCCTTCAATTCAGCCCATTCATATCTAGTATTGAAGCCTTTTTCCAAATCTTCGCGCAAGCTTTCATTGTATATTGCTGCTCTTACCATACAGCCATGAATCAGAATATTTGAAAGCTGCATTGCTGCAATAATTTCATTATCATTCATTTCAACAAGATTTACGCCAGCCTTTGTCAAAGTATCGCCTGGATACATAAAATAAGGCTCTTCGTCTGCCATAGGTGTATTTATCTTTATGTCATCGATAAGACATGTAAAATTACCAGTATCAATCTTCAGACTTTTCATAGGATATTCAGCTTTTGTGTCAACAACTATGGTTTCTATAGAATTCTGGGCAGTATGACCATTAATTTCTAATAAACCATCTTTTTCTGTGGCAGTCATATTTGCATCAGCCTGCTTAGCAAGATCAAGAAAACTAATTATTGCAGCATTTTCTTTTTCTGCTTCACTTGGCTTATGAAAAACAACATTAGCTATAAGCTGAGCATTTTCCAGCATAATCTTCAATATTGTAATATTGCCCTTAGAGAGCCAGGTCTGCTTAGAAAGCACATCATATAAAAGAACCTTATCGTTTCTTATAACAAGAACAGGAGTTTTATCCTTATCAAACAGATTAAAGCCGATATGACCATTATTCTTATACCAGGCCTGCACAACATAAATGTCACCTTCATTATTTATAGTCATTTGAAAATGAAAGGTTTCAACATTTTTATCGGGAATAGAAATGTTAGGAACGTATTTTTCCAAAAGTTCCATCGGAGTTTGTGCAAAGCAAGAACAAGCAGTAAATATCAGTAAAAATAAGGCAATTATTCTTTTCATGTTTTCTCCAAATATCCGGATTGTGAAATATATCTCTATAATTCTTACAATTCAGTCTATTTGTCAAGATTTGACTTTTAATAACGGGCAATTTATACTTAAAACATCAAGGAAAAAACGTGAGAATAAAATGGGCCAGACAGAAGAAAAAGACCAGCTGGTAGACTTATATACAGCTTCTATAGACGACATTGACGCCATTATTGATTTCTATGTTGAAGTTTATCATGGCAATTATACCTTACCCGATGTTGCAAGCCCTGAAATTGTAGCAGAAAAAATTGAAGACCCAGGCTATTACTGGTTACTTGCAAAATGTGAAGGAAAAATAATTGGCTCAGTTATTTTCGCAATAGACTCCGTCAACAATCTGGGTAAGTCTTATGCGGCCGCGGTCTCAAAGGAATTCAGAGGGCATGACATTATGCACACTATGGTTCGTTGGGCCATAGAAAAGCTGACAGTCAGAACAAGACGATGTGACGCTATTTACGCCACAACCAGAACTCTCTCTTTTGCCCCACAAAAAGTATTAGAAAATCTAGGCTTTGTTTCCTGCGGTATTTTCCCGAACGTCAGAAAGGTAGAAACCTTCGAAACCCACGGTCTGCAGGTTTATTTTTCTCCACAATGCATGAAGGACAGACGTAAAACTCCTAAGCTTCTGCCAGAGCTCGTAGATTTCTACAATATCATAAAAAAGGATTTTAACCTTGAGGAACCTGAGCTAATCGAATTAGAAAGCCATGATCCCAACAATAAAGGTAAAAAGATTGATTTCAACATCATCACCGATTTAAAAGAAATTGTCATGAAGTTCTATGATTATCAGGACCGTGAAATAATGCAGAAGGTTTTCTTCCCATTCACAGAACCAAACCTTATGTTTTCTGCTAAAGACGGTTCAGCAGATTTCTTTTTAAATTTCAATCCAATGGATGGGAACGCAATGATTGTAGCTTACCGCTATTCAAATATTGATTTGCGGCAAGCACTGATGTGGCTCTGCGAAGAAGCCTCCAAGTCGGGCATAAGATATCTTGAAATGCTAGTTAGCGCTTTTTATACAGACAGACAAAGAATGGCGCTGGATGCTCAGTTCCTGCCATGTGCCTACTTCCCGGCCATGAGAATGAATATAAAAGGTGAACGCGAAGATTTCTTTGTTTTTTCAAGAAGCTTTGAAAAGCTTGATTTTATGGACCTACACCTTGTCGATAACAATCGTCTTTTTCTAGACGCATTCATGAAATGCTGGTATAACCTTAAGGTTCGCTGCCAGCCGGTTTTTGAGGAGTGGAGAATTGGCTGAAGGAAAACCATTTATTAAATGTGGCCAGCTTTTCGACCATACAGATGCTTTTGATTATACCCCTGAAACAGAACAGCTTTTTGTTGATGCAATGAACGAAGCCTTACGCTGGCACGCTAATCACTGTCCTGATTACAGAGCTTTTCTTGCAGAAAACGGTCTTGCCGACCTGAAACAAAAATATCTACCAGAACAGATTCCACCACTCATGGTAAATATCTTCAAGGAATTTAAACTAGCTTCAGTGCCAGAAAAACAGGTTAAAATAGAATTAACCTCATCCGGCACCGGTGGGCGTAAAAGCGCAATAGTATTAGATGCCCGTTCCTACAAAAGAATATTAAAAATAGTAGAAAACATATTCGGCTCTCTTGGGCTAGTAGACCACAAGCAAAAAGTTAATTACCTATGCTTTACCTACGATCCCAAATATGCAGAAAGCGTTGGAACTGCTTTTTCAGACAAGCTTCTAACTGATTTAACTGCTCACAGAAGTGTTTATTACGCAATTAAATTTGATAAAAAAACTGGCGAATTCAATTTTGATGCAGAAACAGCCGCAAAAAAGCTGATTGATTTCAGCACTCACCCGGAACCAGTCAGAATACTAGGGTTCCCGGCGTATCTATGGCAGGTCTGCGATTGGTTGGAAAAGAATAATATTGACCTGAAGCTCGGCAGAAAATCCTTCATTATTACTGGTGGCGGTTGGAAAATGCATAAGGATATTGAAGTAACCAAGGATATTTTTAAAGACCGCGTCAATAAAGTGCTTGGCATACCAAGAGAAAATGTCAGAGACCTCTTCGGGATGGTTGAACATGGGATTCCTTATGTAGACTGTGAATGCGGAAGGCTGCACGTTCCAATTTATTCGCGTGCAATGTGTGTAGACCCGGAGACCTTGTTCCCTGTTGAAGACGGTGAAGAAGGCTTATTATATCTTATGACCCCCTACCTTTCCAGTTATCCGTCAATATCTCTACTGACAACCGATAAAGCTGTCATAGAAAACAACTGCCCATGTGGCAGACCTGGCAAAACCTTCAGGATAATTGGAAGAGCCGGGCTGACGAAGCACAAAGGCTGTGCAATCAACGCGTTGGAGCTTCTAAAATGAATAATAATAAAATTTTCGTTTTCGGTCAGGAATATGCATCTGATTGGCTCTGCGCCGATACAGCACACGAGTTGCTGGAAGAAGCCTACGAAAAAGCAAAGCTTGCTTCTGAACCAGATATAGAATGTGTTTTAGAAATATTAGACAATGTATCAAAGGCCTGGGCAGACCCAGATTATCACCTTCGCCAGAAAGCCGCTGAAATATTGCCTCAGCTTACTTCATTCAGTGCTGAAATGATTGAAGAAGGTCTTAAGGTTGTCAGTGAAATCTGTTCAAGAAAAAGTCTGGAAAAGCGTATAACTGGTGAACTTGGCAGTCTGGAGGTTTTAAATGACGGTGAAGAAAAGCCTCACAATGACTATAGGCTGAAAGCCAAGCCAAGAGGCGTAGTGCTTCATATAAGCGCAGGAAATGTATTTGTTGGTGCAGTAGACAGCCTCATTTCCGGGATTATAACAAAAAATGCCAATATACTAAAAATGTCTGGAGCAGACCCTGTTTTTCCGGTTCTGTTTCTAGAAAGCATAAAAGAATTTGACCCAGCAGGAATAATATGGGCAAATCAGGCCGTTGTTGTCTGGGAAGGCGGAAATCGAGCCATAGAGGATATCCTTTTTGATAGCAAACTGACACTTGTATTCTGGGGTGGTAATGAAGCCTTAAATTCTTTAAAACCACGTTTAGGCAAGCATGTTAAGCTCATTGAAAATGGTCCAAGATATTCTTTTGCAGTAATAGAAGGCAAATGTCTGAAGCCCAGTGCTCCTGCCAATATTGTCAGAGGTCTTGCCTTAGACGTCTGCAGATGGGACCAGCAGGCCTGTTCTTCTCCTCATGTTGTCTATGTAATAGACAAGGATTTAAAAACCTCGCATCAGTTGATAGAAGCCTTATTTGACGAAATGATTCAGGTTAGTGAAGAACTGCCACATGGAACCTTGAGCTTTGATGAAAAGGTTGAGATCCGCAAGGTCCGCGAAATAGCACGTATGATGCAGGTCCGCAGTGAAGGACGATTAGTATGTCCCGAAGAATTCGATTTTACACTTGTTCTGGAATATGACCCTGCATTCAAAATATCATGCCTGAATAGAACATTATTCATAAAACGAGTTAGCAATATAGAAGACCTGACCGAACGGCTTTCACCAATATCAGAATACCTTCAGACAGCAGGTTTGTGTTGTTCTGCCGACTCAACCTCAATTTACGAAAAAGAACTGTTTGAATTAGGTGTTAAAAGAATTACCGATATCGGCGGAATGAGCGAGGGACACGATGGCGCACCACACGAAGGGTATTTCATTTTGCGCGACCTGGTAGAATGGGTTGCCGTTGAATACAAAAACGATTATCCATCAAGAATTGAACGGCTTCTTAAGAAAATCAATTCTTCACCCTACTACAACAGATTAATTGAAGAGGCTGGCGGTTGCAGTTTCAGCAACTTTTTAAAGCTGCCCTTCTTAGACCGAGATACTTTTTATAGAATATCTCCGCCAGAATCAGATGACATTCTTACAGGGCCTATGACCGACACCTACGTATATGCTTCTGGTGGAACTACTGGTAATCCTAAGTTCACCTTTTACAGTAACAAAGAATATCGCTACGTCACAGATTTATTAACAGATGTATATAAAAATGCCGGAATATGCGCAGAAGACCGCGTTGCCAACCTATTTATAGCAGGCAATCTATGGACAAGCTTCAACGTAGCTGGCCGTGCACTAGAAAATATCGGCTGTCTACATCTGCCCATAGGCGGTTCCTCTGACCTTGAAAATATTCTTAAATACATGGAAACCTTCGATACAAATGCCGTCGTTGGCCTTCCATCTATAATCATCAGAATTGCAGAAGAAATACAGAAGCGTGGCTTAGATATAAAACTGGAAAAAATACTTTATGCCGGTGAGCATTTAAGGCCGCAAACCTGTGAGTTCCTAAAAAAAGCTGTTGGAGCCCAAAGCATACGTTCAGCCGGTTATGCCTGTGTTGATACCGGTCTTGTTGGCTGGCAATGCACACACACCCCAGGAACAATACACCATGTTCTTGAGGAATACTGCTACTGCGAAATTATTTCAACCAAAGACCAGTCAGTTATCGAAGATGACACCCCTGGCGAAATAGTTGTTACCAATCTGGACCACAAGCTTCAGCCTATTATCAGATACAGAACAGGCGACCTTGGGCGATGGGTAGATATAGAAAAATGTCCATGCGGTTTTACAGGCAAATCCTTTGAATTGCTAGGTCGCTGCGACGATCTCATTGTTATAGGCGGAATAAACCTTATGCCAGCAGATGTTGCTGCAGGCTTATCATCAATCCTTCCCGGCAATATATTTCAAATTGTCGCCAAAACTGTCAATGGCAAAGACCAGATTTGCATCAGAATAGAAGCAGACAAGCAACTTGCGGATAAAGTAGTCGCAGACGCTTTGATAAAGGGCTCCTACAAAATAGCTGAATCAATAAAGGAAGGCTGGTCCACAATTTCAGTAGAATGGTTCAAACCAGGGCAGTTACCGCGTAATCAGAGAACCGGGAAAATAAAAGCAGTAATAGACGAACGAGCCACAAAATAATTCATATAAAAATGAAGTAGGTCAGCATTTCTGCTACAGGCATAGTTATCCACACGCCTGTCAGAGACCAGTATCTGGCCAAGAGCAACAATACTGGGATAGTAATTATTCCACCTCTGCAGGCAGAAAGCCAGAAAGACTTATCGGGATTGTCACAGGAAGCAAGAATATGGGTATTAACAATATTTCCGCCCCAGAAAATCATGGCAGTAAAGAATACTTTAATCCCTTTATCTGCAATTTCAATTAACTCAGCATTATTCTCAAAATTAAATATGTTAATGATTTGAGCACAGAAAGCAAAGAAACAGATATACAACCCAATACTGATACCTTTAGTAAGATTGTATGCCCATGTAGATATCTGCTCAACAAGCATCTGCTTTCTTTCACCATAATAATAGCTTATAAGTGGCTGTATCCCCTGTGCAACTCCTGTAAATATGGCAGTTACAACGATAGCCACATTGGCAATAATGCCGTAGGCTGAAATACCAATATTTCCAGAGCATTTTAAAATAACCATATTGAAAAATATCATTATAAAGCCAGTAGAAAATTCTGTAAAAAACGATGGGAACCCTAGTCTTAGGATATCAACGATCTTAGAAAGTTCTAATTTTGGTATTTCAAATTCAAATCTACCAAGATGGAAACAATATATCCAAATCTGATACGCTAAGGCTAGTCCTGGAGCAATACCAGAAGCTACAGCAGCACCCCATATTCCATATTGAGCTTTATAAACAAAGATATAATCAAGAACAAGATTACTTATACTATTAATCAGTGCAGCCGTCATGGCAAACTTTGGATGGCCAGCCGCTCTGAAAACACATATTCCAAAGCCATTAAGAATGATAGTCAGGCTGAACAAAAAAATAGTGCTTATATAAGTATGGGAATAAGGCAGCAGCACATCGTCTGCTCCCATCAACCTCATAAGGTCCTTGCTGTTCAGATACCCCACAACCCCAATTATCAAACCAAGAATCAGCGAAGTAATTAATCCGATAAGAATAATCTGTATTGCAGATTTCTCTTTTTTTTCGCCACAAAGGATTGAATACCTGACGGAGGTTCCTATTCCAAGCATGATGCCAGTTGCAGATACCAGGAAAAAGAACGGCAAAGCAATATTTAATCCAGCAAGAGCATTAAGACCAATTTTGGTGGCTATAAAATATGTATCAAAAAGCACGTAGGCAGACACACCCAACATACTTAATACATTCAGTGATACATATTTTACAAAATCATGATAGAGATTTGGATATTCTTTTGAAGATTCAAAGCCGCCACCAGAATTCATTGATTCATTTAACCTGTAATTTATTTTACGAAATCCTTGAGAAATTTTGAAATAGCACTCGCAACATCATCTGCGACATTAAGCGCAGAAGATGTTGATTTTGTAACCTTTGCTGCATGACTGAATATTTTTAAAGCCTGAAAAACACCTATGGCACAAAGCGCAAAATCAAATATTTTGCCGCCGATTTTTTGTATTATTAAAGTTTTTTCTTCCGTATTTTCTGTCTTTGAATAATTTAGCAAATGGGTTCCGACTGCCGATTCCGATAATCTTCCCCAATAAGTAGAATTATTTTTTGCTGATACAAAATCATTTTCAAACTGAAGACTCATCAATGCATTGTTATGGACCTGAAATTTTGGTTTTGAAGCTCGTTGATGAACCACACTTCCCGAATATTTGTCCAATCCACACAAAAGTCCTGCGGTGTCTAATAAATTCAAATAATTACTCAAAGTAGTTAAGTTTCCCCGTTCTTGTAATTCACCTTGAATTTTTGTAAGAGAAAGAATTTGAGCAGAATACGAACACCCAATGGCAAAAAGTCTTCGCAAAAGAATTGGTTTGTCAACTCTTGTAAGCATAAGAATATCTTTCGACAAAGTAGTGTCGACAAGAGAGTGCAAAATGTAGTTTTTCCATCGGCTTTCATCGGAGATAAAATCGGCACTGCCAGGATAACCACCATACATAATATATTGGTCAACAGAAAAACCAAATGCTTCCTTCATTTCGGCATACGACCAGTGTGGAATATATATTGTCTCGAAACGTCCAGCTAACGATTCCGACAAACCTTGCTGGATAAGAAGTGAAGACGAACCAAGTAAAATTACTTTGAGTGGTACATCATGAAATGTGTCATCGTCCCATTCTTTTTTTACAATTTCACTCCAGTTAGCAATTTTTTGAACTTCATCTACAATAAGAATAAAATCGGTATAGTTGTTCTTGGTGATTTCAAGACGACATTGGTTCCATGTGTTCCGAAGCCATGTTTCCTCAACACCCAAAGTGTTGTCTGCACTAACAAAAATATATGGAATAGAAATGTCGTGAAGAATTTGTTTGATTAACGTAGTTTTTCCTACTTGACGAGGTCCAAACAACACTTGAATGAACTTTTTCTTTTCTAATAATCTATTTGTAATTGTTTGATAATAAGACCTTTTCATATTGTTTTGAAAATTTATTAGGTTAGACTAATAATTTTATTAGGCAAAACTAATAAATTTTTTCAACATTCTATAAATTGCTAAAAATCTTTATCTGTACTCCAAATATTCCTAAAAAATTTGGAATACAACTCCAAAAATTCATAAAAAATTTGGAGTACAACTCCAGATTTTACCAAAATATTTGGAGTGTAATTATAGAATTTACTAATTTTGTCGAATAACATATAAACAATAACTGTAAATGATACACAGACTTTTTGATATTGAAAAAGAAGTAGAAGAAGGTAGTATATTTCTTTTTGGAGCACGACAAACAGGAAAAAGCGTGTTTCTTGAACAACAATTTTCAAATGGTATTCTATTCGACTTATTGGATAGCGATCTAAAAATTCGTTTACAAGCCCGCCCAGCACTGTTATTCGAAATGTTGCAAGATAAACCAGAAAACACGCTGGTTGTAATAGACGAAATACCAGAAGTTCCAGAATTGCTCAACGAAGTACACAGACTCATTCAGCGGAAAAAACTACGTTTTGTGTTATCAGGCAGTAGTGCTCGAAAATTAAAAAGAAAAGGATACAATACACTTGGCGGTCGTGCTACACCTTGCTATTTTTTCCCGTTTGTGAGTGCTGAATTACCAGATTTGAATTTAGACAAAGCGTTGCTGTACGGTCTACTTCCTCCTCATTATTTGGCAAAAAATCCAACGAAGTTATTGGCAGGATATATAGATGTTTATTTAAAGGAAGAAATTAAAGAGGAAGCTTTGGTACGAAATCTTGATGATTTTCAACAATTTCTTTCGGCGGCAGCTCTCACAAGTGGAGAAATTGTAAACTATAGCAACATTGCAAGTGATTGTGGAGTTAGTGTAAAAACAGCAAAATCATATTTTGGTATATTGGTTGATACGCTTATTGGCTATATGTTACCTGCCTATACTAAGGTAATGAAACGCAAAGTTACACAAGCTCCAAAGTTCTATTTTTTCGATGTTGGTGTTTACAATTATCTTATGAATCGAACTTCGCTTGCACAAGGCACACCAGAGTATGGTCACGCCTTTGAGCATTTTGTTTTACAAGAATTACAAGCCTATGTTGCTTACACGCATTCACGAGAAAGGTTAAGTTATTGGCACACATACAATGGTAAAGAAGTTGACGTGGTTGTTGGTGATGCGACGATTGGAATTGAAATAAAATCTTCCCGAGAAATAATGCCAAAACATTATGCAAATTTCAAAGATTTTAAAAATGAATTTCCAGAAAGCAGATGTATGATAGTTAGTTTGGATCCCCTTACACGTCGCAGTGGCGACATAGAAATCTATTATGTGTTTGATTTCCTCAAGAAACTTTGGAATAAGGAGATATTTTAATTGTTTCCAAAGGAATTACGGTACAAGAATATAAAACAAATAATTTATATGGAAAAGGAAGGAGCAATCCTTCCTTTTTTTGTCCTGCCATTTCAATGAAAATAGCATATCTAATTGCCATCTCTTCTAAAAATACTTCAACATAAACTTTGTAATTAGTGCAAATGAACGGAATGAATTTAATGAACGAAGTGGTCTTGGGATTCGTTGCTTGTTCGTTCTATCTTTGACAATGAAAAATTATGGGGAAAAAATCAAAGAGGGTGATCTGTTGAAAATTTATTGTTTAACTAAATTTTTATATGTATGAAAAAAATGTTTCTTCTTGCCACCATATTGCTTTCGGTGGTGTGTGCCAGTGCACAAAAAACCAGCTCGGTTGAGAGTGGAAAGTTAAAAATTTGTGATTTAACAAGTTCCAATTCTCTTACGAATTGTTCTAATGTTGATTATGGAGTTTCTACTGCAAGTATTGGCAATCATAAAATTGCCATAGTGTACAATTCTGGACGATTAAAAGTTTGCGACATTACGAGTTCCAATTCTCTTACGAATTGCTCTAATATTGAATCATACGGCGTAAGTAATGCACAAATGTCTGGCGACGGACGTATTATTATTACGTATGACAATGGTAGCAAAAAAGCGTGTAATATAACAAGTAGCAATTCTACAACTAATTGTTCCCGTTTATAAAAGTAAATTTTCTTGTATGAAAATTTAATTGTTTCCAAAGGAATTACAATACAAGAATATAGAACAAAAATTTATATGGAAAAGGAAGGAGCAATCCTTCCTTTTTTTGTCCTGCCATTTCAATGAAAATAGCATATCTAATTGCCATCTCTTCTAAAAATACTTCAACATAAACTTTGTAATTAGTGCAAATGAACGGAATGAATTTAATGAACTAAATGGTCTTGGGATTTGCTGTTTATGCTATTTACTTTTGTAAAAAGGAGTACGCCGAAAATCCTTTAAAGAGTAGGCACAATTTAAATTTTTAGAATATGAAGTCTTTAAAAATCTCGTTTTCAACAGTATTCGCACTGCTTATTTGCAGTTGTTTAAGTTTGTGCTCGTATGCCGAAAATTCACAAACGTATGAATCTAACGAAAATACCGAAGTTGTTTATACCGAAAGTGGAAATAGCGAAGCCGACGAGCCTGGTTTCTTTCGCAAACTATGGGATGGTATCCTCACTGTTTTGGGAGTAGTAATACTTCTCCCTTTATGCCTTTTAGCCTGGAAAGTTTGGAAATGGATTTATACTAATATTTTGGGGGGCTCTGATAAATTATAAACCTAAAGGAGTATGCCGAAAATCCTTCAAAGAGTAGGCACAATTTAAATTTTTAATGTTATGAAGTCTTACAAAAAAGCAACTTTGGTTGCAAAGAACGCAAGAACTGGTTCGTACGCCGCGGGATGTCCTACATATGGAACATTCTTTGATGGTAGTACAGAAGCCAATGGTCGTCATTGCAAAGATTGCGAGAGATCTGAGTAGTAATTGTGGAGGCTGCCTTATAGGCAGTCTCTTTAAAAAAATTGTTTATCAAATCATTTAAATTAAGTAGTTATGAATATAGGTACACAACAAAGAAGTGCTGCAAAAGCAAAAATAGTAACAGTAAAATACGATCGTTTACAACTTCCCAATGGAGAATATGTGGAGGGGGCTTTTGACAAAATAGAATATGCGGACGAAGTAAATGGTATTTTCAAAGTAACAATCAATGGAAAAACACAGTTAATGCAATTGTGTGACAATAAGTTAATTGAATACAAGAAATAATAAGTGAGGCTACCTTAATGGTAGTCTCTTATGTCTAATCTTTAAACAAAAAAATGAAATATTCTAATCCTACTTATTATAAACTAAAGGTGATAGCTTACAAGACTCCTTTTGAAAAGGAAATAACAATTATAGGAGTTGTTAATATTGAGCATTTGTCAAGTGGGGAAAAAACAAAGGTTATTAAATACCTAAGTGATAGTTATGAACTATATGAGGAAAATTTTTTAAATGAATATTATGACAAAATTACTTCGTCAAACTAAAAACACATTTATCCGCTGTACTGAGGACTACGGATATATTACAAACCAACTGCTTCGTCACGATAGAACTTACGACGAATATGGTGCCGATTTATTAAAACAAATTTCCCGTGAACCGCAATCCGTTGACGATATAGTTGACAGATTATTAAAGGTTTACAAAGATGTTGACAGACAAACGCTGTACAACGATTTTATGGAGTTTGTAACAGATTTGGTTGAGCACAAATTCTTGATTATGGGCGACACTTCAGAAGAACTTGATTCAAAAGATGACGAGTTTACCTACAATATAGAAATTCCGAAAACACTTGCGTACGATTTCACACAAACAGCAAAACAAGATGTGAAAGAAAATACGCAAGATTTCTTTTTGGAACACGTACAAAAGAAACCTCGCCTTTTGGCGTTGCAATTTGAACTTACCTCGCGTTGCAACGAACGCTGCATTCACTGCTACATTCCCAACGGCAAGAAGAACACGGGCAAGGATATGCCAAAAGAAAAAGTGTTCTCCATCATTGATGAGTTTGCCGAAATGGGCGGCTTGCATGTAACGCTTTCGGGCGGTGAGGTGTTTCTCCACAAAGACATCTGCGAAATTCTCCGCTATTGCCGCAAAAAAGATATGAAGATTTCCGTTCTGTCAAATCTTGTACTTTTGAAAGACGAGCAAATTCCTGTGGTTAAAGAAGTTAACGTGTCACTCATACAAGTTTCACTCTACAGTATGGATCCCGAAATCCACGACACCATTACCACGGTAAAGGGCTCGCACGCAAAAACTTTGGCTTCAATAGAAAAACTCTACAAAGCTGATATTCCAGTACAGATTTCGTGTCCAGTGATGAAAGCAAACGCCAAAGGTTACGACAAAGTTATGCAATACGCCAATGCCCATAAAATGAAAGCACAGACCGATTTCATTATGATGGCTCAATCGGATTGCAATACGCAAAATCTTGCAAACCGTATCTCGTTAGAAGAAACCGAGGCATTGCTGAAAGACATCTTGAACTGCGACGCTGACTATAAAGACATCACACTCAAACAGCCATCCATTATAGATGATATTATATTTGATCCCGAACGGTTTAAAACACAACCGATTTGTGGCGTAGGTCAAGACAACTGCTGTATCACTGAAAACGGAGACGTATATCCGTGTGCTGGTTGGCAGGCTTACGTATTGGGAAATGTGTACAAACAGTCTTTGCAGGAAATTTGGGATAATTCCGAGAAAATCAAAGAACTACGAAAAGTTACCCAAGCAAGTTTCCCTCAGTGCTTGGAATGCGAAGCACGTGCATATTGTGCTATGTGTCTTGTTCGTAACTTCAACGAAAGTGGCGGAGATATGTTCAAAATTAATGAACATTTCTGTAAAGTCGCTTTTTTAAACAAGAAGGTTGTAGAAGAATATTTTGGTATAAATGAAAAAAATACAAAGTCCAGCAACTGATACAGATTCTCCTGTAGAAGAGATTGTTAAACCTAAAGAATATAGGTGATGCAATTAGATGAAATCATTGCACAAACCAACGATTGTCATATCCATTTCGGGCAATTCCGGAATGGATATTTTTCTGCTCGAAAAGTTCAACAAGTTATTACAGAAATCGGCATCAAACGAGCATTTGTAATGCCTACGGGATTTTATAGTCATAAAGAATTTCTTGAATGTTTGTCTGCATTACAATCTTTCCCTGATGACAAATTTGACAAGATGCTATGGCTTTCACCTCGGTTGCTTCACTGGATGCCAATAGAAAATATTTTTAAGTTAAGCAATTTTAAGGCAATAAAAATTCATTTTGGCGCACATCCCGATTGGCTTTTATATCAAGAAAACATACGAAAGGTTTGTGCTTTTGCAGCAGAAAGAACTATTCCTGTTATGTTTCACACAGGAATAGAAACGCCAGCAAGTTTATTTTCTTCTTATTGCAAGGACTTTCCTCAAACAACATTTATACTTGCCCACGGGAATCCAATCAACGAAACAATGACAATATTGCAAGAGTGTCACAATGTATATGTTGACACCGCATTTTTACCTTTTTCAAGCATTGAAGAACTATGCAAAAACGACTTGGAAAATAGAATCATTTTTGGAACGGATTACCCAATTACAAACTATTTCTTCAAAGACAACAATCCAATAATTTGGTATAAACAACTTGTAGAAAACTTCATTTCTACTTTCGGGGAAGATTGTTTTAAGCAATGGAGTAACGTGGTGTACAAAGAACTTTTTATTAATACTATCTAATCTCAATGACAATCGATCTATACGATTGGTTTAAATATTCATTGTGTTTTTAACATATAGGAAATTATAGTTCTTCTATAATACTCGAAAATAAAGGGTAAATATAGAAGATTTATATTCAAAACGCAGAAAATTCCAGCCTCGAAGAGTTTTGTTTTTATACTAGTCCCGTTAAATCAACTTTATAGATTGAAGACTCCGTATTGCTCTTTTTATTTATGAACATCAACATGTAGATAGGTGCGTACGTAATCTTCCCTTTGATATGTATATTGTCGTTGCACAATACCAAAGCAGACGTTATGTTGTAATTTGATGTGGATAGTACATTGGATAAGGCATTGTGTCGTTCGTAGTTTTTCCCAGATTTTACTTCTACGGGAACTATGTCGTTGTCCGTTTCTAGTAAAAAATCTAGTTCTCCTTGTTTTTTGCTGTTGAAATAATACAATTTGTAACCATGGGCTAGTAATTCCTGTGCGACCAGATTCTCGTACATCGATCCGAAATTTACTGTTGTCTCTCCGCTAAGGATTTTTAATGCCAGTCCGTTCTCGTATTGTGAAGATAGTAGCCCGACGTCGTTTTGAAATAGTTTAAAGAGATTTCGTTGCTCGTTTAGTTTCAACGGAGAAATCGGTTCTTCCACATTATATGTGGGTATTGCAACACCTGCGTTCTTTAGCCAAAGAAATCCATTCTCATGTTTTGAAAATCTTGCTCCTTCATTTAGATTCTTCAATATAAACCGTTTGTTCCTCTCATTTAGTTCGGATGGTATCAAGTCAAAAATTTCGTTGATGCTCAATTTGTTCATAGGATCATATTGGCTTATGTCCATTTTGTATAATGTAAGTATTTCTTCTTGTTTCTTTTTTACGGCATTTAGGTCGTTCGTGTTAAGGTATGTTTGTACAACAGCAGGCATACCTCCCACAATCAAATACAAGTTTACTAATTTCATAAGCGATTCATGTATTACAGAATCTACAGGAATCTTATTTACCCATGCGTTTCTTACGGATTCAATTACATCGTGGTTAACACCGACAGCTAAAAAGAAATCGTATAAATCCAAAGGAAAGACCTCTTCTATTGCCATATATCCAACAGGAATGCTTCTGATATTTTTTAACTCAATACCGAGTAAACTTCCGCTTAATGCGTATCGATAAGATCCTTCTTCAACAAGAAATTTTATCCAAGTAATTATTTCTGGACATTTTTGCACTTCGTCGAAAAATATTATTGTTTGTCCAGGTTTCATTTGTTTCTTAGTGTACGCAGAAATCCTTAATAAAATATCCTTCGCATTTTGGGCATTTCTAAAAATATTTATTGCATTGGGGTCTTGAAGAAAATTAATTTCTATCAAATTGAGACCTTTGTTTGTCGCATATTTTCTAATCGAATAAGTCTTTCCTGTTTGTCTGGCACCAGTTAAAAGAAGTGCAGATTTATTGAGAGAAAAGTGTCTTTCTATAATTGCGTCAAGTTTTCTGTTTATCATATCTACATTTTTCCAATGCTCAAATATATATTTTTTTACATTTTTCCAATATTGTTTTGGCTATTTTCTTACATTTTTCCAAGAAATTATATTAAAAGACACTATTTGCACAAATTCTTTTCAGAAAATGGAAGCAGATCATTAAAAATTAAATGTTGATTGGTTGTATATGTTGGCAGATGGTAATTTCGCAATCTACACATTTCTGTTTTCAACAAAAAAGGGAATGCTTTCACATTCCCTTTTCCTTTCTATTTATATTCTAATCTTAATTGATGCTATATTCTTGCCAGCTCTTGATTTGAATATCGCTCAATTCTTTTGAACAAGCTGCATGTAAGAATGCACTTGCAAGGCGAGCATTTGTGAACAATGGAATATTGTGGTCGATTGCAGCACGACGGATTTTGTAACCATTTGTCAATTCGCGACGAGTTTGGTTCTTAGGAATGTTAATTACCAAATCAATTGTGTGTTCTTGCATCAATTCGGTAATGTCTTCTTTTGCGTGCGTTTCGTCAGGCCAATTAACTGCCGTTGCTGTAACGCCATTTTCAGCCAAGAATTTTTGCGTTCCTGCTGTTGCATATATCTTCAATCCTTTTTCTTGCAACAACATACAAGATTCTAACAAATCAACTTTACCTTTTGCATCGCCAGAAGAAACCAACACACCTTTTTCTGGTTTGCGGAATCCTACAGAATATAATGATGACAGCAACGCATCGTCGAAAGTTGTTCCTAAACAGCCAACTTCACCTGTTGAAGACATATCAACGCCCAAAATTGGGTCGGCTCTGTGAAGACGGGCAAATGAGAATTGCGAAGCTTTAATACCAACGTGATCAACGTCAAATACTGCTGAATCAGGTTTTTCTACTGGCTCACCAAGCATAATCTTCGTTGCAGTTTCAATAAAGTTGCGTTTCAATACTTTCGAAACGAATGGGAACGAACGCGATGCACGTAAGTTACATTCAATAACTTTCACATCGTTGTTCTTTGCCAAATACTGAATATTGAATGGACCGCTGATGTTTAATTCCTTAGCAATCTTGCGGCTGATTTGTTTAATTCTGCGGGCTGTTGCAACATAAATATTTTGTGCAGGGAAAACCAAGGTTGCGTCACCAGAGTGAACACCTGCAAATTCAATGTGCTCAGAAATTCCGTATTCAATAATTTCACCATTCTTAGCAACTGCATCGAATTCAATTTCTTTTGCGTTTTGCATAAATTTAGAAACCACAACAGGATATTCTTTCGAAACCTTAGCCGCAGCACCCAAGAATGTGTGCATTTGTTCCTTGTCGTAGCAAACATTCATAGCAGCACCCGAAAGCACGTACGAAGGACGAATCAATACAGGGAAACCAACCTCATCAATAAATTTGTCGATTTCGTCGTAGCTTGTAAGTGCTTCCCAACGTGGTTGGTCAATGCCAAGTTGGTCAAGCATTGCAGAAAATTTGTTACGGTTTTCCGCTCTATCAATAGAAACTGGCGATGTTCCCAAGAATGTAATAAAACCCACATTCGGGGTTTTATTTTACCACCAGACAAAAAACAAACATTTTATTCAGTATAATTCAGTCACGTTAACTTATTGTTAACTAAAATCCCCTTTATCTTTATTTTTTGTTAAGTAACCGTTAAATCTTCGCTAATTGTTTTTGGAGCTATTTTCTAACCGAAAATTTAACATAATCTTTGTCCCACAAATAAAAAAAGACAATGATTATGATACTAACTATTTTCACTCTTATTGGCGCACTCGGAATGTTTCTTTATGGTATGAATACCATGAGTTCTGGTTTACAAAAAGCAGCAGGTGAAAGCCTACGAAAGTTTATTGCATCAATGACCTCAAACCCATTCAAGAGAGTTCTTACTGGTTTCGGTGTAACTGCAACAATCCAGTCATCTAGCGCAACAACGGTAATGGTCGTTGGGTTTGTTAATGCTGGTCTTTTGACACTTACACAAGCAATCGGTGTCATTATGGGTGCTAATATTGGAACCACCATGACTGCATGGATAATAGCAATATTCGGGTTCAAAGCCGACATTTCTGCTCTTGCTGTACCATTCATGGCAATAGGATTCTTACTGAGCATATCAAACAAAAGCAAAAGGAAAAATATAGGTGAACTCATAATAGGATTTAGCTTGCTATTTCTTGGACTTTCACTTATGAAAGAATCAATTCCTGACTTAAAGGAAACACCGCAAGTATTGGAATTTATCAAAAACTGGTGCGGACACGGTTTTTGGTCTGTGTTAGCATTTCTTGGAGTAGGAACAATTCTCACTTTAATACTCCAATCTTCCAGCGCCACTGTTGCACTAACGCTTATCATGCTAAACATGAACTGGATTCCTTTTGAAATAGCCTGCGCCATGGTTCTCGGAGAAAACATAGGAACAACTATCACAGCCAACATTGCTGCGTCTGTCGGCACAACCAATGCACGAAGAGCGGCATTAGCACACACTATATTCAATTTATTTGGTGTGGTTTGGGCTCTCGTTTTGTTCTATCCTCTTGTATATTTGGTTACAAACATTGTTTCCATACTAACAACAGATGCCGATACTGCAGTTCTTTATGGAATTTCAACACTCCACACACTATTCAACGTGGTTAACACGTGTGTTTTAATCGGCCTCACTCCTATTATCGAAAAAATAGTTTGTGCCATTATCAAAGACAACAAACCAAAAGAAAAAAACACATTAAAATATATCAATGCAGGCTTGATAACCACTCCAGAATTGGCATTAGTTGAAGTGCACAAAGAAATCATTAAACTTGGGGAAACAATGAAACAATCACTTTTATGTGTTTCCGACTCCATTGATATATGCAATGATTCTTCCAAATTCCAACCATATAGAGACAAGCTCGTTGAATACGAACAGATATCCGACGATATGGAATTTGAAATCATTTCTTTCCTCAACAATCTCGACAAAGACAGACTAAGCGAAGCATCCTCTCAAAAAATGCGTGCAATCATACGAATCGTTGGTGAAATGGAATCTCTTGGCGATAGCGGAGAATCTATCAGCAGAACTATTCTTCACATGAACCAATACGGACGAAAATTTTCTGATGATCACAAGTCAAAACTTCATAAAATGATAACATTGCTCTCCAACGCATACACTTCGATGTTAGAAAACATATCAAAAGAAGAAATTCTCCCCGACATCACTAATGCGTTTGAAAAAGAACATGCCATAAATAAGTTTCGTAATGTCTGCAGAGAACAAGAAATGCAAAAAATAGAAAAAAATGGTGATGCTTATTTTGAAGGAGTTTTCTTCATTAACATTCTTGAAGATTTGGAGAAAATGGGTGATTTCTTAATAAATATTTCACAAGCTGCACTTAATAAAGACAAGGAATATTAACATTTCTTCCGTTACTGCATAAGCAAAAAAATGGGAATGATTTTACATTCCCATTTTCTATTTTATTGGTTCAATATCGTGTCAAAATTTTCCTAAATATTATATCAACTATTTGTAATTCTGCATTCAAAAATTAATATTCCCAGGATTTGGTAAATGCATACCATACATCGTCAGCTTGTTTTCTCGTGCATATTGCAAAATACGTACTCGTGTTTCTGTTGCCATAACAGGAGCCATATCGAAAAATGGACAAAATTCAGGATGTTCCATTTGTAAAGCAGCACCATGTATTAAATCTGCAATTACAAGAATACTATCTTTTTGAAAAAGTGTATGTCCTGGTGTATGACCGTAGGCAGCTATTGTTTGCACCCCACCCGGAAGTGTATCTCCAGCATTAAAACAATGTAAATGATCTTTATACGCAGCCAACACTTTCTTTGCCAACATACTGCGTTCCCCTTCCATCGACAACCAAGTATCAACTTCCACACGATTTATATACAATTCAGCATGAGGAAAAACTACCGTATCATCTTTTAGTAATCCTCCAATATGGTCGGGATGCAAATGTGTAATATAAATTAAATCCAGTTCGTCGGGTTTTACGTTCAACTCGGACATCTTAGGTTGCAATTGACTAAACGGAGCTCCCAAACCTGCATCAATTAAAATTGTTTTTCCTTCTATTTGAAGTAAAAAACAACTGATACTTGAAGGTACGCCATCCTGCAAGCCTAACTCGTTCCAAATAGAATCAGGAACTGTTGGAAAAATTTGATGTTCCTGAATTGTTGGACCTTGCTTGTCTTCTATCCATACGATTGTTGTAGAGTCATCTTGACTTTCATTCTTTGTAGTTTGTGAACAGCCCACGACAAAAAAAACTACACTAACAATAACCAATAGTCTTTTCATAATTTTATTTTTTACACATTTCAATTTCTTGCCTAATATTCAGGAATTGAATATTAGGCAATTTTCTTTTTTTACAAAAAATGGGAATGTAAAAGCATTCCCATTTTCACTCTATTAATAGATTCAAATCTTAATTAATGCTGTATTCTTGCCAGCTCTTGATTTGAATATCGCTCAATTCTTTTGAACAAGCTGCATGTAAGAATGCACTTGCAAGGCGAGCATTTGTGAACAATGGAATATTGTGGTCGATTGCAGCACGACGGATTTTGTAACCATTTGTCAATTCGCGACGAGTTTGGTTCTTAGGAATGTTAATTACCAAATCAATTGTGTGTTCTTGCATCAATTCGGTAATGTCTTCTTTTGCGTGCGTTTCGTCAGGCCAATTAACTGCCGTTGCTGTAACGCCATTTTCAGCCAAGAATTTTTGCGTTCCTGCTGTTGCATATATCTTCAATCCTTTTTCTTGCAACAACATACAAGATTCTAACAAATCAACTTTACCTTTTGCATCGCCAGAAGAAACCAACACACCTTTTTCTGGTTTGCGGAATCCTACAGAATATAATGATGACAGCAACGCATCGTCGAAAGTTGTTCCTAAACAGCCAACTTCACCTGTTGAAGACATATCAACGCCCAAAATTGGGTCGGCTCTGTGAAGACGGGCAAATGAGAATTGCGAAGCTTTAATACCAACGTGATCAACGTCAAATACTGCTGAATCAGGTTTTTCTACTGGCTCACCAAGCATAATCTTCGTTGCAGTTTCAATAAAGTTGCGTTTCAATACTTTCGAAACGAATGGGAACGAACGCGATGCACGTAAGTTACATTCAATAACTTTCACATCGTTGTTCTTTGCCAAATACTGAATATTGAATGGACCGCTGATGTTTAATTCCTTAGCAATCTTGCGGCTGATTTGTTTAATTCTGCGGGCTGTTGCAACATAAATATTTTGTGCAGGGAAAACCAAGGTTGCGTCACCAGAGTGAACACCAGCAAATTCAATGTGCTCAGAAATTCCGTATTCAATAATTTCACCGTTTTTAGCAACAGCATCGAATTCAATTTCTTTTGCATTTTGCATAAACTTAGAAACAACAACTGGATATTCTTTCGAAACCTTAGCGGCCGCACCCAAGAATGTATGCATTTGCTCTTTATCGTAGCAAACGTTCATTGCAGCACCAGAAAGCACGTACGAAGGACGAATCAATACCGGGAAACCAACTTCGTCAATGAATTTGTCGATTTCGTCGTAGCTTGTAAGCGCTTCCCAACGTGGTTGGTCAATGCCAAGTTGGTCAAGCATTGCAGAGAATTTATTTCTGTTTTCCGCACGGTCGATAGAAACTGGCGATGTTCCCAAAATTGGCACATTCTGACGATGTAGTTTCATTGCCAAATTGTTAGGAATCTGTCCACCAACCGAAACAATCACACCCTTAGGAATTTCAAGGTCAATTACGTCAAGTACGCGTTCAAAACTCAATTCGTCGAAGTACAAACGGTCGCACATATCGTAGTCGGTAGAAACTGTTTCAGGGTTGTAGTTAATCATTATTGATTTGTAACCGAACTTTCTCGCAGTTTGAATCGCATTAACCGAACACCAGTCAAATTCAACCGAGGAACCAATTCTATATGCACCAGAACCAAGAACCACGATAGATTTGTCATTTTTGTATGCATAATTAATACTGTGTTCTGTCATACCATACGTCATGTACAAATAGTTCGTCAATTCTGGATGTTCGGAAGCGATTGTGTTGATACGACGAACTGCAGGAAGAACATTGTTTTTCTTACGAAGTTCACGAACACGCAATTGCTCTTTTTCAAGGTTGCCGGAAGGATTTTCCACATAACGTGCAATTTGGAAATCGGAGAAACCAAGACGTTTAGCTTCTTTCAAAACATCAGCTGGCAAATCTTCAATTTTCTTATAAGAAGAAAGAACTTTCGTGTAATCAACAATGTTCTTTAAACATTTGATGAAATACACATCAATTTTTGTCAATTCTTCAATTCTTTCTGGAGTATAACCGTTTTCCAACGCTTTTGCAATGGCGAAAATTCTCATATCGGTTGGATGAGAAAGTTCTTTGTCCAAATCGTCAAATTCAAGATCGTTGTTGCCAACAAATCCGTGCATTCCTTGACCAATCATACGAAGACCTTTTTGCATAATTTCCTCGAATGATTTACCGATAGACATAATTTCGCCGACAGACTTCATTGATGAGCCAATTTCGCGGTCAACACCAACGAATTTAGACAAATCCCAACGAGGAATCTTTGCGATAATATAGTCAACCGAAGGAGCAACGTATGCAGAATTTGGTGTTCCCATTTCACCAATTTGGTCAAGCGTGTAACCCAAAGCCAATTTAGCCGCAACGAAAGCCAATGGATAACCAGAAGCTTTTGAAGCCAACGCAGAAGAACGGCTCAAACGAGCATTGATTTCTATGATACGGTAATCGTTTGTCTCAGCATTGAAAGCATATTGAATATTACATTCACCAACGATTCCAATGTGGCGGACAACTTGTTTTGCAATATCCTGCAATAATGAAATTTGTTCTTTCGATAAAGTTACGATAGGCGAAATAACGATACTTTCACCAGTGTGGATTCCAAGTGGATCGACATTTTCCATTGGAACTACCGTAAAACAGTGATCGTTTGCATCGCGGATTACTTCAAATTCAATTTCCTTCCAACCTTTCAACGATTCTTCAACAAGAATTTGTTTTGAATAAGCTAAAGCATTCTCGCACAATGCAATAAATTCTTCTTCAT
This sequence comes from uncultured Bacteroidales bacterium, assembly GCA_937892155.1. Lineage (GTDB taxonomy): Bacteria > Bacteroidota > Bacteroidia > Bacteroidales > UBA1715 > UBA1715. The sequence goes on along the minus strand of CALAUG010000059.1, from coordinate 113,189 downwards.
TGGTAGAGATACCAGAACCAAGACCACCAAGAGCATAAGCGGAACGAACCATTACAGGATATCCCAACTTACGGGCAACTGTCAATGCGTCTTCCAACGATTCAACAGCCTGTGAAGAAGGTGTTTTTGCCTGAATTTCGTTCAATTTCTTTACGAACAAATCACGGTCTTCTGTAATCATAATTGCTTCGACAGAAGTACCAAGCACCTTTACGCCATATTTTTGAAGTGTTCCAGAAAGATATAATTCAGTACCGCAGTTCAAAGCAGTTTGTCCACCGAACGACAACAAAATACCGTCTGGTTGTTCCTTCTTAATAATTTCCTCTACGAAATATGGAGTGATAGGAAGGAAATAAACTTTGTCGGCAATACCGTCAGACGTTTGGATAGTTGCGATATTAGGGTTAATCAACACCGTTGAAATACCTTCTTCGCGCATAGCTTTCAACGCTTGCGAACCAGAATAATCGAACTCGCCAGCCTGACCGATTTTCAATGCACCGGAACCAAGGAGCAATACTTTTTTTACATCTTTCATAACTTTATTTTTTTTACCGTTCATCTATACAAAAAAAATGCGTTAGTGAAACAACTAACGCATTTTATTAAAAATAAAAACGACTGAATCGAGATGCTTGTTAGGCATCATCACCGTTATAGGCAAGTCTCGGTAAGTCGTCATATACTTTCTATTTTTGTTTCGGCAAAGATAGACAAACGAAATTGTTCTCCCAACAATCTATTAAGAAAAATCTCCTAATTTTATTAACCGTTTTTTGTTCGTATTTTTATGTGACAGACTTCATTTTTAGGTTTATGAACCCATACAATATGTTTATATTTGCTACTCAATGATTTGCTATGAATTGGACTACGTGTCTGCACGATTTTGAATCATATTTGCGTCTGGAAAAATCACTTTCTGAAAATTCCATAGACGCATATTGCCACGATGTTCGCAAGTTTCAGGAATTTCTCATCGTCTCAGATTTAAATATTAAGCCGGAAGACGTTACTCTTGACGACCTTCGTGAGTTTATTATCTGGCTGAATCATACAGAAGTAACCGTTTCCGAGCGTTCCCAGGCAAGAATTGTGTCTGGTTTGAAAAGTTTTTTTTCTTTTTTGCAGTTGGATAATCTAATAGATGCAGATCCGGCGGATTTGCTGGAAGCTCCTAAAATTTCGAAAAAATTACCGGTATATCTCACCATTTCCGAAATAGATGCAATTCTCGACACTATAGACGTTGGGAAACCAGAAGGACATAGAAACCGTGCAATGCTCGAAACTTTGTATAGTTGCGGACTTCGTGTGAGCGAATTGGTGACTCTGCAAATTCATAATTTGTATTTTAAAGATGGATTTATCCGTGTCGTTGGAAAAGGCGACAAGGAGCGTCTTGTCCCGATTAGTGATAAGGCAATACACGAAATCGAATTGTATTTGGAAACACGTTGTCATTTGGAGATTCCCGAATCGGAGAAAGATTTTCTTTTTCTCAACAGAAGAGGTAAACACCTCACTCGCGTTATGGTTTTTCTTATTATAAAGGAAGCTGCGGAAAAAGCTGGAATTACCAAAAATATTAGTCCGCATACGTTCCGACATTCTTTTGCAACTCATTTGGTGAACGGTGGGGCAGATTTGCGTTCTGTGCAGGAAATGCTTGGACACGAATCTATTATGACGACAGAAATATATACTCATTTGGATAAACAGCACTTGCACGATACAATTATGTTGTATCATCCACGGAAATAATGTGTCCTATTGAAAAAAAACGTACATTCGCAGTCGAAAATTTAAATACAATTAAAATAAATAATAGTTATGCTTAATTTAGTGTTATTTGGCCCTCCGGGAGCTGGAAAAGGAACTCAATCAGACAAAATCGTAGAAAAATACAATTTGTGCCACATTTCAACAGGTGATTTGTTGCGTGCTGAAATGAAAGCTGAAACTGAACTTGGAAAACAAGCAAAAGCTAAAATCGAAAAAGGCGAATTGGTTTCCGATGATATCGTTATTGGAATGATGGCGAATAAAATTGCTGAAAATGCAAAAGGAAACGGTTTCATTTTCGATGGTTTCCCACGTACGACTGCACAAGCCGTTGCTTTGGACGAATTGATGTCGAAACATAACATCGCAGTTTCTTGTATGATTTCGTTGGAAGTTGATACTCCAGAATTGGTAAAACGTTTGTTGGAACGTGGAAAAGTTTCTGGCCGTGCCGATGACCAAAACGAAGAAGTTATCATGAACCGTATCAAGGTTTACAATAGCGAAACTGCTCCTGTAAAAGATTTCTATTCAAAACAAGGAAAATTAAAAGAAATCAAAGGTGTAGGAACAATCGACAACATCTTTGCAGCAATCTGCGACGTTTGCGATAAATTTTAATTGATAATTGATAATTGACAATGGACAATTTTGTCTGTTGTCAATTATTATAAAATAATGTTCAATTTCCATGCCTTCATCATCATTTGTCGATTATATAAAAATATATCTCCGTTCAGGAAAAGGAGGTGCTGGTTCGGCTCATCTGCATCGCGAGAAATTTGTTGCGAAAGGTGGTCCCGATGGTGGCGATGGTGGTCGTGGTGGACATATTATTTTACGTGGTAGCCGTCATGTGTGGACGTTGTTGGCGTTGCGTTACCAAAAACATTTGTTTGCCGGAAACGGTGGATGTGGCGGAAGTGCCGCCAGTACTGGCGCAAACGGGGACGATGTAATTATCGAAGTTCCGCTCGGAACAATCGCAAAAGATGCCGAGACCGAAGAAGTTCTTTGCGAAATTACCGAAGACGGCGAGGAAAAAATCTTGCTTGCCGGCGGTCGTGGCGGTTTGGGAAATCTCAATTTCAAATCTGCTACAAATCAAACGCCGAGATATGCACAGCCTGGCGAAGAAGGTAAGGAAGGGTGGTTTATCCTTGAACTGAAAGTTCTTGCCGATGTTGGTTTGGTTGGTTTCCCCAATGCGGGAAAATCAACATTATTAAGTGTGGTTTCGGCTGCAAAACCTAAAATTGCAAATTATCCATTCACGACGTTGGTGCCGCAGTTGGGAATTGTTTCCTATCGCGATGGCGCTTCGTTCGCAATGGCCGATATACCGGGAATTATTGAAGGCGCTCACGAAGGAAAGGGCTTGGGCTTGCGTTTCCTTCGTCATATTGAACGCAACGCAGTGTTGCTATTCCTGATTCCTGCCGATAGCGAGGATATAGCAAAAGAATATGATGTGCTGTTGAACGAATTGAAACTGTACAATCCCGAATTGCTTGACAAGCCGCGGTTGTTGGCTATATCAAAAAGCGATATGCTCGACGATGAATTAAAAAGTTTGATAGAGAAGAATCTTCCGCCAATCGAACATATTTTTATTTCTTCGGTTGCTCAAATCAATATTACCGAATTGAAAGATAAACTTTGGAAATTGTTGAACGAATGATTGATACGTTAGAATCATGGGATCAGCAATTGTTACTTGCCATAAATGGCTGTAATTCGTTGTTTTTCGACGATGTGATGTTTATGTTCACAAAAACGTGGGCGTCGATACCTATATATGTGTTGGCTGCTTTTTTGTTGTTCCGAAAATTTGGATGGAAAAAAATGTTGCTGTGTGTGGCTGTGGTTGGTTGTGCAATTGGTTTGTCGGACTTGATTTCTACCGAATGTTTTAAAAAAGTGGTATGCCGCTATCGTCCGACACATAATTTAGATTTGGAAAATTTAGTTCACGTGGTAAATGGCTATCGGGGCGGAATGTACGGCTTTGTGTCGTCGCACGCTGCAAATATGTTTGCCTTTGCCGTAGGAGTTTCTCTCTTTTTGCAGCAAAAAGGCTGGGCTATATTTTTTGTAGGCTGGTCATTACTAATTTGTTACACAAGAATGTATCTCGGTGTACATTATCCAGCCGATATTTTTTGCGGAGCATTGCTTGGAAGTCTTATAGCATGGGCACTGTACAGCATTGCAAGAAAAATCGAATTGAAAAAATCGCAAGCGGTTTTATAATTCCATTATGTAAAAGCATATAGGGGAAGGACGTGAAAAAATAGCACTTTTATTATGTGTGTGTAAAAAAGATCTATCTTTGAACTAAAGAAAAAAGTAACCACAAACGTTTAACATAGCGTTTGCTATAAAACAAGATTATTAAAAATAACAATGAAAGCAAAACCATTCGTCAAGTGGGTTGGCGGGAAAAGCCAACTCATTGAACAACTCGAAGCATTGCTTCCAGCTGACTTTGATAGATGGGAAAAATGAAAAGAAAGATATGATAAAAACGGAAATCAATGCAAATGGTCACGGTATCGAAGTTCGATACGGAGATGATTTAGGAGATTATATCTCGTTATCGGATATAGCAAAATATAAAACTGAAGAAAATCCAGGATATATTATTCAAAACTGGATGCGAACTAGGAATACTGTTAGGTTCCTTGGATTGTGGGAAAATTTACATAATCCAAATTTTAATTGCCTCGAATTCGAGGCAATTGAAAACGAAGCAGGTTTAAATAGTTTTGTTTTAACGCCCAAACGATGGGTGGAAAGTACGCAGGCAATAGGTATTGTAACCAAGCAAGGAAGGTATGCAACAACCTTGGCTCATAAGGACATAGCTTTTGAATTTGCGAGTTGGATTTCTCCTGAATTTAAATTGTATATTATTAAAGATTATGAACGTCTCAAAGCAGAAGAAAGCAACCGTTTGTCTTTAAATTGGAATTTAAATAGAGAACTTTCCAAAATAAACTACCATATTCATACCAATGCCATAAAAAATTATATATTGCCCGAAGATATTTCGAGTAAGGCTTCTGCTTTTGTTTATGCAAATGAAGCCGATGTATTAAATGTCGCTTTATTTGGTATGACTGCAAAACAATGGAGATTTAATAATCCAGAACAAAATGGAAATATTCGTGATTATGCATCATTGCGTCAGTTGATTGTTTTAGTAAATTTGGAAAGTATGAATGCCGAATTAATAAAATTGGGACTTTCACAATCGGAACGAGCTATACGCCTTAATAAAATGGCCATTGAACAGTTAAGTTTATTAGAAAAGACAAGTCTTTCCAATAATATTAAACAAATTAGGTAATAAAATGTTTTTGAAGATTTATATATATTTGTGATACCTACTTAAATAAAGGAAATGACTCAACCTCAGGCTGTAATAGAAACTATAGAAATGTTAGGTGGTGTTGCTACGTTAAACCAAATAAACCAAAACATTTTCAAAATAGAAGATTGTAAATGGGGAACAAAAACTCCATTTGCGTCTATTCGTCGTATAGTTCGGCATACGAATGGAATTTATAGAATTAAACCTGGATTGTATGCATTGGAAAGAAATAGGAAGCAATTAGAAAATAATGGGATTGTTGTTCAAACTGAACAAAATCAAGATTCAGAAACTGTAAAAGTTTTTAATCATGCATATTATCAAGGTCTGTTACTGGAAATGGGTAAAATGAGACATTTTAACACATTTGTTCCCGACCAAGATAAAAATAGATTATTTTTAAATCAAGCAACATTGGGCGAGATAAAAACTCTTGATACGATACCTCAGTATACATATTCAAATCTCGTTAAAAGAAGTTCAACAATAGATGTTATTTGGTTTAATGATAGGCAAATGCCTCATTCGTTTTTTGAAATAGAACATTCTACTGATATACAAAATTCATTGTTGAAATTTAATGATTTGCAGGATTTGTATGTCCGTATGGTTATTGTTGCAGATGAGAAACGAAGAAATGAGTTTCTTACTAAGATGAAATATGCAGCATTTGTTGATTTAAAAACTAATGACCGTGTTCATTTTTTGAATTACGATTCATTGGATAAACAATATGAGAGAGAAATAGAAATGCAAAGTTGTGATTTTATTATATAAGAGTAAAATGATGTAAAAAGTAAAAAATAAGTATAACCAACGTTTGTTATTATTCGGTAGCGTTTCAGAAACCTAGGAAATTTCAAGAATGTTTTACAAAGAATAAGAGCAAGCACACGTAATTTTTGACGTGGGCGAACTTGTCTTGTAAAACGGGCTTTCCTAGGGCCTCTGAACGTGGATAAGTATCGTCCACGTTTTTTTTGTGCCTTAGAAAGTCCCGTAATACTGAATGTTCAAGCGTGCAAAAATTGCGTTTATGAACAAAAAAAGGAATGAGGAAGAACGAACATGTTTTTCTTATTGGATTACGTATCCAAATTTCACCCTTCATCATGGTGATTGTCGCCAACTTGTAAAAAACATTCCCGACAATAGTGTGGATATGATTTTTGCCGACCCTCCATATTTTTTGAGCAATGGAGGAATTAGTTGCAAGAATGGACGAATGGTTTGCGTGGACAAAGGCGATTGGGACAAAGGCGGTACACCCGAATATATGTACCAATTCAACAAAGAATGGCTTGAAGTGTGCCACTCAAAACTAAAAGACGATGGAACTATTTGGATTTCGGGAACGTATCACAATATTTTTGTCGTTCAACGTTGTCTCAAGGAATTGGGCTACAAGATTTTGAATTACATAACGTGGCAAAAGTCAGACCCTGCGCCAAATATTAGTTGCCGTTATTTTACTTTTTCTACTGAATTGATTATTTGGGCTCGCAAATCAGAAAAGAAACCGCACAAATTCAACTACGATGTGATGAAACGCATCAATGGCGACAAACAAATGACAGATGTTTGGCGAATGTCGGCAGTTGGTTTGTGGGAGAAAACTTGTGGTAAGCACCCAACGCAAAAACCTCTAAAACTTTTGAATCGCATTATTTTAGCATCAACAAATAAAGGTGATACAATTCTTGATCCATTTGCAGGCAGTTGCACAACAGGTATTGCAGCAAATCTTTTAGGTCGCAACTTTATTGGAATTGACCAAGAACAAGAATATTTGGAATTGGGGAAACGACGTCGCGAGGAAATTGAAAATCCTGAAATAGCAGAAAAAATGTTGCGAAAAATGTCTGATTCGTCAACAGAATCAATGGTTTTGGTAAATCATGCTTCGGAAGATAAACGAAAGTTGATGATTGAAAAAGGCATTTGTTATATGCGTGCAAATGAATCGAAAGGCTCGTTGCAAGTAACAGCAGGATTTGAACGTATGAAGTACGTTTTGTTACATACAGGTGGTAACGATTGTCAAATTTTTAAATTGAAAAAAGCGGGAACTTTTCAAATATGGACGCGTGAGGCTTTGGAAAAAATTGGTTTTCATCCCGAACATGCATCGCATTATATTGTGGTTCATTTTGATAATACAAAAACGGTAGAGCAGGACAAGTCGGTCAACATAAAACAACGTCTTAATACATATCGGGCAACCATTCGTCCGTTAAGTGATTTTGTACTGATGTAAACAAAGTTGTACTGAGAGTATCAAATTTCTATTATTCCAAATCCTACTGAAAACCGATACTTCTATTCCTTGTACCAGTCCGCATACATTCTGTAGTTATGCGAAATTTTGTAAATCATTTCTTTGGTTTGCTCGGGCGAAACGTCTTTGATTTTCTTGGCAGGAACACCGGCGTACAAACTTCCTGGTTCTACAATAGTTCCGCTCGTAACAACGGCTCCGGCAGCAATGATTGAATTTTCGCCAATCACGGCATTGTCCAAAATCACCGAACCCATTCCAATCAATACGTTGTCGCAGATTTTTGCTCCGTGGATTGTAACGTTGTGACCTACAGAAACATTGTCGCCGATTTCTATCGTTGATTTTTCGTATAATGTATGCAATACCGAACCGTCCTGAATATTTACAAGATTGCCGATTTTTATTGAATTTACATCGCCACGAAGCACGGCGTTGAACCAGATGCTACAATCTTTTCCCATTTCCACATCGCCGATAATTGTCGCGTTGTCGGCTAAAAAACAGTTTTCTCCAATCTTTGGAGTGAATCCGCGTACAGATTTAATGAGTGCCATTGTTTGTAGATATTTTAATCTTTTCGACAAAGAACATTTCTCTTTTTTCTTTGTCTTCTTTGTTTTTAGTTCTTTGCATTCCGTACGAAATAAATGTGTTTCCGTACCAGTAACGGGTTTTGTTTATTGAATTAAGCACTTTCTCTTCCTCTTTGAAGAATGGTATTGTTTCTTGATTCAATAGATCTCCTTCATTATAATTATATATGAATAAATTATCCCAAGTTGAATACACAATTTGAGTATTCGGTTTTTTCTGACTGACAGCAAGAAATTTTACCACAGTGTATGGTTTTTCGTCAATGTGGAGTGGGGCGGAATTACTCCATAGCAAATCGGCATTTTCGTTAAAACCTAGCAGAAAAAAGTGGGTGTACTGAAAACCATCAAAAACTTGGTAGCAATGCATTGATGTCCCCATACCTGTTGTAATATACTGACATTCTTGACGATATGTAGGATAATATGCTTCGCAGACAAGTATATATTCTCCGTCTTTTTCTATAATGTTGTGCGGAGCCATATAATAATTAATTTCTAATTCTTTATCTTGATTTTGTTTGCGCTCTTGCTTCTTTTCTATTCTATCTTGCTGTTTTTCTGATAAATATGATGTAAAGTTTGTAATGTCGAGATAGTTGATAAATTTCGTTTGTTGGGTTGTACCGTCGGCATTAGTTTTCATCAAAAATATTCCCACCGACGACATTGGATTCTTTTTGGTATTGTTATAAGTTCCAGAAATAATGTATGAACCATCAGATAGTTTTGATGCGTAGGCTGACGAAATGTATTTTTCCGGATCTGGTGATTGTATCATTTTTTCCAGAATTTTATCATTTCCTTTAAAGACGTAGAATTTTATTAGATTTTCATTTTTCATAAAGTCCTTTGTGAAAATATAAACTTCTCCACTTTCTTCGTTCACTTCAAATGATAAGATTGAAAATCGGTTTTTATTCAATGGAATAATTTTGAAGAACGTCATTTCGTTATCAATAGTGTTTTTCCCAATCAATATTGGTAAGTCTTTTATATAGCCGAGAAAATAGACGTAACTTCCAACTGCACGCATCGTATTGATAATGGTGTGCTTGGGAAATTTTCCTGTGTAATATTCAACTTTTGACGTTTTACCATAAATTACAGAAAGATTGTATATCCCTGAATTTTGGTAGGCGAGATTATATACATTTTCTTTTGTGGAATAATTGAGGTAAGCCGATTTTCGCGCTGGTTGAACTACATCAATGGAATCAAGAATTTTAAAGGTCGTATCGTATTTTATAAATGTGTATACATTATTTTTCTTGCTTGTCTGTTTGCGTTTGTCGTATGTTTTCAGCAACATACCATTGGCGTCAAGCGGAATACAGCCGTAATATTCTTTACTGTTGTCTGTATATTCGTAACGCTGTATGTCGGCATTTTGGGCAAAAATATTTTGAAATGGGAGTACACACCAGCACAAAAACAGACATAAAAATGTAAACGTGTTACTATAACGGTTTGTATGATAACAGTTTACATTCATTGCTATATGAGTGTTATTTGCTTTTTTTATAGAGCAGGTTGTTCTCTTTTCTTATGATAAGGTTCAGAATGTATGCCGAAATAAAGACGACAAATATGAACACAAAAAGTAGAATTGCCTCGCACATCGATAATGTTGCGTGTTTACAGTATATAAAATACCAGCTCAGTATGCATCCAATTGCATTAATAGCCGACATAAGAGTAACCGTCGTTGGTATAGACAATCCTTTATATACTAGACAATGTGTTGTGTGGTATTTGTCACCGACAAAAGGAGAACGACCGCCTAAAAATCTGTTGATGGCAACGGTAATTGTGTCTGTCAGTGGAATGATGAACATTAACCCAATAAATAATAATTGTTCGTAGTTGATTCCAATTATGCTTTGGCCGGAATTCCAAACGTACTTAATACTAAAGTAGGCGAGGAGCAAGCCTAATAATTGGCTTCCATTGTCGCCCATGTACATTTTTGACGGATGCCAATTCCATATTAAAAATGCAACGAGACCAGCGACTATGGCTAATAATATATGTACGTCCCAACCTTCTGCCAAACAAGCAATTGTGGCAAAAATGATTGTTGAAACAGAAGCTGTGATGCCGTCCATGTTGTCCAACATATTGATGCTGTTCATTATGCCAACAACCCATAGTATCGTTAATCCAGAATTCAGAAAAATGTTGTCTGATGTTTGAATATAATTGTTGGTGTAAATGAAAATTCCAGCGCAAATAATTTGAAATATTAGTTTAAAAAGTGGCGAGAAATTTTTAAGGTCGTCAATGCACCCCATGCCAAATGCAATAACCACGCAGATGAGTATTGTGTAATCTGGAAGATCTGCACCAAATCTGCTTGAAAAAGACGTATAAATGAAGGCTAGAATAATACAGATGAAAAATATGGAACCGCCTATTATGGGTTTTGACTGCGAAGCAAAGCGTTCTCCTGTTTCGTTCTTTTTCTTTAAAACATCTATTTTAGGATGTCTAAGTAAAAACCAATAACTCAATGCACTAATGATACATAGTGCAAAAAAATATACGCTGTATTCTATCATTTTTCCGTGGTATGATGATGGTGCTGATGCTCGTGGTCGTGACCTTTTTCCCTCTTAAATAATTTGCTAAACCAAGATTGCTTTTTGGCACCTTTTTGATCGTATGAATAATATCCATATCCAAATCCGTATCCATAACCATATCCGCTGTACCCGTATCCATATCCGCTGTATCCATATCCGTACTTAGACGAAACAATGGAAATACCATTGAGTACCACCGATAGATTTTGAATTGATTTTTGCTCGTATAGATAGTTTATGTTGTTGATAAATACTCGCTTAGAGTAATTTGCACGCGATACGTATATTGGCAAATCGGCACGTTGGAAACTAAAGATAGCGTCACTCACAATACCAATAGGAGGCGTATCTATGATAATAATATCATAGCTTTGTTTCAATTCTTCCAAAAGATTGTCAAATGCTTTTGAATTGGCTAGCTCTGCAGGATTTGGAGGAGTTGGACCGGAAGAAATAATATCAAAAGTTTCAAAATCTGTTTTAATGATGCAGTCTTGATATTTGTCCTTTCCGATAAGTATTGTACTCATTCCTGCGTGGTTGTGTGCATTGAATGAAAGGTGAACTTTCGGCTTGCGGAGGTCAAGGTCCAAAAGAATAACCCTCTTACCGCTTAATGCAAAAACACCACCTAAATTGATTGCAATGAATGTCTTTCCTTCTCCCGAAATAGTTGACGTTACTGCAATGATTTTGCTTGCCTCTTTACTTTGATGCAGAAACTCTAAATTGGAGCGAAGAGTTCTGAAAGCTTCTGTAATAACGGAATTCGCTTTGTTTTCGACGACAAATCTATGGATTTTGTCTGATGAGTTTGAAATTGGAATAACCCCGGAAATCGGCGCATTCGTGAATTTTGTGATGTCGTTGATACTTGTTATTTGATTGAATAGTAAGTAACAAACAACGGTTATAAGCAAAATTAAAAGTAAACAACCAATGCAACTTAACGCAATTGTGTATGATGCAATAGGTGAAATTGGTGTGTTGGGAACGCTTGATTTCTGAAGAATCAAGTTGTTTGTAATGTATCCTGCTTTTGAAATTAAATATTCAGCACGTTTCTCTATCAGTTGATTGTAGAAATTCTGGTGAACGTCGTGAATACGTTTTAATTTTGTTAATTCAGTCTCATTAAATTCGGTCGCTTTATTTTGCGCAAGTTTTTCAAGTGCGGCAATATCATTACGGAGTTTCTTATTCGTAATGTCAATAATGTCGGCTAAATGCTTCTTTTGTTCTTCAATTTGTTGGTCAATAACTTTAACTTTATGATTGTCAGGGGTTAAAGTCATTAATAATTGTTCTCGTTGTTTTTGTAATTGCTGGATGCCATTCAAGAAATTGAGTATCATTGATTCTGACGAAGTGCCGGAAAGGGTGGAGATGGCACTCATAATATCGAAACTTTCGCCAATTTCTATCTGATGGTTTACTTTGTTCAGCGTCTGAATTTGTGACTGGTATTTTTCTATATCCTGAGATGGTGAATTGAGCTTCGTGTTGTTGTCAAATACATTCCCCGTGATTTTATTGTCTTTCTTGAATTGTTCCAATTGTTGCTCGGAGTCAGTCAACTGTTGGTATACAATCTCGAGTTGTTCGTTTATGAATTGTAGAATTTTTTCAGCTCGTTCCTGTTTTTTCTCAACATTGTATGCCAAAAAGTTTTCACAAATTGTGTTGACTATATCGGATGCTTTTTGGGCATTTTCACTCGTGTATTTCACCTGGATTGTGTTTGCGTCAGAACTTAAAATTGACACGTCAAGATCTTCGAATTGGACTGCCAGCGCCGTGTTCTCGTCGTAACGTATGAAATAGTGTCTTGTGTTTTGTTGGTCAAAAGAGTCAGGACTGGTAATGTTTACGTAAATTCTACAACCATTGATGTCTGTCCATTCGTTTTTCTTGATGTCAGTGGTGTAATACTTCTCTGGACTAATTTCGTAGCTAATTGTTACTAATTTAGTTTCGTTGGAATATTTGATGTAGATTTTTTTGTTGAGAATAACTTCTTGTGGATTTTCCATCTCAACAAAAAAAGGTGATTTTTTGTAAAGTTCTGAAGTAACAAACCGTCCTTCGGCAAAATAGTTGGTGTAAAGATTCAGTTGTTGTAATGTTCTTTTTAGAAATTCCGATGAACGGATAAGTTCTATCAAATTTGTTAAAGATGATTGTCCGTAGGTTTCCGAAAGGTCAACGATTTGTCTTTCCCGTTCTTCTGTATTAATTTGAATGACAGAGTTCGTTTCGTATGTTGGAATGGTATAACGGAAATATAGTTTCGTGCCAATAATAGTTAGGATGATAAGCAAAATGTATATCCACAGATTCCTTTTAATGACAATCCATAGTTTGCTTAAGTCAAACGTATCATTGAAAGCAGGTATTTTTTTTGTCTTTGCCATAGGTTATTTGAATATGCTGTACACCATTGTTAGGCAGGTGATGAGCGTTAAGTATGGAGATATTTCTTTGACGAATTTTGTAGCGTAACGTGGACGGGAATCAACATAGACGATGTCGTTTGCCTCGAGCATAAAATTCGCTTTTTTGAATTCTTCCAAACTTCTTATGTTGAAATTGTAAACTTCTGGATTTCTGTTGTTGCCACGTATCAATTTAATTTTGTAGGATTTGCTGCTTTCTGTAAGTCCACCTGCATCGGCAATGGCTTCTAATAGTGTAAGTCCGCCTTCAGGAATGGAAATTTTTTGTCCATCGGTACCTTCGTCAAAGAAAAGAATCACGTTACGATTGGTAATAGTAATCTTAACAAATGGTGCCTGATAATACTTCGATAACTCGTTTTCCAGCAACATTTCTGCCGAATCTTTGGTCATTCCACCAAGTTTCACTTCGCCGACAGTCGGAATTTTTACAATGCTGTCCTGACGAATCATATACGTTACTCCGTTGTTTTGGCGGTTGTATGAATAATTTCGTCCTTCGTTAGATTCTGTTTCCAACAAAAGATATCCGTTGTTGGTTGACATTATGACTTCTAATTGGTCAAACGGTTGTAAAACTGTTACACGGGGAGTTTCGGAGAATTCTGAGTATTGGAAATTCTTGTTGGTTTTAAACATAACGGTTGGTCGTAACGTCTTGCAGGATGTTGCAAACAAACACACTAAACAACCGAAAACAATGAGTAAGCGTTTCATTTGTCAATACATTTAGACAAATATAGCACTTTATTTGTTTCCCAGGTGTTTTTTGTACACTTTTTCCATATTGGAACAAAGTCGTTCGTAACTGAATTTGTCGGAAGAATATGTTTTACTTTTTTCACTCATCGATTTTCGTAGTTCTTCGTCTTTGATGAGTGTCCCTAGTTTTTCTGCGAATTGTTCTAAACTGAGGTCTGTGAGGAATGCAGTTTCGTTTTCAGCCACTACATCTTTCACTCCGCCGACGTTGGTGGAGATAATTGGCTTGCCTGCTGCTTGCGCTTCTATCAAACTTACTGGTGTTCCTTCGTTCAATGATGTCAGTGCGACAATGTCCAATCCTGCGTATGCGACGTCAACCTCTTGTATCCACGATGTGAACGCAAGTCGCTTTGAAAACTGTATGCTGTCGGGCGTGTCAAAGTCAATGTTGCTGCGCTTGCAGTAATCTTGAATTTCTTCTGTACGTTTTCCGTCGCCGATGATAAATGCACGTATTTTTTTCTCTGGAATGTTTTGCGCACAACGTTCTATGGCGTCAATAAACAATTTGTGATTCTTTATTGCGGCAAGACGGCCGACTATGCCTATCGCAATCTCGTCGTCGGCAACAGAATATTTTTCACGAAATTGTTTTCGTTTTTCTTCTGTATTCTCAGAAAACCGTTTTAAATCGAAACCAAGATTGACAACTTCAATCTTTTCTGGTTTGCAAATCTTGTAAACTGTTCCCAGTTCGTATTTTTGCGTGTCGCTTATTGCAATGATTGCTGTGGATTTTCTTGCTAAATACCGTTCGATGCAAATGAAAAATTGCGTCTTCGCTTTGCCAAAGTAGGAGTGGAATACGTGTCCGTGAAATGTGTGAAAAATGTAGGGCACGTGACAACGTATCGCTGCCATTCTTCCAATCATACCTGCTTTTGATGCGTGCGTATGGACAATGTCAGGCTTTGTTTCCTGAATGATTTTAACAACTTTCTTGTAGGCTTTGTAATCTCTGCCTAAACTAATTCCTCGTTGTATTTCGGGAATAATTTGATAGTCAATGTCAAGATTTTGTAAAATGTATTCTGAACTTGCTTCGGATTTTTCTTTTAATCCTCCGATGAGTTTTGTCTCATATTCGTCCGATAGATATTTTGTTAGATATGCAACGTTATATGTTGGCCCTCCAACATTGAATCTGTTTAGTATTCGTAGAATTTTCGCCATTATTTGTCTAAAACACGCGGCAAAAGTATGAAAAAATGAATAATGATGTGCTGATAGACAATAAATTAAATAAGAATGTTGAGCAGAATGTCTGTTGTTACATAATTGATAATTGATAATTGATAATTGATAATTGATAATTCTAAATCTGTATCGAAATTTGATAGATTTGTTCTCTTACCTCTTATCTCTTGCCTCTTATCTCTTAACTCTTAATTCTTAATTCTTAATTCTTAACTCTTAACTCTTAACGGCTATTATGTCGTAGTTGTTTCGCCAGTTCGTTGACGCAGACTGATAAAAGTTGTATTTTATTTAAATCTTCCGTATTCATATCTTTTTTTCTACAGAGCTCTTTTTTCATTGCTTCATAGCGTCGTTTCGCATATTCCTGCAATGTTTCTTTTATTGCAATAGTTTTTTGTTCTTCGAGAAATTCGTCGTCATTTTGCTCCTGCGCAGTTGTACGCCAATACTTTTTGTCAATTTTTGCTTCGCTGAGTATATTTGCAATTCGTTCGGCGTCGACGTAGTCGCGAAGGTGTTCTATTAGTTTTTCTTGGTCGCCATTGGCATTGTTGTAATACTCCTCAAAGATTTTTTTCTCACTTTCGTTAAGTGGCAGCAGTTGGTTATTGGTGAGTTCTTCGTAAATGTAATCTTTTGCCAATCCTTCGAATGCGGGGTTTTCTTCTTGTGGTACGTCAGGGTTTATTTTTTTTGCAATGAGTTGGTTAGCCTCGTGCATAATGCACGATTTCTCAAGTTTCATTTTTTGCGAACCGTACAGAACCAACAGTCGGATAATATCTTTTTCGTTTGCCAAAATGCTGTCAACTTTTTTTATTTGAGTGTCGATTTGTGCCTGATTTGATGCAACTTGCTGTGTTTTGTATGTTTTGATTGGTTGACCCAGTTGCGTGCGTACTTGGTTCGACAGTGCCCTTTCGTCTATGCCAAGAATCTTTCCACATTCTTGAATGAAAACATCTCGTTTGATTTCATTAGGAATTTTTGCAATTGTGTTTGCTATGCTCGTTATAAAATTAGATCGTGCAATAGGATCGTTTTTCGTCTCTTCTGCCGCAAGTTTTGTCCTAAAGGTGAGAAAGTCTGTTTTATTCTTTTCTATGTATTCCGAAATCTCTTCCGAAGTGTGGTTTTTTGCAAACGTATCGGGGTCGTCGCCGTTTGGAAGAAGCAAAACTCTCACGTTCAAATCTTTTTCCAATATCATGTCTATACCGCGCACGGATGCTTTGATGCCGGCGTTGTCTCCATCGTAAATGACGATGATATTTTGCGTGAATCTTTTGATTAATTCTATCTGTTCGTTGGTTAGCGAAGTTCCTGAGGAGGCAACGACATTCGTTATGCCAGCCTGATGTAGTGATATAACGTCTGTGTATCCTTCAACCAGAATGCATTCATCTTTTTTTACGATTTCGCTTTTTGCAAAGGAAATTCCGTATAGTGTCCTGCTTTTATTGTAGACTTCTGATTCTGGTGAATTGACATATTTTGCTCCGCTTGCAACGTGTTCGTTTGCTGCTGTTAATACTCGGCCTCCAAAACCGATTACTGTTCCCGATACCGACGTGATAGGGAACATAACTCGTCCGTGAAATCTGTCGATTTTGTAATTGTCGCCAACGCTTACTAGTCCAAGTTTTTGTAGATATTCTAATTTGTAACCTGCGCTTTCCGCATTTTTTACGAAACAATCTTTCTTTTGTGGGCTGTATCCCAAACGGAATTTTCTAATAGTTGCTTCTGTGAAACCTCTTTCGTAGAAATATGAAAGTCCAACGGCTTGGCCTTCGTCGGTTTCCCACATGCTTTTTTCGAAAAAATCTGTGGCGTATTGGTTTATTGTGTTGAGGCTTTCGCGTACGTCTTTGCGTTGCTTTTCTTCGTCGGAAAGTTCCTTTTCTACAATGTCTATATGGTATTTGTTACCCAGAAATTTAATTGCCTCGGCGTATGTGCATTTTTCGTGCTCCATTACGAAGGAAACAACATTGCCTGCTTTTCCGCATCCAAAACATTTGTATATGCCTTTGGCTGGTGAAACTACGAACGATGGCGTTTTTTCGTCGTGAAAGGGACAGCAACCTTTGAAATTTGTTCCTGCACGGCGCAGTGCAACGAAATCACCGATGACTTCGTCAATTTTTGAGACGCTGAGAATACGCTCTATGGTGTCGTGAGGAATCATTATTTGTTTTTTTGACAAAAATAATGAATTGTACGCACTTCAAAAGATGATTTTGAAGTAGTCCTTCTAACGTGTTATAAATCAATGCTATTTTTTATTAACAGCCCTTAGAATAAGCTCAGTTGGTAATAAGCTTCGTTTGCTGTTTTTAATTCATTGAGTATTGCCTTACGGAGTTTGTCTGGTGATTCAACTTTTGCTTTTGCACCATACCTAAGGATTTTTTCTGCTAAATCTTGATTTATAATGACTTTTAGGTCGATGAAAGCTCCGTCGCTACCTAAATCTTCTATTGTTTGTGTTGGGTGAAGAGGATGATTTTTCAACTTCGCGGCAACATCAGGCGATACTTTTAGTCGTACGTTTGCAGGTTTTGTATTTTCCCCAGGGTTTACACCAATGAGGTGAGAAAAATATTCCTCGGTGTATTTGGTGTTTTCAATAAAATTGATGATTTGTGGAGAAATGGCAAGAATTTCGCTGACTGGAACTACGATGAATAGTTCAGAACGGTCTTCCAAGCCGTACAGATACCATTCGTTGTGATATTCCTTTAAGAAATAAGGATGAATGACGGTCGTCTTTACTGCATCTTCATCCTTCTTTGTGGAAAGCTCTATCACTTGTTTTTTTGCAACGGCATCCACAATTTGCTTCAACCATGAGATTCCTTTTGCCAATGTTTTGCTTGATTCAAAAGCGACAATAGGAGAGTTTGGTTGAGGATTTACTGCAATGATTGCTTCAACTTTTTCTATCAGTTTTGTAATGTCGCCAAGATGTGTGTATTGTTTGTATTGCTTGAGCGTATTGACAACTTCAGATAAATTGTCTATGTCCGGCTTGCTCAATTGCATGTTTTGTATGGAAAAATTTTCGTCGGAATAAGAATATTTTCCGTCTATACAAATAATGGGAGCATTGTAACCAATTGGCTGCTTTTCGCGCATAAGCGCAATATCATATTGAATAGAACGTCGGCTAACTTTTTCAACATTGAATTCGTCTGTCAGTTTTTTTGACACTTCGTTGATTAAATCGTCGAGCGACCACGTACGTGATTTGTCGCGAAGACATTCGTCTATAATGCGGAAACGAAAGTTTTTTGACTTATGTGCAGGCATAGTATTTAGTTTTTATTCGGACTGCAAATATAGTGCAAAATAAATGCAATGCAAATAAAATGCAACGAAATTTTCCTATGTCTTGTTATTCTTTTCCTATAAGCGGTATCTGACGTTGCGCGAATGGCTTTTGGGATACTTTTATGGCGGGACAGAGCTGTTGACGTTTGAATTCGCAACGTTTTGTCATTTTTATGGCTCTGCTTACAGTTTCTTTGTCATATCCCAAGGCGGTGATTTCGGCTTCTGTTTTGTCGCATTCTATGTACTGGAATAAAATGTTGTCAAGTGAATCGTAATCTGGCAACGAGTCGGAATCTTGTTGGTTTGGACGGAGTTCTGCCGATGGTGGCTTGATAATCGTATTTTCTGGTATAATTTCTCTGTCTCTATTTATGTAGCGTGCAAGTTTGAATACGTCTGTTTTGTACACGTCTCCCAGCACGGAAAGGCTACCGTTTGTGTCGCCGTAGAGTGTCCCGTAGCCAACGGCGACTTCACTTTTGTTGGATGTGTTGAGCAGTATGTTTCCTAACTTGTTGCTCAATGCCATTAAAAGTGTGCCGCGTATGCGTGATTGCAGGTTCTCTTCGGCAACTGAGAATGGTAGATCTTTGAATATTGGCGAAAGTGCCGAAAGGACAGTGTTGTAGATGTCTTTTATGGGTATGATGTCGTATTGCACGTTAAGATTTTTTGCCAATCCTTCGGCGTCGGTTATGGAGTGCGATGTGGAGTATTCGGATGGCAAAAGTAGAACTCTGATGTTTTCGCTTCCGATAGCTTCAGCTGCTAGTGCTAATACTACGGCGGAGTCAATTCCTCCGGAAAGTCCCAGTGTGGCGGTTTTAAAGCCATTTTTTGAAAAATAATCGCGTATTCCTAAAACAAGTGCGTCGTGTAACAGTGCGATTTCGTTGTTTGTTTCGGGCGCTATTGGTTGATATGTTTGCTTTGTGTCAAAAATTTCCGTTGCTTCTTCAAAGTAGGGTAGTTGTATGATACGTTCTCCGCTTGTGTTTAAAACAAACGAATGTCCCTTGTATGTCGCTTCGGTATTTGCTCCAACTTGGTTAACGGAAATTGTTGGAATTTTATATTCTGCAAACTGATTGCACCTATCATCTTCCTTGTGCTTGAATCGCTTGCACGTAATGTTTATTGCAAGTGTTGTGTCTTCGTCTATTTCTGGTGAATCGTCACCGACGCAGACGGCTATTTTTTCTCCTTTCCATTCAAAACAGTTCTTTTCGTTATCTGTTATGAAGTATTTCGATTCTGTGTGGGTTAAGTTTTTCTTATTGAATCGCCGGGTGATTATGCCATTTTCGATTAGTATTGCGGAATCGTATACTTTTGTTTCGCTTTCGTCTTCGCAATATGTTGGGCATCCTACTAAAACGGCTATTCCGTATGATTCTGTCGCGATGCGTTGTAATGTTTGCATTGTGGTTTCTATAAAGTCTTCTTTTTGAAGAAAATCGTATGGGAATGAACCACAGATGCTTAATTCTGGAAATACGATTAATTCGGCGTTTTCGTTGCGTGCCTCAAATATCGCTCTCGATATTTTCGTCGCGTTCTTGCCAAATTCGCCGATTGAGTAATTTTGTTGTGCAATAGCAATTTTCATTGAACCAAGTTTTATGGAACAAAAGTAGGAAATTTAGAAATTGCACGGTGATTCAAAAGATATTTTCTTGAAATCTATAAATTTGAAAACGTCTAACTGATATTTTTTGTACCTTCGCAATCAAAATTTATAGCAATGGGTTTACCTTCACAATACAATCCTTCGGATGTCGAAGCAAAGTGGTATCAATACTGGATTGATAACAAATTTTTTAGTTCAAAACCAGACAAACGTCAACCATATACAATAGTTATTCCGCCACCAAATGTGACGGGCGTTTTGCACATGGGACACATGTTGAACAACACGATTCAGGATATTTTGGTCCGTCGTGCCCGTATGACTGGTAAAAATGCGTGCTGGGTTCCTGGAACCGACCATGCTTCGATAGCAACAGAAGCAAAAGTTGTGAATAAACTTGCTGAACAAGGCATTAAAAAGCGCGATCTTACCCGCGAGCAATTCTTGGAACATGCGTGGAAATGGACGGATGAACACGGTGGAATTATTTTGAAACAACTTCGTAAACTTGGTGCTTCATGCGACTGGGACAGAACGGCGTTCACAATGGACGAAACTCGTTCGGAAAGTGTTATGAAAGTCTTTGTTGACTTGTATAAAAAAGGCTTGATTTATCGTGGTCTTCGTATGGTAAACTGGGATCCGAAAGCTCAGACTGTGCTTTCGACAGAAGAAGTTATCTACCGCGACGAAAAAAGTAAGTTGTACTATCTTCGCTACTATATCGCCGATGCCGATGTGAATCCTGTTGTTCCTACAAATGTCGAAGGCGAAGTTTTGCACAAAGATGCAAAAGGATATTACGCTGTTGTTGCAACCACTCGTCCGGAAACAATTATGGGTGATACTGCAATGTGTATCAATCCAAAAGATCCGAAAAATCAATGGTTGCGTGGCCACAAAGTGATTGTTCCGCTTGTAAATCGTGTGATTCCTGTTATTGAAGACCGTTACGTTGATATTGAATTTGGTACGGGATGTTTGAAAGTTACTCCTGCTCACGACGTAAACGACTACAATTTGGGTAAGACTCACAATCTTGAAATTATCGACATTTTCAATCCTGACGGAACAATTTCCGAAGAGGCTGGAATGTACGTTGGTCAAGATCGTATGGTTGTTCGTAAACAAATTGCAATTGATTTGCAGAGCGCTGATTTGTTGGAAAAAATCGAAGATTACGACAACAAGGTTGGCTACTCCGAAAGAAATCAGGATACAGCTGTTGAACCTCGTCTTTGTCGTCAATGGTTCTTGTCGATGAAGCATTTTGCCGACATTGCTTTGCCTCCAGTTCTTGAAGGAAAAATTAAATTTTATCCAACGAAATATGTAACGACATATCGCAATTGGTTGGAAAACATTCAAGATTGGTGTATTAGCCGTCAATTGTGGTGGGGGCATAGAATCCCGGCGTATTTCTTGCCAACGGCTGAAGGCGAAGAGGAAAAGTTCGTTGTTGCATTGACTCCAGAAGAAGCGTTTGTAGAGGCTAAAAAAATCAAAGGTTTTGAAAATATTACTATCGACCAGCTTTCACGTGATGAAGATGCGCTTGATACGTGGTTCTCATCGTGGTTGTGGCCGGTTTCTTTGTTCAATGGAATCAACAATCCAGGCAACGAGGAAATAAAATATTATTACCCAACATCTGACTTGGTAACGGGTCCGGATATTATTTTCTTCTGGGTTGCCAGAATGATTATGGCTGGCGAGGAATATATAAAAGATGTTCCGTTCCGTAACGTATATTTTACTGGTATTGTTCGCGATAAGCTTGGTCGTAAAATGAGCAAGAGTCTTGGTAACTCGCCAGATCCATTGATGTTGATTGAAAAATATGGTGCCGATGGTGTTCGTATGGGAATGATGCTTTCAGCTCCTGCAGGAAACGACATTTTGTTTGATGAGGCATTGTGCGAACAAGGACGTAATTTCAACAGTAAGATTTGGAATGCGCTTCGTTTGGTTAAAGGTTGGGAAGTTGCTGATATTGAACAGCCAGCCTATGCAAAAATTGCTGTTGATTGGTTCAACGCAAAATTAAGCGCAACAATAGAGGAACTTGCCAACGATTTTGAAAAATACCGTTTGTCGGAAGCTTTGATGACGGTTTACAAATTGTTCTGGGATGAATTTTCTGCTTGGTACTTGGAATTGGTGAAACCAGCCTATGGTCAGCCAATCGACAAGAAGACATTGGAACAAACATTGGAATTCTTCGAAAAATTAATGTTGTTGCTCCATCCATTTATGCCATTCATTACCGAAGAAATTTGGCAGGCTGTGAAAGAACGCAAACAAGGCGAAAGTGTCATGGTTTCACAAATGCCAAAAGCCGATTATAAAAATGATACGTTAGTTGCTGATTTTGAACTTGTTAAACAAATTGTTTCTTCTGTTCGTACGGTTCGTTTGGAACGCAATATTCCAAATAAAAACACGTTGAATCTGATTATTGCAAATGGTTTGCATAATACAACGTATGATGCTGTTTTGACAAAAATCTGCAATCTTTCGTCAATTGCACAAGGTCAAAAAGATGCGACTTCGGCGACGTTCATGGTTGGCACGACGGAATATGCGCTTCCTCTTGGAAATATGGTAAACGCAGCTGAGGAAATTGCCAAAATGGAAGAAGAAATCAAATATCTTGAAGGTTTCTTGAATTCGGTTATGAAAAAGTTGGGTAATGAAAAATTTGTTGCCAATGCGAAACCAGAGGTCGTAGAAAATGAACGTAAGAAAAAAGCCGATGCCGAGACCAAGATTAAAACATTGCAGGAGGGTATCGCAGCATTAAAGAAGTAGTAACTATAAAATTATAACTATGACTATAAATCAAATATCAATTTTTTTGGAAAACAAGTTCGGAAGATTGAATGAAGTATTGTCCATTCTTCGCGATGAAAATATCCGCGTGATAGCTTCAACGGTTGCTGATACTACTGATTATGGTATTTTGAGAATTATAACGACCGATCAGCAAAAGGCATATCAAACATTGATGGCAAATAAGGTTTCGGCCAATATGAATGAGGTTATGGCGATTTCTATGGATTCGAAAATTGGCGCGTTGTCGGATACGGTTGAGAAATTTACAAAATCAGGTATTACGATAGAGTATATGTACTGTTTCTCATTTATGCAGAAATCAATCATGGTACTTCGTTCCAACAATATGAAGGAAGCGAATGAAGTTGCACGTAAAAATAATATGAATACGCTTTCGGAAGCAGAATTAATTAATTTATAATCAGTATGTTCGGTATAGCAGATCCTCAAATTTGGATTGTATATGTATTGTCGGTAGTGTGCGTGATTTTCGCAGCATGGTTTGGCATTAGATATTGGAATGAAGAAGATGATGTAAACGGCGAAATTTCTAGTTTGCCATGGAAGAAAAAAAATAAGAAGAAATAATGGAAGGTTTTGCAATGTATGCGGTTGTCGTAGTGTATTTTTTGACAGTCGCTTTTTTAGGTTATCTCGGCTATAAAAAGACAAAAGATTCTAGCGATTTTCTTATCGGTGGAGGTAAGATGAATCCAATAGTGATGGCGTTGTCGTATGGCGCGACATTTATTTCGGCTTCGGCCATTGTCGGTTTTGGTGGTGTTGCAGCAACATTCGGTATGGGTATTCAATGGCTCTGCTTTTTGAATATGTTTATTGGCGTTGTGATTGCATTCATATTTTTTGGTAGAAAAACCCGTCAAATTGGTGCAAAATTTAAATCTTCAACATTTGCTGAATTTTTAGGTTCTTGTTATAAATCAGACAAAATTCGTTTGTTTGTGGCCGCAATGATTTTCATTTGGATGCCTTTGTACGCTGCAGCTGTAATGCGTGGTGGGGTGTTCTTTATGCAAGAAATTTTTGGAATCAGTTTTGACTTGGCATTGTTGGTATTTACAATCATCATTGCTTCGTATGTGATTGCTGGTGGAATGAAGGGTGTTATGTACACCGATGCTTTGCAAGCGGTGATAATGTTTCTTTGTATGATTTTCTTGTTGATTTGGTTCTACAAAGGTCTAGGTATGGGATTTACCGAAGCAAATCAGGCATTGAGTGATTTGTCGGATAAAGTACCAGAGCGTTTCGCAGAAAAAGGTCATCAAGGTTGGACAGCAATGCCGGCGTTTGGCTCGTCTCAATGGTATACGTTGGTAACTTCGCTGATATTCGGAGTTGGAATTGGTTGTTTGGCACAACCACAGCTTGTGATTCGTTTTATGACAGTTGATAGTACCAAGCAATTAAACCGAGGTGTGTTTGTCGGTTGTTTGTTTATTTTCATCACGGTTGGTGTCATTTATCACGTTGGTGCTTTGTCGAACTTGTTTTACTGGAATACGCAGGGAACGGTTGCGGCCGATGTCGTTACGGAAAATGGAGGTTTGATAAAATCAGACGAAATTATTCCTCATTTTATTGGACATGCAATGCCGATGTGGTTTTCTGTGATTTTTATGCTTTGCATTCTTTCTGCCAGTATGTCAACTTTGAGTGCGCAATTCCACACAATGGCAGCCGCTGCTGGGTATGATATTTATGGAACATGTATAGGCGGAAAAAAGAAGGAAAGAAAAAATCGTACAACGGTTGTCATTCGTTTGGCTGTTTTGGTTTCAATTTTCCTAAGTTTTATGATTTGCTATTATTTCCAGGGGAATGCTAGCCAGATTATTGCTTTATCAACGTCTATATTCATGGGAATTTGTGCGTCATCGTTCTTGCCTTCGTATTTCTGTGCTTTGTATTGGAAAAAAGTTACGAAACAAGGTGCGTACGCAAGTATGTGGGTTGGTGCTATGGTAACAATAATAGGGATGTTATTCTTTCACATGAAAGAGGCAAATCTTATAGGTTTGTGTAGTGCTTTGTTTGATACTCCGGTGCTGATTTCTGGAGGCTTTGCATTGGTTGACCCTATTTGCTATGCATTTCCGTTGTCTGCTTTGACGATATTTGTCGTTAGTAAATTGACGCAGTCAAAATAACAACAGTGTTTCCTCGTATTGTCAGGTTTTTGAAAGATTGGTCGTTGCCAGTGGCGATGATTCTGGGGGTGTTGTCTTATTTCATCTTCCATTGGCTCCATTTTTCTGATGAGATACGGGACTTTGCGAACGATTTCGTGTCAATCGTTCAACCTGTTTTGTTGTTTTTTATGCTGTTTTTGTCTTTCTGCAAAATTGATCCTAAAAAAATACGGGTTTGCCGTTGGCATGTCTGGTTGGCTTTATTGCAGGCTGGAAGTTTTGTATTGTTGGCATTGATAATCAAAGTGTTTCCAAACGTTAATTCGCAAATTATCATTGAGTGTGCAATGTGTTGTATGATTTGTCCTACGGCGACGGCTGCAGTCGTTATTGTTGACAAACTTGGCGGAAATAAATTATCATTGGTCGCATACACAATTATTTCCAATGCAGTAACTTCAATCATGGTTCCGTTGGTAGTTCCATTGGTAAATCCGAACATAGGAATGTCTTTCTTTCATTCTTTTTTCATTATAATCAAGCAGGTGTTTCCATTGTTGGTATTCCCATTTTTCCTGGCGTGGGGAATGAGAATCTTTTTCCCGAATGTCCTTGCCGTTTTGCTGAAAGTCCGTGATTTGGCTTTCTATTTGTGGCTGATTGCCTTGCCGCTTGCATTGGCGGTGACGACGCGTATTTTGGTCCATAGTTCTGTTTCTGCCTGGTGTTTTGTAGGGATGTCGGTAGTGACAATGTTTTGCTGCCTGTTTCAGTTTTATTTTGGTAAAACGGTCGGCTCGCGGTATAATGATAGAATTAGTGGCGGTCAGGCGTTAGGGCAGAAAAGCACGGTCTTTATGATTTGGATGGGAATGACTTTTATGAATCCTGTAACAGCTCTTGCTGGCGGTTTGTATAGTATTTGTCACAATACGGTAAACTCGTACCAATTGTATAAAAAACGGCATAGGTAAGTGCTTGTTCCATTATGCATAATGTGCTGTGTTTTTGTGCATTATTTTGAAAATATTTTCTTGAAAAAATCTTTATTTTCCTATCTTTGCAAGGAATAGTGAATGGTGTTCACTAAAGCTAAAATACAGAGTATGAAACATATAAAAATAGGAATTACACAAGGTGATATCAACAGTACGAATTATGAGATAATTATGAAAGTATTGTCTGAGCCAAGAATATTTGATGGAAAAACGATAGTGGTGTATGGTTCTCCAAAAGCCGCAGCATATCATAGAAAGTCAATTGATTTGCAAAATTTCAATTTCAATCTTGTAAATTCGGCCGAAGAAGCTGCTCCGAAACGTCCAAATATTATTAACTGTATAGCTGAAGATGTTCGTGTTGATGCGGGAATGTCAACTAATGAAGCAGGAAAAGCGGCAATGGTGGCAATGAAGGCCGCTGTTGCAGATTTAAAACGTGGTGCCATAGATGTTTTGGTTGCAATGCCTGTGAATAAGGATAATATACGTGGTGCAGGTTTTGAATTTGACAATAATACTTCATTTCTTGCGAAAGAATTTGGAACAACACAGCAGATGGAATTGCTTGTAAGCGAATCATTCAAGACTTGTTATGTGTCAAAGTGTTCTCAGGTGTCGCAGATTTCTAAGTCAATTACTAAAGATGCGGTATTGGAAAAAATCGTTGCACTGAATGATTCTTTACGTGCGGATTTTTGTGTTACTAAACCTAGAATTGCTGTCTTGGCGTTAAATGGCGAAATGGGAGAGGAAGAAAAGAATGCAATTGTGCCAGCGATAGAAGAAGCAAAGGCGAACGGATTTGTTTGTGTTGGTCCTTATTCGGCAGAACAATTTTTTGCGCAGGGTGAGTTTAAAAAATACGATGGTACGGTTGGCATGTATCGCGAACAGATTGCAGTACCGTTTAAGGCATTATCGTACGACGGTTCCTTGTCTTATACTGTCGGTTTGCCTAAATTGTGTGTCTCACCAGCTGTCTCGGTTGACTATGCGTCTGTTGATAAAAACAGTGCCGATGAATCATCGTTGTCTCAGGCAATTTTTTCTGTTGGCGATATTATGGTCAAACAGGAACAATATGCCGAATTAATAAAAAATCAATTGAAATAGTACATCAATGTTAGAGTCTATAACTGGATTAGTGCAAAAACTGACACCGACCTATGCCGTGGTAACGACATCGGGTCTTGGTTTTTTTGTCAATATATCTGTCAACACATGCGAACGTTTGCGGGAAAATACCAATTGTACATTATTGCTGCATGAAATTATTCGCGAGGATACGTTCGATTTGTACGGATTTTACGACGAGAACGAACGGATTATGTTTCGTTTGTTATTGTCGGTTTCTGGTATTGGAGCAAATACAGCCCGGATTATTTTATCAAAAATGACTCCGTCGGAATTGGCTACTGCCGTAATGTCTGCTGATGTTGCAACGATACAAAGTATCAAAGGAATTGGTGGAAAAACGGCTCAACGTTTGGTACTGGAATTAAAAGATAAAGTGAATTTTGTTGAAGGAGATACAAAAATAATTGCTAATCAAGGCAATAGTTTGAAAATTGAATCGTTATCTGCTTTGGTTATGTTAGGGTATCCTAAAAATGCGGCGGAGAAAGTTGTCGATGCAATTATGCAGGAAGCAGTTCAACATTCAGTTGAAGATATTGTAAAACTTGCACTGAAGCGATTGTAGGTCCGCCAAATTGTTAGAAGGTTGAAGTTCGTTAAACGAATATATATAATTTTTGTGCTTGCTGTGCTTGGCGTTATGCTTGCATCGGCAATGGATTCTGTACAATTTATACAGACAGAAACTCTTTATCAGCCTGAAGATACCAGTAAATTAAAATCTCCGCTGCCAAAAGAAACAGGTAATTCGTTTGAGGATGCGAATAGTGCTTCTGATGGCATTCGTTTGCAGGATTCGCCTGATTATGGGTATAAGATAGACTATAATCCAGAGTCGGAAGAATATGAAGCTACGAAAATGGTGGGCGATAATGCAGTAACTCCGTCTTTCTCGTTACCACCATCAGACTATTTTAAGCTTTCGGGAAAACAACGCTCACGTAATTATTGGCGTACGCGCGCAAGTGAAACACGTATAGGTTCCACGTCTTCGTATGAACCGACACTTGATTTGTTAGGCCCAGATAGTCGTCTGGCTGATTTGGTTGATATTAAACCACAAGGTGCTGCGGAATTGAATTTTGGTTTGAAATTTACAAATAATCACAATCCTCGTCTGTCAAAAAAACAACAACGTCAGTTACAATTTGATTTCGACAACAAAATACAAATGAGTGTTACGGGTTCAATTGGCGATAAGGTGGCAATGACAATTAAGTACGACACAGAATCGCAGTTTGAATTTGAACAGGAAATTAAGTTGCAATACGAAGGTGACGAGGATGAAATCATAAAGAATATTGAGGTCGGAAATGTGTCATTTCCATTGTCTAGTTCATTAATTACTGGAAGCTCCAGTTTGTTTGGTGTTAAATCCGATCTGCAGTTTGGAAAATTATTTTTAAGTGGTGTGTTTTCCCGTCAACAAGGCGAAATGTCTTCAATTTCTGTGCAGGGTGGGGCACAAACAGAAGATTTTGAAATACAATGCGACGAATACGATAACAATAAGCACTTCTTCTTGTCTCAATTTTTCCGTGAACATTACGAAGAATCTTTGAAAAATCTTCCAGAAATAAACAGTGGCATCGAAATCCGCAAGGTTGAAGTCTGGGTAACGCAAACTTCAAGTGGTAAGGAGGATGCTCGTAATATTTTGGCATTGACCGATTTGGGTGATTCTTATGGAACAGGTATTGGTGGTGCGAAAGAATATGAATTACCAGAAAATGGGTCTTTGTATAAAAAAATAAAGAATATGTCGGGTATCCGTAGCATTAATACTGTATCAACGGCGATGAACGGCATAATGGAGCAAGGACCTGATTATGAAAAAATAGAACAGGCTGTATTGTTGAAACCATCAGAATACGACGTCAATACGAAGTTGGGATATATTTCTCTTCGTTCTGCTGTAAGTTCTTCAAAGGTATTGGCTGTTGCATACGAATATGAATATAGGGGTAAGGTTTACCAAGTCGGTGAATTTACAAGCGATGGAATTGAACATCCCGATGTGCTGATTGTAAAATTGCTGAAAGGAACTCAGTCAAATCCTGAATATCACAACTGGGATTTGATGATGAAGAATGTGTATTCTATTGGCGCATACCAAATTAGTAATGAAGATTTTGTGTTAGATGTTCTTTATCAGGATGATAGAACAGGAACGCCAATACCATATTTGTCGGAGGGAAAACTAAAAGGTGAAAGTTTGATTTCTGTTTTGAACTTGGATAATTTGTCGTCGGACTTGCAACCTTATTCTGACGGTTTATTTGACTTCGTGGAGGGGTATACCATAAAAGCTTCTCGAGGACTAGTTTATTTTCCTGTACTGGAACCGTTTGGTAGCTCTTTGGAGAAAAAAATCGATGATTCTGATCTTGCATCAAAATATGTTTATCAGGAATTGTATGATTCTACGCAAAGTGCGGCGCGACAGGTTGCTGAAAAGAATAAGTTTATTTTGAAAGGTTCATATAAATCAAGTGTTTCTTCAGAAATTTCTTTAAATACGACGCAAGTGAAGTCTGTAAAGGTAATGTGCGGCGGTTTGACATTGCAGGAAGGGTCTGATTATACTGTTGATTATTCATCAGGAACAGTTTCCATTATAAATGCCGGTATTTTGGAATCGGGTTCTACAATTAATATATCGTATGAAAACGATCCTTTGTTCAGCACGACAACAAAAACCTATATGGGTGCTCGCGCAGAATATCGTTATTCCGATAATATTAGTTTTGGTGGTACATTGATACATTTGTCGGAAGTTCCGTCGGTGCAAAAAGTTGGTTTTGACGATTATCCAATTTGTAATACGATATGGGGTGTAGATGCACGTTATTCAACAGAGTCTATGTTCCTGACAAAATTGGTTGATAAAATTCCTTTGATTGATACCAAGGAAATGTCTTTCGTTGAGGCTTCTGCAGAATTTGCACAATTGTTACCAGGACAATCGAAATATATTTCAGATGCCGTTTCAATTGATGATTTTGAAAGTTCCGAAGGTCGAATCTATTTGAAAGAACCAACCTCGTGGCGACTGGCAAGTACGCCGCAGGGACAGAAGTCTATGTTTCCAGAAGCATCTTTGATAAACGATTTGGCATTCAATTACAATAAGGCACTGATTTCGTGGTATAATATCAATACTTCATTTTATGAAAGAAGTTCACCTGTAAGTAAGGCAATTCAGGCTGAACAATTTTCAAGAACAGTGTACCAATCAAATTTGTTCCCTAATAGAGATTTGTCAACCTACGAGGATATTCCAATGACTTTGTTGAATATCGCCTATTATCCATCAGAACGTGGACAGAACAACTATGATACAAAAGGACGTGCGGGAATTTCGTCAGGTTTGGATGAAAATGGTTATTTGAAAAATCCAAAATCTCGTTGGGGTGGTATTATGCAGTCACTCACGACAACTGATTTTGAGGCAACAAATGTTGAATATATTGAGTTTTGGATGATGGATCCATTTGTTATGGATGAGGCTGGAACTCATAAAGGCGGTGATTTTTATATCAATATTGGAAAAATATCGGAGGATGTTTTACGCGATGGTAGAAAATCGGCCGAAAATGGTATGGTACCAGATCGTACCCGTTTAGATGAAACAGTTTGGGGTAATGTGCCGAATTATTCAATAGTAGAAACAGGATTTAGTAGTGATATTGATAGGGAGGTGCAGGATGTCGGTCTTGATGGTTTGTCTAATATGGCAGAACAAAGATTTTTTGCTCAATACTTGAAGGAAGTTAAAGAAATAGTAACGCCTGAGGTTTATGAAACATTCTACGCCGATCCATCTCACGATGACTTTTCATCGTATTTAAGTAATCGTGGCGAAGAAAAAGATATAGTTTGGCGCTACAAATATTATAATGGTACCGATGGAAACTCGCCATCGGGAACGTCGCAAGGTTTGTCGTCCTACAAGCCAGAAATGGAGGATCTTAATCAGGATAACACATTACAGGAAAACGAAGCGTATTATCAGTATCACATCAGTTTGCGTCCTGAAGATATGGTTGTTGGTAAAAACTATATAGAGGATGTCATTACCGAAGTTGTGAACAACGATAATTATCAATGTCAGGCTACGTGGTATCAGTTCAAAATTCCAATTAATGCAGATGAAAGAGAGCGAATTGGTAATATTTCCGATTTTCGTGATATTACGACGATGCGTATGTTTTTACGTAATTTTGAGGATTCTGTGGTATTGCGTATAGCTGAGTTAGCCTTGGTTTATAGTAACTGGCGCGTGTACGAAGATGCTTTGTTTGAGTCTGGTGAATATGATTTGTTCTCTGATTCAAAAGTTGATATTTCAAGCGTCAATATTGAAGAGAATGGTACCCGTACTCCAGTAAATTATTTGCTTCCTCCTGGTGTTGACCGTGTGATTGATCCTACAAGTACGACATTGGAGGAATTGAATGAGTCGTCTTTGCAAATGAAAGTGGTCGACTTGGAAGACGGAAATTCAAAGGCAATTTATAAACAGGTTAACAAAGATTTGCGGCAATTTGGCTCGTTGGAATTGTTTATACACGCCGAAGCATTGTTGGAAGAGGAAAACTCACTCGAAGATGGTGACTTGTGTGCATTCGTTCGTATTGGTTCCGATTATGTTGACAATTTTTATGAATATGAAATTCCATTGAAATTAACACCTCATATTCCTGAAGGCGGCAGCCGTTACGGGGCTAGTGATCGTCTTATTGTCTGGCCTGAAGAAAATAAAATTTCGTTACCATTGAGTGTGTTGACAGATTTGAAACTGGAAAGAAACAAAATGATTAATGATGGTGTTATACCAGACTTGGAAACATATCATACATATACCATTTCTCATGGCGATAATCGTGTAAGCATTAAGGGAAATCCTAACACAGGAAATGTGCGAACAGTCATGCTCGGTGTTCGCAATAGAAAAAAGAAATCCTCAAATCCTAACGATGATGGTTTGAAAAAGTCTGGAATTGTTTGGTTTAACGAACTTCGTCTAACAGATATGAATGACCAAAGTGGATGGGCCACTGTCGGTTCTGTTCGTACAAGCCTTGCTGACTTTGCCACTGTTTCGTTGGCTGGAAAAATTAGCAAACCTGGATTTGGTAGTGTCGATCAAAAAGTTTTTGAACGTAGTACCGAAAATTTGTATCAATATGATGTCGCATCAAGCGTTGCACTGCATAAATTCTTCCCTGAATCGTGGAAACTTGTTTTGCCGTTCTATGTTGACTTGTCGGAAGTTTATATAACACCACAATACGATCCGACCAATCCTGACATTACATTGTCTCGCTCGTTGTCAAATTTGTCGAGCGAACGTGAACGTGATTCTTTGTTGAACATCGCCCGTGAATATACTCAGAATTTCAGTTATAACTTTACGAATGTTAAGTTGGCACGTACGCCAAAGAAACAGCATCCGTTTAATATCACTAACTTTTCGGGGACATTCGCATACAATCGCTATCGTTCGCACGATGTTGATTATCAGGAAGATTATAAACATCAGTATAAAGCGGCCTTTAATTATTCATATAACATGCGTCCGAAGAATTATCAGCCGTTTAAGTCAAATAAAATCAAACTCATAAAAGATTTCAACTTCTATTTGCTGCCAGCAAGCGTGTCATTTAAAAGCGAATGGGATAGGGTGTACAAGGAACAACAACGGAGAAATTTATCGGCATATAATTTTGAATTACCAAAAACAGCAAGCAAGTGGTTCTATTGGTATCGTACGTATAGCGTAAATTATCCAATATCAAAAGGATTGAAATTGTCATATAATGCATCCAACGATTCCCGTTTGAATGAACCTGCAGGCGTGATAGATAAGTCTGATGAAGAAGTCTGGAAGGAGTACAAACGCGAGGTATGGAATAGTGCCAAGACGTTTGGTGAAAATATGGAATTTAATCAAAAATGGAATTTGACTTGGCAGGTACCAATCAATAAAATCTCAATTTTGGATTGGACTACTTTGAATTATAAGTATGCAGGAACCTATAACTGGCAAATGGGTACAGAAACCACAGAAGAAGATGATGTTGACTGGGGTAATTATATAACCAATTCAGGAACTCATACTGTTGACGGTACATTGAACTTTACAAAGCTATATAGTAAGTCGAAATATCTTGCTGGTGTACAAAAGAGAATGAAAACGACGTCTACGGCAAATAATAAGACAAAAGTTCAGAAGAAGAAAGAAACAGTTAAATTTACAAAAGATAATTTCAAAACGAATTCAGATAATATAGCCATTATCAATCATAAATTGGGAACGACAGAAGTAAAAGTTACTGTTATGGATGAGGATGGTCAATTGGTACCTGCGGAAACAAAGGTTTTGTCGCCAAAGAAAATACAGGTTACTTGTAAAGAGGAGGTTGAACACGGTAAGATAACCGTTGTTGGAAAAAAAGATGTTGTTTCAACTCCATTTGATCACGTTGCAAATACGTTGATGATGTTTAAAACAGCAACAATCAGTTATACTCAGTCGGAAGGTTCGTATGTTCCGGGTTACAAATATGGTTCTCAAATATTTGGCTTGAATAAACCATTCTCTGGCTCAATGACGCCAAAATTCCCGTATGTGTGGGGTTTTGTTCCTGACGATTTGGAGGATTATTTAACGACGGACAATTGGTTGGTTGACAATGATAATATCAGCGAAAAATTAAAATATACGTTTTCAAATCGTCTAAAAATCCAATCATCTTTGGAACCTATAAGAAATATGAAAATAACGCTTTCAAACGAAAGAAGTTATTCCCATAATTATAGCAAATACTTGTGGGGCAATCAGGAAGAAAACGAACGAAACAGATTGACCAATGGTAATTTCTCAATTACCACAAATACATTGTCATCTGCATTTAATTCCGATAAAGCATACGAACAATTTAAAAAGAATCGTATTACAATTGCACATCGCTTGGCGCAACAAAACATAGGTAATCAGTATGAGACAGATATTGAAACTGGATTCCCGAGTTTGTATAACGAAATGTCTCAGGATGTGTTGATTCCTGCTTTCTTCTCGGCATATACAGGACAGTCTGCCAACGATGTCAATATCAATACGTATTTTGTCCCTGTATTTTCTAGCTTTAAAATGTTCCTTCGTTCGCTTAACTGGAAGGTAACTTACAACGGACTTTCAAAATTGCCGTTCTTCAAGAAATACTTCAAGTCGGTTAATATCAATCATGCTTATACTTCAAACTATTCAATGGGATCGTACGAAACATTTTCGTCAGGCAATATGTATGAAGATGACTTTTATATTGACCCAATTGACGGCTCGCTTTATCTGTCGCCTGAATATGATGTGTCAACGGTCGGCATTTCAGAACGTTTAAATCCGTTGATTGGTTTTGATTCCAAGTTAAAGAGTAATTTTACGGCAAAATTAGAATTGAGACGTAATAGAACCGTAACGTTGTCGTTTACAAACACTGAAATTTCTGAGGTCTCAAATTTTGAATATGTTGTTGGTGCAGGATACGTTTTTGAAGATTTAAAAATCAATGTTAAAACAGCTGGCAATAACCATCATTTTGAAAATGATATGACTGTGCGTTTTGATCTGTCAATTCGTGACAACCAAACAATTCGTAGAAATATTGCAGAAGATATTACCCGCAAAATTTCGGGAACAAAATCGTATGCAATGAAAGCCTATGCAGAATACATGTTGAGCGAACGAATAACGTTCCGCTTATATTTGGAATATACAATGAATCAACCTCTTACCAATGGATATAGAACGTCTACCACAAGTGGAGGTATTAATATGAGATTCTCGTTAATGTAAAATATGGGAAAATATAAACACAATATATTACAGGTCTTATTGCTCGTTGGCTTCTCGTTGTCATCGGTTTTTTGTTTTGCTGAAAATAATCCAAAGGATGAAAAAGACAAGGATACTACGGTTGTAAAAGAAATCTATATGTGGGAGTATAATCTTACTCATACACACCGTAATCGTATTGATATGGATACAAGTATGGATTTCTTTTATTTGTACGAACCAAACGGAAGCATAGCCGATTATCTTGTAAATGTTGCAGAATATGCGTCTCCATCGTTTTCGTTGTTATTTTCTCCAAATGATCATCAATTTATGCTGCATCCATACGAAACAGCGTTGATTTCTTCCAGTGATATGCCGGATTATACAACACCAAAACCATATTCTAATTTGTTTTATTCGCAAGGCTTGAATAGCGAACAGACGGCGAAATTTACTCATACACAAAACATTAATAAATATTGTAATGTAGGTCTTGATTTGAATTTTTATAAGACTATGGGCGAGTACGACAATCAGGCAATAAAAGGCCGTCACGTTTCTCCGTGGATTGTATATTATGGACCTCGTTTTTCTACAACATTTAAGTATGGATATAATGCTATAGAACGTCAGGAAAATGGTGGTATTGCAGAAGATTCATTGCTTAATTATGCAAAATTACTTCGTATGAAATTTCCTAATGCGTCATCGTCTCTCCATTTTCAGACTGTTGATTTTATGCAAAAATGGAATTTGGGTAGAAAGGCTAAGGAAGATAGTTTGTCGTTAGATGTGCTTTCTTACAAAAATGCAATTGGGTACAAACTGAATTATACCTCCATAAAACGTTCATACAACGATAAATATCCAGATACTGAATTTTATACTAATGTTTTGTTTGATTCCACGGCAACAAATGATTCCTTACTTGATAAAAATTTGGTCAGCCAGTTATTTTTTGAATTTCAAAGAACGGTTCACAAAACTAAATTTGTCGCCGATTTTGCAGTAGGAATGGAATATAACTCTTCTGTTTATCACGATTATGATTATTCAATTCCTGAGGATTTTACAAATTCGGAATTTTATGAAGGAACATTTGATGTTATGTTGCCGGATAGTATAAATATTTCACACAAACATAGATTTTATTTTGCCGGTGATGATAAGGGAGTCTATAACATATATACAAACATTGAAAAATGTTTTACTATTGGTGAAGAAGAATTGGATATTTCGTTGTCGCAGAATTATGCAAATTTATATAGACCTACGGTGTACTATCTGTACGAATCCAATCATAGAACATGGACAACGGATTTTGATTCGGAAAAAATACTTGATTTGGGTGCCACAATCTCCTCGTCATGGGGAAATATGGACGCAGAGTTTCATTATTATGCAATGAAAGATTATGTTGCTTTTGATGAAACTGGTATGTTGCAGCAAACACACGAATCAGGAAATGCGTTCACTGCAAAACTCGATAAAACGAGTCGTTTTTGGCACATTGTGATGAAAAATGGATTACTCTTTCAAAATATTTCAGTTGGTTATCAGGAATATCCAACATGGGCCACTTATAACTCTTTGGCTTTTCAAGGCGCATTTTTGAAAAAGTTGATACATTTCGGATTTGGTGGAGAAGTGTTGTATTATCCTTCTTATAAAACACCAACGTACGATGCTTCTTTAGGTGATTTTATACCACAAAGCAAATACGAATATGGCGGTTTCCCAATTATCAATGTGTTTGCAACGATAAAATATAAACCAATAAAACTATACGTAAAGTATACGAGTTTATATGCATTGCTGAAAGAGAAAAAATATGCTATTGCAGGGTATCCGCAGTCAAACGGTACAGTCTCTTTTGGTATTTCTTGGTTGTTTTATAATTAGTTTGCTTGGGTTGCAAACTGAGATTTCTTTGATAAGGCAATTCGCGCAGCTTCTTGTTCTGCAGCTTTTTTGCTTCTTCCTGTAGCTTCTGCTACTTTTTGATTGTTTACATGTATTTCGGATAGAAATGATGAGCTTTTCTCACCTGTCGCTTCTGTTTTAAATTCAATAGCAAATTTGGTTTTTTGACAATATTGTAGAATGGTGCTTTTATAGTTTTTATAATCGTCTTGCGATTTAGAAGTACGTATGTGCGGAATAATGATGGTTTCTACAATAAACTGTTTTGCTTTTGAATATCCTTTGTCTTTGTATATTGCTCCGATAAGTGCTTCCAAACAATTCCCAACCGCATCGTTGTGACGGAGTTGAGGTATTCGTGCCAATATGTGTTTTTGTAATTGTAATTGTAATCCTATGGCATTTAGATTTTTTCTACTAACTATGGAAGCTCGTATTTCTGACAGATTTCCTTCTTTGAGTTTTGGATATTTGTCGTAAAGATAATCTGCGGTTATGCTGTCTAAAATTGCGTCTCCAAGGTATTCTAAACGTTCGTTGCATCCCAATTTATAGGATTGTGTGGAGGAACGATGTATAAAGCAAAGTTTATACAAATCAATATGTTTAGGATAAAATTTGAGAATTCTATGTAAATAACAATACAACTCTTTGTCTTGGGGATTTACAAAGAGTAAATGCAGTTTTTCGGAAAAGTTATTCACTGTATTTTTTTAAGACGATGGAACTATTGTGACCTCCAAAGCCGAATGTGTTGCTTAACACGTATGTAACATCGCGTTTTTGAGCTTTGTTCAGCGTAAGATTTAGATTTTTATCAATTTTTTCGTCTAATTGTTTGAAATTGATAGTCGGAGGAATAATTCCTGTTTGTATTGCAAAGATCGATGCCATAGCTTCCATAGCACCTGCTGCGCCAAGCATGTGGCCTGTCATAGACTTCGTAGAACTGATGTTTACATTGTAGACATCATCACCAAATAATTTTTGGATAGAAGCAAGTTCAATCACATCACCGATAGGAGTGGAAGTACCGTGCACATTAATATAATCAATATCTGCAGGTTTAATTCCGGCTTCTTCTATTGCATATTTCATCACATTGATTGTTCCTAATCCTTCTGGATGTGGAGCAGTTAAATGATATGCATCGGACGTTAATCCACCGCCGACGATTTCCGCATAGATAGTCGCCCCGCGTTTCTTTGCGTGCTCCAATTCTTCCAATAATAACGCAACACCGCCTTCTGCCATGACAAAACCGTCGCGTGTAGCGTCAAATGGACGACATGCCGTTTCCATTTCGTCATTGTTTTCCGACAATGCTTTCATTGCGTTGAATCCACCAATACCGCTGATGTTTATTGGAGCTTCAGAACCTCCAGAAATAATCATATCAGCTTTTCCTAAACGAATATTGTTGAATGCGTCTATTATTGCGTGTGAAGAAGATGCGCAGGCAGAAGAAGTTGAGTAACTTAATCCACGTAGTCCAAATTTTATGGAAATCTGGCCTGCTGCCATATTTGGTATCAGTTTGGGAATAGTAAATGGACTGAATTTTGGCGTTCCACAACCATTAGAGTAAAACTCCATAATTTCAGGTTCGTATGATCCTAATCCACCGATGCCAGTTCCCCAAATAACACCGATTCTATCTTTGTTGATTGCTTCTAAATCAATTTTGGAGTCATCTAAACATTCTTTTGTAGCAGCTACAGCGAATTGTTCAAATAAATCCATTTTGCGGGCTTCCTTTTTATCCATGTATAATTCAGGATTGAAACCCTTAACCTCGCAAGCAAAACGAGTCTTGCAGTTTTCTGCATTAAAACGAGTGATAGGACCACTACCACTCGTTCCATTTGTGAGATTTTTAAAAATTTCTTCTACGGAATTACCAATTGGTGTAATTCCACCCATACCGGTGACTACAACTCTTTTTAACTCCATAGAAGTAATTAAAGAATTCTACTTGTTTATATTGTTTTCAATATAAGCTATTGCATCTCCAACAGTTGCAATGTTTTCTGACTGGTCGTCAGGAATTGAAATACCAAATTCTTTTTCAAATTCCATAATTAATTCTACTGTATCCAAAGAATCTGCACCCAAGTCGTTTGTGAAGTTTGCTTCGTTAGTAACTTCGCTAGCATCAACACCTAGTTTTTCTACGATAATAGCTTTAACTTTTGATTCTACTTCTGACATAGTTTTAAAATTTAGTTATTAAACATCTTTTCGTCTGCAAATAACGACCTTTTTTTTTATACAAAAAAGAAAATCACCACAATCTTTTATTGTTGAAAAACTTTTTGCGCTGAAACTCAAATATTTATATTTTTGCATTAGAAAAGTTATTAAATAGATATTAACAGGTTTTATGAAAAATATAGCGATTTTTGCCTCGGGTTCGGGGACAAATGCCGAAAATTTAATACGAACTTTTGCTCAAACGGACATTTTTGTCACTCGGGTGTATTGTAATAATCCTAAAGCAAAGGTTATTGAACGTGCTCAAAATTTGAATGTTCCTGTTACTGTATTCTCAAAAGAGGATTTTTACGAGTCGTCAATGATTTATGATTTGCTGCGTAAAGAACAGGTTGAATTTATTGTATTGGCTGGTTTTATGCTATTTATTCCGTCAAATATATTATCGGCCTTTGATAATAAAATCCTCAATATTCATCCTTCGTTGCTTCCCAAATATGGTGGAAAGGGGATGTTTGGGATACACGTACACGAAGCTGTCATAGCCAATAAAGAGGGAAAAAGTGGTATTACCATTCATTTGGTGAACGAATTTTTTGATAGTGGCGAAATTGTTTTTCAGAAAGAATGTCTGGTGTTGCCCAATGATACTCCGGAAGTGCTAGCCCAACGTGTTCATCAATTGGAATATGAATATTATCCTCAAGTAGTGAGGAATATTCTTGGAAAATGTAAATAGTTGCACTGTAGTAAAAAAAAGATGAAGTGAAAACTTCATCTTTTTTTGATCTCTTATTTTTTAACTATTTCTTTGTCGGATGATCTGCCATAAAGTGCGCTCCAACGCTTTCTTTACGTGCTTTTGCAGCTTTAATAACTAAATAGCCAACTTGTATTAAGTTACGTAATTCGCACAATTTTCGTGAAAGTTTCGTTTGCTGATATAATTCTTCCGTTTCGGAATATATTGTCCACAAACGGTTAAATGCACGTTTTAATCTTACTTCGCTTCGTACAATTCCTACGTAGTTGCTTAAAATTTGCCGTACTTCTTTTAAACTTTGGGTGATAAGAATCATTTCTTCCGGATGTGAAGTTCCTTCGTCATCCCAATCTGGAATATTCGTCTTCCATTCGTTTTCGTCTTTTTCCTTCATTGCAGTTTTTGATGCGAAATCGGCGTATGCGATTGCTTCCAACAAACTGTTTGATGCAAGACGGTTTCCTCCGTGTAGTCCTGTGCAGGTAGTTTCACCAGCTGCATATAAGTATTTTATTGATGTACGTCCTTCCAAGTCAACTTTTACGCCACCGCAAAAATAGTGGGCTGCCGGTGTGACGGGAATCATATCTTTGGTAATGTCGATTCCTATGCTTAGGCATTTTTCGTAAATATGTGGAAAATGTTCTTTTAAAGCTTCTGCTTCCAAATGACGGCAGTCTAAATACACGTGGTCGTCGCCGTTTTTCTTCATTTCGTTGTCAATTGCGCGTGCAACAATATCACGTGGAGCCAAGTTGCCCCGTTCGTCATACCGTGTCATAAATGCTTCGCCGTCTTTGTTACGAAGTATGGCGCCGAATCCACGCATGGCTTCTGTAATTAGGAAATTCGGTGATTCACTTGGATTGTAGAGTGCTGTGGGGTGGAATTGAACGAATTCCATGTTGTCAACAATACCTTTTGCACGATAAACCATTGCAAATCCGTCTCCTGTTGCAACTACAGGGTTAGTGGTTGTTAAAAACAATTGACCAGCACCACCAGTCGCAAGCATTGTTGCCTTTGCCAAAATTGTTACAACTTCGTGATTCGTAAGATTTAAAGCATAAACTCCATAACATTGTATGTCTGGCTGATGACGTTTTACTAACATGCCCAAGTGGTGCTTGGTAATTAAGTCAACGGCAAAAAAATTCTCATAAATTGTGATGTTTTTGTGTCCTCGTACTTTTTCACATAATGCACGTTGCACTTCAAAACCAGTGTTGTCTTTATGGTGAAGAATACGGTGTTTGCTGTGGCCACCTTCTCTATGTAAGTCGAACGATTGGTTGTCGTCGTCTTTGTCAAATTGTGTTCCCCACGAAACCAAATCTTTTATGGCGGTAGGAGCGTATTCGACAACTTTTTCAACTGCTGCGCGGTCGCAAATGCCAGCTCCGGCGATGAGTGTGTCTTCTATATGTTTACTGAAATTATCGGATTCTGACGTTTCCAACACGGCGGCAATTCCACCTTGTGCATACGAAGTATTAGTTTCGTCAAGTTTCGTCTTTGAAATAATAGTAACGGTTCCTGTTTCTGCAACTTTGAGGGCAAAACTGAGTCCTGCCAATCCCGAACCGATAACCAAGTAATCAGTAGTAATTCTCATTGAAAATTTTTATTACGATAATATGAATCTTATAAATTTAAGAACATTGCACAAATATACCATTTTTCTGCTTTGTGTTTCTACCTAGTTAAAAAAAACGATATAAGAACGTGTAGGGCGCATAAAAATATTATTTTTGCAAAAATTGGTGTGTAATGGCTACGAAAGTCAACGTTATATCTCCTAAAAATAGTCTTTTCAGTCTTAACCTGAATGAGCTGGTTGCGTACAAGGATTTAATCCGTATGTACGTAAAACGTGATATCGTTACGTTTTATAAGCAAACTATTTTAGGGCCTCTATGGTTTGTTATTCAACCAGTTTTGACGACAATTATGTTTTTGTTCGTCTTTGGCAATTTGGCTGGAATTTCAACAGATGGAGTTCCTGGAATATTGTTCTATTTCGCTGGTATTATTATGTGGAACTATTTTGCAGATTGTTTGAATCGAAATTCCAAAACGTTTCTTGATAATCAGGGTGTGTTTGGCAAGGTGTATTTTCCTCGTCTGGTTGTACCTATTTCTGTGACGATTTCAAATTTGGTGAAGTTTGCCATTCAGTTAGCTTTGTTCATCATAATATACGTGTATTTTATTTTGACCGGTACACAGGTTGCTCCAAATTTATATGCATTGCTGTTCCCTGTATTATTACTAATAATTGCTGGTCTTAGTTTGGGCTTTGGTATTATTTTTTCATCGCTAACGACAAAATACCGCGACCTTACATTTTTGTTGCAGTTCGGTGTGCAATTGTGGATGTATGCGACTCCAGTCATATATCCGCTTAGTACTATGCCAGCCGATAAACAATGGATTTTCCAACTTAATCCGATGACGTCGGTTGTTGAAACGTTTAAATACAGCGTGTTGGGTGTGGGTACGTTTTCATGGTTCTGGTTGGCATATAGTTTTTGCTTTATGATTCTTCTTATGTTGATTGGAATAGTGATTTTCAATCGTGTGGAAAAATCATTTATGGATACGATTTAGAAAGGTTTGAAATTAAGGGTAAAAAAAAGATGAAGCTATGCTTCATCTTTTTTTTTCTGCTTGGTTGATTGTACATTTTTTTGAGGAATTAATCCCAGCTTTTTCTTTCGCTCATATTCGGCCTTTTTGATGAGATATTCCTCATATTTTTTTTCAAGATAGTTGTCTGCCATATTATAACTTGTCGATTGTCTTAGTTATATTCGTTAGGAGAGAGATAGTGTTATCTACGTCTTTATTGTGTACAGATTCAATTACTTGAT
Organism: uncultured Bacteroidales bacterium; assembly: GCA_937892155.1. GTDB lineage: Bacteria > Bacteroidota > Bacteroidia > Bacteroidales > UBA1715 > UBA1715. The sequence continues at coordinate 70,437 of CALAUG010000059.1, read as the reverse complement.
GTAAGTGGCGTGTAGGAATTGAAATTGCTCCTGCAATTGCTCCGCCGGCAACCATTTTTTGTAATACACTGGTATCTGTTCCGCCGCCTTGCATAATTTCAGCCTGGAAAGGTATCTTGTTCTTTTGTGCAGACGCTTTCATAAACGATACAAGTTTTGTGTTGCAAATAACCGACGAATCCATGATTTTTATACCCGGACCTTTTCCTAATTGGGTTATTTGTTCTTGAGGGGTACTGCCAGGAACATCGTATGCAATTGTGGTATCCAATGCTATTGCAACATCGGGCTGAATGTTCAGTGCCGCCACCTGAGCACCTCGTAATCCAACTTCTTCCTGCACGGTAAACGTAAAGTACGTATCAAATGGTAATTTGACCTTTTTCAAATTTTTGATGGTTTCTATCAATATGTAAACGGCAATTCTATTGTCGAGTGATTTACCATTGACGCAGTCGCCCATTTTTATGCATTCTCGTTCACGGCTGATTGGAGTCCCAATTTCAACCAGTTTTTCTACGTCTTTTTTCTCCATTCCTAAATCAATGAAGAAATCTTTAATAGTGATTTTTTTCTCGCGTTCTTCTGGCGTCATTACGTGTATTGGTTTTGCGCCCATGACGCCTATAATATCTTTCTTTCCGTGTACAATAACACGTTGAGCCGTTAATGTTTTTGGATCAAAACCGCCAAGAGTAGTGAATTTCAGAAAACCGTTGTCGTCGATATGGGTTACTATAAATCCAATTTCATCCATGTGGGCTGCAATCATCAACTTTTTCTTACTTGTACCTTTCTTGAAAGCAATAAGATTGCCCATATTGTCGGTTGTAAGTGAATCGACATCGGATTTGATTTCTTTCGCAATAAATTCACGGATTCTGTCTTCAAAACCTGAAGGACCTGCTATTTCGCTAATTTGTTTTATTAATGTAAAATTCATAATACTATGCTGTTAAAATATGATGTAATTCTGTGTTGAGAAAATGTTTCTCGGCAAATGCCTTGTCTATGTTTAATGTTTTTACCTTTTTAGATGGATATTCAAACATTACGTCAAGCATCATTGCTTCGCATATTGAACGTAATCCACGTGCGCCCAGTTTGTATTCAATTGCTTTATCTACGATAAAGTCAAACGTTTCGTCTTCAAATGTCAGTGTTATGCCGTCCATTTTGAATAACTCAATATATTGTTTTACAAGCGCATTTTTGGGTTCTGTTAAAATACGTCGTAGCGCATCTCGGTCCAATGGATTGAGATGTGTTAAGACTGGTAAACGACCGATGATTTCCGGAATAAGGCCAAAAGTGCGTAAATCTTGTGGCGCGATATATTGAAGGAAATTGTTTTTATCTATGTCTTTATTTTTCTCTTTTACTCCGTATCCGACAGTATGTGTGTTGAGTCGGCGGGCAATAATTTTTTGTATGCCTTCGAAAGCGCCTCCGCAAATGAACAAAATGTTTTTTGTGTTTACTGCAATCATTTTTTGTTCAGGATGTTTTCTGCCGCCTTGTGGTGGAACGTTAACAACAGCGCCTTCCAATAGCTTTAATAGCCCTTGTTGTACGCCTTCGCCAGAAACGTCGCGGGTTATGGAAGGATTGTCGCCTTTACGCGCGATTTTGTCAATTTCGTCAATGAAAACTATACCTTGTTCTGCTTTTTCTACATCGTAGTCGGTAGCTTGTAGTAGTCTAACCAATAGACTTTCTATATCTTCGCCGACATAACCAGCTTCGGTTAATACCGTTGCATCGACGATGGCAAATGGAACGTCAAGGAATTTTGCAATTGTCTTTGCAAGAAGCGTCTTTCCTGTTCCTGTTTCTCCAACCATAATAATGTTTGACTTTTCAATGTCAACATCGTTGTTGTCTGGTTGTGAAATACGTTTGTAGTGGTTGTAAACGGCAACAGCCAATGATTTTTTAGCCTCGTCTTGTCCAATTACGTATTCGTCAAGATGTTTTTTTATGTCGACAGGCTTTACTTTTGAAAAATCACGTTGCGTTTTAGTTTTTTTCTGTGGCGGCCTAATTTCATCGAGAACGTGTTTCGCTTGTTCTACACAGTCGCTACATATAAATCCGTCCATGCCGTTGAGTAGTAGCGGAACTTCGTCTTCGCTACGTCCGCAGAACGAACATTTTTTCTCCATTGTGTGTTTCTTTGTATTCATAATGTTATTCTGTTGCTCCAAAAATTGTACGGAATAGGTTGCAGCCAATAAAATTACCAGCCACAATGCTTACGTAGAATATAAGAATATCTACGAGATGCTCACCAAGAAAATCTGTCGGAACTGCCATGTAGTAGAATGCATCGGCAACGCAGTGAGGAAAACCGCACATAATGAAAAGTGGGACACCGAACAATAATGGCAAATTCTTTTCTTTGCGGGCAAATGTTACCGCTGTTGTCATTATAAAACCACATCCGATAGCTAAAATGCCGCCTTTTAAAGGCCCGCAGGTAAGTCTTCCTTCAAGAACTTTTTGTGCTGTTTCTTGTAGTGGCATTGGGCTGCATCGTGCAATAAGCGCGACCATAAGGCAACCAATGAGGTTTCCAAATAAAATGAAAAATAGAGTGCCAACTTCTCCTTTTTTGATAAATCCGGCAGTCCCCGTATACAGTTTTAATTTATAGTGTACTACTGTTAGAAGTCCAAATGCAAATAACACAGCTCCGATAATACTTTTTTCAGCTAAATAACCAAATCCTGCTATTCCTATGCAAAATCCTGCCAGTATAGATGATTTGAGTGTCTGTAATGTTTCTTTTCCCATATTTATAATCCTAAAAGTAATTTTGCATTGTTGAGCGCTGCTTCCGAAATAGTTTTGCCGCTTAGCATTTTCGCTATTTCTTCAATACGTTCGTTGTTGGAAAGTTCAGTGATGTTGGACGTTGTACTGTCGTTAGTCTCGGTTTTATAAACTTTGAATTGTTTTTGAGCTTTTACGGCAATTTGTGGAAGGTGGGTAATGGCAATAATTTGCATATCGTTAGCCATTGTCAGCATCATTGTGCCCATTTGGTCTGCTATTTCTCCCGAAACCCCTGTGTCTATTTCATCAAAGATGATGGTTTGCACTGAATTGTTCTTGGCAAGAATATATTTCAAACAAAGCATGACACGTGAAAGTTCTCCACCAGAACTGATTTCTCCTAACCATTGTGGCGCAATGTTTTTGTTTGCTGAAAATTCCATTTTTACTTCGTCGCAGCCATTGGTGTTAAAGTCGGGTGATGCAAGTAGTTTTATGTTGAATGTGACTGATGGCATTCCTAATTTTTTCAGTAATTCGACAATTTCCGGCTGTAACTTCTGTATTGCTTTCTCTCTCTTGGTGTGTAACTCTTTCGCAAGTTTAGCCACGATGTTTTTTTGTTTCTCACACGCCTTTTGTAGTTCATCGCAATGAAAATCTGCATTTTCTAAATTGTTGACCAAAACTTGCAATTCGGCTTGTTTTTGCAGTAGTTCCTGTTCTGTCTTTACAGAATATTTATGCAACAAATTGTTGAGCAAATCAAGACGTTCATCTATATATTCTTTTTGCTCGGGATTGAAGTCCAGTTTTGAATTTGTTTTGGAAATTTCGTCTGCAATGTCCGATAATTCTATGTAGGTGCTTGAAAGTCTTTCTGACAGTATGTTGTATTGTGGAGCAAGAGATGAATTCTTTTCAAATGACTGTTGTATGGTTTTTAATTGTGCCAGCAGTGCGTTTTCGCCGTTAAAAGTCTCATCGGCAGTTGCCAACAATGTTTTAATTTCTTCGCTGTGTTCTATGAGAGACAATTCTTGCTCTAAATTTTCTAATTCTCCTTCTCTGATGTTTGATTTAATTAATTCGTCCAAACGGAAGGTATAGTAGGAGAGATCTTCTTTTTTCTTTTGTGTGTCCGATAAAAAGTTTTGCAACTCTTTTTCGAGCGTCTGCAATGTTTTGAGCTCTTTGCGGTATTCAGCTAAAAGAGGTTCGTTGTTTGCTTCTGCATCAATAACTTGGCATTGAAATGAAGAGTCTTTCAAAAATAAATTTTGATGTTGTGAATGGATATCAATGAGGATACTTCCTAATTCTTTCAATTGTTGCAGACTTACGGGCGTATCGTTTATAAACGAGCGTGATTTGCCTTGTGGAGTAATTTCACGTCGGATTATAGTTTCTGTGTCAAAATCTATGTCATTGTTGTTAAAAAAAAATTGAAGCGAATTGTCGTTGAGCGAAAAATTTGCTTCAATAATACTTTTTTGTTCTTTGTTTTTTAGAATTGTTGTGTCTGCCCGTTTCCCCAGAAGCAAAGACAGAGCACCTAAAATGATTGATTTTCCTGCGCCAGTTTCGCCTGTTATGGTCGACATTCCGTCTTGAAACTGGATGTTTAGGGTATCAATGAGTGCATAGTTTGAAATTACTAATTTATGCAGCATGGTTATTTGGTGGAATTAATTTTGTCGTATTCGTTGACGTTTGCGGGATTCAGTTTTTTTGCGAGTGTGACAATTCTGTTTTTCTCATCGGGATTGCCTTCTGAATATATTTGTACTATCTCCTCTTTTTTGGCGTAAAAAAATGCAGTTAATAGGTATGAACCAGGTTTCAATCTGAAAACTTTTTCAAGTTCGGTCAATGAGTTGTAAATCTCTTTTCGTCCGTCTTCTGGCTTGTTGTACATGACATCCAATCCTAATCGGTGATATTTATAAATTGCCGTATGAAAGGCAGAATAGCTCGAATTTAAAAGATTGTCAATTAACCAGTATCGTGTTTTGTCGTCTCTTGACGAAGAGTTCCAGCCATTTTCGTCGTTGGCTTGTGCAGCGGTTGCAACATTTTGTGCTTTCTGATAAAATTCAACACCGCCGTTCGGACTGAAAGAATCGTAGTCTAAACCGATTACTATATAGGCATAGTAGGCAAGTATAGATGATAAATTTGAGACAAATGAATTTTCAGAAAATTCAATAGGCTCGTTTTCTTCGTATTGAAAGGCAATTTTGTCGTCAACGTGGTTGAATAATGTCGTTGTGTAAGTTGAGTTATATACAGGTCGTGATGATTGAACCTGCAGCGTCCCGGAAAAATTTTTTGAAGACTGCGAAGTCATTCTCAGAGTTAATTTAACTTCAATTTTTTCCTGCTCTTCGTAAGTGTGGTTCGTCCACGACTGCGCATTCATAAAATCTTCAATAGAGGTGCGGAGGGTGTTGAACATATCTTTGTCGGCGTTTGCAATTTCATTGTATTGAATGTTCACGTGGCAGCGTAATTCTTGTGCCGACGAATATGTCACAAACAATAGGGAAGATACTATGGCAAAAAGCAGTTTTTTCATTTCTCGTTGAAAATTGTTGCTAAGGTAGTGATAATATCTTTTGCAACTTCTTTTTTTGACTTTAAGTCGTAATTTTTTACGTCGCCATTTCTTTGAATTATGGTAACTTTGTTGGTGTCGTATCCAAATCCTGCACCTTTGTCTGCTAAGGAATTCAGTACAATAAAGTCGAAGTTTTTCTTTTCTAGTTTTCCTTGTGCATGTTCAAATTCATTGTTGGTTTCGAGGGCGAAACCCGCAAGAACCTGTTTGTCTGTTTTTAGTTTCCCTAATTCCTGTGCAATGTCTGGATTTGGTTTTAATTCAATGGTAAGGGATTGTTTCTCTTTTATTTTTTGATTGTATTTTGTCACCGGTGTGAAATCGGCTACGGCAGCACTTAAAATTGCACCGTCAACATTAGGAAAATATTGCAAAGTAGCCTCGTACATTTCCTGTGCGGAGGTGACGTTTATTCTTGTAATGTTGGGATGTTGTGTCTGTAATTGTACCGGACCGCAGATGAGTATTACTTCAGCACCTTGATTTGCAGCTTCTTCGGCAATGGCGAATCCCATTTTACCAGAAGATTGGTTGCCTATAAATCTCACAGGATCTATGGCTTCATACGTTGGTCCGGCAGTTATTAGAATTTTTTTTTTAATGACTTCTTTGTTTCAAAGAAATCTGAAAGCCATTGGGTTATTGCCTCGGGCTCGGCCATGCGGCCTTTACCGTCAAGTCCGCTTGCTAATTCGCCGCTTGTCGGTTCTATAAAGGAAACACCATCTTTTTTGAGTGTTGCAATGTTTCGTTGCGTAGCCTTGTGGGCGTACATATCCATATCCATTGCCGGTGCAATGACGACAGGACAGCGTACCGATAGGTAGGAGGTGAGCAGAAGATTGTCGGCTATGCCGTTTGCCATTTTTGCTAATGAATTGGCTGTGCAAGGCGCAACAATAAATATATCAGCCCATAGTCCAAGTTCCACGTGGCTGTTCCAGCTTCCGTCGTCGTGGTGGAAAAAATCGCACAACACAGTATTTTTACTCAGGGTAGCCATAGTTACGGGAGTAATGAATTCTTCTGCGAGAGGTGTCATTACCACTTTTACAGTAGCTCCCTGTTTAATAAGCAAACGGGTGAGCGTTGCAGCTTTGTATGCCGCAATGCTACCTGTTATACCTAACAATATGTGTTTGCCCTTGAGCATTATGCTTCTGTTTCTTCAGATTCTGGCATTCTAAAATATACTTGGTCGTCAAGATATTCTTGAATAGCCATAAGAACTGGATTTGGTAATTTCTCGTAGAATTTAGAAATTTCAATTTGTTCGCGGTTCTCAAAAGTTTCTTCTAGAGAATCGTTTACAGATGCAAATTCTTCCAATTTCGAGTCAAGTTCTTTCTTCAAATCAGTTTCAATCTGATCGGCACGTTTAGCGATGATTGCAATAGATTCGTAGATGTTGTTTGTTCCTTTTTCCAACGTTTGGATGTCTCTCGTAATCGTAGAAGCAGGTGCTTTTGTCTTTTTGTAATCCATTTCTATAAAAATTAAAATTATTTAGTTCGTTTTTGTATTTGCAAAAATATTTTTTCCGCGTCTTTTGCCCATTGACCGTTCGGATATTCATCAATGTATGAATGATAGTCGTCAACAGCCATGTCGTATCGTTCTTCTTTTTTCGATTCAACACTGTTTTCGGCCAATAGGAACGAAGAACGGAGTGTTAAATACAATAATTCTTCACGATATTTTGAGTCTGGGTAATCTTTCAAGCAATTTTTTAAAGCTGTCACAGCTGCTTTGTAATCTTCCAAATTGTAGAAAATCTTGCTGTTGTTGTAGGCTTTTTCTTCCAATTTGGCTCTCAATTTTGCAATGTATTCGTTGCTTTCCTTTATGTATGCGCCTTGTGGGTATTTGTTTATGTAATATTGGAAACAACTTATTGCTTTGTCGGTGTAAGTTTGGTCGAGCGTTACCACTGGTGAAATGTTGTAGTAGCAGATTGCATCGTAGTAGTAGGCATATTCAATTTGCTGGCTGTTTGGATATGTCAGCGCAAAGCGTTCGAAATAATATGCAGCCATAAGATAATCTTGTTCTTCGTAGTAGCTCTTTCCAAGCATCATGGTAATGTTTTCACCTTTTTCGGACAATCTAAATGCAGGAAGTGCTTTTTCCAACAATTCGTAGCTTTTGTAATAATCCTTTGCGTTGAAGTACTTCACGCCACCTTCGTAAATTGCATCGTAGTCGTCCGATTTTATGAGTTTCTGATACTCACTCTGGCAGCCCGCACACGCAATAATACACAATATGTATAGTAGTCTCTTCATACAGTACACAAAGAACGTGCAAAATTACAAAATTATTTTGAATATCTCTTCGTAAAATTTTGAATTATTCTGCACGGGTTTTCAAATAGTTTGGTTTTTTTACGGCTGATAAATTTTTTAGTAATTTCGTGCAGTCTTTTCGATTTTCCGAGACTATATAGAGAGAAATGTTTTATGTTTGAAACATATAAAAATCATTCGTATGAATAAAAATTTTTTTGTCGGATTGGTTTTGTGTGGATTATTTCTAACGTCTTGTGAAAAAAAACAAGACGACGAAAAGGTAGCTACGATTCCAGCAATTACTGAGGGTATATATGGGACTGTTGTAGAACGATATGGCGATTGGATGCCTGGTAGTCCGAAGGGCGGCGGAGAACGTCCAATCATGAGAAGCGTTTTTGTATATGAATACACAAAAATTAGTGATTTTGAGTCCATTTATTATTCTGAATTTCCGATGGATAAAATGCCTAAAACTCTTGTCGGCATTGGACGGCCAGGATGTAATGGCTTTTATGAAATATCGCTAAAGCCTGGTATTTATTCGGTATTTATTGAGGATAAAGGAAAATTGTGTGCAAATGGTTGTGATGGATACGGAGGTATAAATCCTGTGGTTATTAGTGCTGATTCAATTGTTTTAATGAATCTTGTACTTGATCACGCTGTATATTAGGTTTTTTGCGATAAAAAAATATTAGACTTTCATGCAGTCTTTTTGTTTTTTCGAGACTATATATACAGAAATGTTTAATAACTTTAGTTTAACAAATTAAAAACAAAAATCTTATGAAAACAAAATCTTTTTTGATGCTATGTGCATTTGTATGTATGAGCTTTATGGCAATTTCATGTAGTAAAGAGGAACCAGATGTATATCCCTTTAATTTCGACATACAAAACGAATACACAGTCAATGTGGGAGAAACTTTTTGTATGGAATTACAATCCCAACCAGGCGTTGGAGAATGGTGGGAATGGACAAATAAAGAAAAAGTTTCGTGTGTTGATTTAGTAAATGTGGATGAATATTGCGAGAGAAAAGGTGGTGTACAGATTGAAAAATGGTATTTCTCGGGAATTAAAGCTGGCACAGAGACACTATTGTTGGATTACAAAAATGTTCATGGAGAAATAGTATATAATTTAAAGGTTAATGTTTCTGTAAACGATTGATATGTAATTATTAACACTAAAAACATCAACCAGTAAGTTTAGAAACTTTAAAATTGAAAAAATATAAAAAAATATTTCTCGTAATCACATGTACTGCGTTATTTTATGCTTGCGCCGAACATTGTGAACAATTTCCTAAAGAATATAAGGACTATACACATAAACAATTAGTAGTAACTTAAAAACTGGAGAATTATGAAAAAGGTGTTTCTTATGATAGTGGCAACTTTGTTGTTCGCTTCATGCAACAAAGACGACGAAGAGATAAAACCAGAAAAAGACCCAATTCCGTCATCTATTATCACGCTCAAATCAACCGATGGCGAAACGGGAGACATTTGTATTACGGTAAAAGATTCACTACTTGGAACGGAATATGACTCTTGCTTTTCGGTAGGTGTTCCTTTCGAACAGGTTAGCGTGGTTGTCGATAAAATATATGTGAAAGTTGGCGAAGGCGAAAACGAACACGATTCCATAGTTTACATTTACGATACCGAAAAGGAGACACCAAAGGATAGGTTCTATGTCTCTCCTTCTCGGAGAGAATGGGTGCTTTCGTCTATTAGATGCGTAAAAATAAATACTCCACAAATAAACATATCCACCAACGACTATATTCTTGTTTTTACCAGCGATACGTCGTTTAAATTCAACACAAGCGTAAACGAGGCTGGTGGCTCTTACAAAAGAATTAACGACCAAACGATTTATATCTCATCATATCAAGAAAAAGCAACCGACAATCCTGCGCCAAAACAAATTGACAAATTGTTGCTGGAGGAATTTAGAGGTTCAATGACGGTTGAACGTGAAAAAAACAAGTTGGTTTTGTATAATCAGACAAGTGAATTTGTTTTCTATTTGCCTGATTGGGATATTTAAAATGTCTGGTATCAGGAACATGCAGAGACGTCGTGTTCGGCGTCTCTTTTTTTGTTTGTGATTTTTGCTATCAACTTCCGTATTCCCATCGATGGATAGCCATAAACAATAGCCAATAGGCAAAGTAGTGTGTTCAGCAAGCTGATGCGTACGCCGTCCCACGTTGGTCTATAATGCGAAACGCGTTCTTCCTTTGGCGGATAATATACGTCGATTGGTATGGGAATGAGTGGAATGTTTTTCCATGCGCTGCGTACCAATATTTCCAATTCGGCTTCGTAGCGGTTATTTATTGGACCTTTATAATTTAATTTCTTGAGAGGATATGCCCGAAATCCTGTTTGTGTGTCGGGAAGATTGTGTGCTGTTTGCAGACAAAACCAAAAATTCGAGAATTTGTTTGCAAAACTGTTCTTTGCAGGCATATTCGGTAAGTCAAATTGTCGGCTTCCTATAATGAATGCGTCGTTGTGTTTTGCAATCGCTTCGGCAAACAGCGGCAAATCGGTTGCTTTGTGCTGACCGTCGGCATCGAGCGTAATGGCGTAGGTGTAGTTGTGCTTTTTTGCTTCTGTAAATGCGGTTTTTAAGGCAAAGCCTTTTCCGCGGTTCTGCGCATACGAAACAAGCGTGATTTTGTCTTGTAATTGGGCGAGAATGTCGGTAGTGGAATCTGTGGAGCCGTCGTTTACGACTATTACGTTTTGAGAATATGGCAAAACCGATTCAACAACCGATTTGATTGTTTCCTCGTTGTTGTAGGTTGGAATTACAATGCAGGTTGTTTCGCTTAATTCCATTATGCTAATTCAAAACTGATTTTTGAACAAATATTCCCGTCCGATATAATCTGGACTTTTGCGGAAATGGTGTTTTCGTTCATCGAAAACGTAAATTTGAATTTCAGAAATTCATTTTCAATTGGCGTAATCAGGCTGATGAATTTTACGTTTTTGATGCTTTTTATGCAGAGTTTGCGTTCAAAATGCTTTTCGCACAATTCTTTCGCTATTTCAATCAGACAGGCTCCCGGCGTAATTGGATTTCCCGGAAAATGAGCCTTGAAAATTTCGTTGCTTTTGTTTTGACGGATGGAATACACCACGTCGTTGTCGTTTACCTCTTTGTGCTCTATGAGATATAGTTTACTTTCTAGCATTGTTTATTTCGTCTTGAACAGTTTTGAATCTAATGTTTGGTTTGTTTTGTGGTTGGAGAATGTAATCGTCATTGAATCTCCGTTTGTTTCGAACATTGCGATGGAATTTGCAAGTTTTGTCTGCTTGTTTACTTTCAATTGTATTGATTTATAAACACTTGCAATCCGCTTGTTTGTAGGAACGAGTTTTACTAAATATTCTGTGTCGCTTTGGCTGACCGATGTTGTGAAATTTTTGCTGTCGTTTAGTCCCGAACCGTCTATCGTGCTCATTATGATGTTTGCCAATTCTTTGAACACACGTGGATTGTTAGCTTGCGAAACGGAACCTTTTGAGTCAATCACAACGACTTCGTCGTTATTTACAATCAATCCGTAGGAATTGGTGTATTCCCAACGGAGACAGCGTGGATTTTGAAAATACATTTTCCCTTTGGAATTTGCTTTGTCGGCGACAAGCGTACTTGTTTTTTCCTGAACAAAGTCGCAGGTTAGCGTTTTGTTTTGCTTGGAAGCGTTGGAAATGCTTTGAATGATTTCGGGTTTCTTTGCATCGGAAACAGTTGTGAATTTTGATTGGCAGAAAGCCGTGCTGCATACGAACAACCCAATAATCAACGAAATGGTATGTGTTAGTTTCATAGTAACTCGATTTTATTTTGCAACGAAGCAAACACCAACAATAATTATTCCAACTCCAAGCCAGCGGGTGAGAGGAATGGATTCTCCCAAAAATATCCATGCAGCCAAAAGCCCGAATGCGAAACTCATGCACGTCATTGGGTACGCCGACGAAAGAGGATAGTTTTTAAGTATGTGCAACCAAAGTACAGTTGCGCCGCCCATTGTGATTCCCACAAGTAAAAACCACCAGTTGGTGAGCAACGTGTAAAAATAGTGCCACGTCCACGCAAATTTCTCCATTTTCACCATTGCAATTTTCAGGAACACTTGTCCCGATGCAAGGCACAACGATTGAATAATGGATAGAATAACAAGTTTAAGCATTGTTGGATAATTTATTGCAAATGTAGTCGTTTTTTCTTTTGCAAACAGTGAAAGATGTTTAAGTAAACTATATTTTTGTCATATAAATTTTGATTATGGCATACAATTCAATATTAGAAACGATAGGAAACACTCCACTTGTGAAGGTTTTACGTCTCGCTGCACAGTTACCTGCAACAATATTCGTAAAGGTTGAATCTCGTAATCCTGGCGGATCTGCAAAGGATAGAGTTGCTTTGGCTATGATAGAGGCTGCGGAAAAACAAGGGTTGATTAACGAAGATACGGAAATTGTAGAACCGACGAGTGGTAATACAGGTATTGGATTGGCTATGGTTTGTGCATGCAAAGGATACAAACTGACCCTTACCATGCCGGAAAGCATGTCGGTTGAGAGAAGAAAAATATTGTCTGCATATGGTGCAAACATTGTGCTGACGCCTGCTTCGGAAGGTATGGCTGGTTCAATAGCAAAAGCCGAAGAAATGCAACGTACACAACCGAATGTGTTCATACCACAGCAATTCTCAAATCCTGCAAATCCCGAAGCTCACAGAACTTCAACTGCTTTGGAAATTTGGGACGATTTGAAGGGTGATGTGGATTGTATAGTCGCTGGTGTAGGAACTGGTGGAACATTGACAGGAATAGCAGAGGTTATAAAAGGCAAGAAATCCGATGTGAAAATTGTTGCCGTTGAGCCTAAAGATTCTCCTATGCTTTCCGAGGGACATTTCGGTCCTCATAAATTGCAGGGGATTGGCGCGAATTTCGTTCCCGAAATATTGAATGTCGGCATTATAGACGAAATAATTCCTGTTACAACCGAACAAGCATACGATGCGGCTCGTAAAATGGCTTCAATGGAAGGTATCTTATGTGGTATAACATCGGGAGCCGCTGTTTCTGCCGCTTTGCAAGTTGCTTCGCGTAAGGAAAATGCAGGGAAAAACATTGTCGTTGTGCTTCCCGACACAGGTGAGAGATATCTGAGCAGCGATTTGTTTTAGGTGGATTCAAGATTCAAGAGCCAAGAATCAAGACCGACAACTTAATTAAGCGAATTTTTTAATTCAGGATTTGCGTCCAAAAAACGTTCATATTTCCAGCAGATTGTCATAATTATCTGAAAATCAGATGTATTTACGAGAAAATCGTCGCTAAAATCGCAGAAGGCAATGAATTTGTCAAAATAGTTTTCGGGAACGTGTGTCATTTCCATAACAATTTCCTTGTTGAATTTGTGGTTCATAATGAGAATATTCTCTTTGTGGCTCAATAATTCTGCTGCTTTCATTGCATTTCTTGCATGGCGGTTGGTTGCGTTGTATAAGTCGGTAATGGCACCGTTAATTGTGTAACTTAATTGTCCAGGTTGGTGATTGTTGAGAGGTTGATAGTGTTCGTGTGGAATGTTCAGATTGAGCGTGTCGTCTGTTGGTTTCATGTGAAGCACTTTGTTGGACAATTCTTCGTACGAATAGGGAAAAAGTTTAGTAATGAGATTCAATTCGTACGTTTGGGGCGTTAGTTTAAATGTTAGATTATTGTCGTTTGTCACTATATGTTTCGCCCAAAAATAACCGATAGATGAAAACACCAGTGTATCACCTTTATGTACAAAAATTTCAAATCGTCCGTTGTTATCGGATTCTGCAAGCAGTTTTCTGCTGGTGTTCTCGATATATACGTGTGGCAGTGCGTTGCCGTTTTCACTGTCAATAATTGCTCCTGAGAACATTTTTTGTGAAAATGCAGGCAATGCAAAAAGCACACACAATATTTGAAAGCAAAATTTCCTCATCGTAATACTGGTACAAAAATAATGGAAATGAATTTTCTTTTTAGGGTAAAGCAAATAAATTCGAATGTTTTACCACCTAATCCTCTTTTACTCTTGTGATTAAAAAGTATATCACGAAGATTAGTAGGAGTACACTTGCGATTCCCATAATCAGACCATTGCCAATTGTCCCAATGGTGTCAAATTCTTCTGGTAGGTCGGGTAGTGTGTTACAAAAAACTACCATTGTGTTGTGAAGTGTGTGCGCAATAATTGGATACCATATATTTTTGGTGTAGAGAAATAAGTAACCAAGAAACAATCCTAATACGAAACGTGGAATAAAGTTAAATATGTCACCGTGTAAAATGCTGAAAATAATTGATGTTACAACAACGGCAATGTGCTTGTTCTTAAAAACATTTGTGGCGATTGTCTGCATAAATCCTCTAAAAAAGAATTCTTCGCATACGGCAGGAATGATAGCCATGCAGATTATGTTGACAATCATTAAATCGTTGGACATAAGGTTTTCTACGAGCGATTCGGCTTTGAGGTAATTTTGCCATTGGGGTGAATCTTTTCCTATTACTGATAGGATTGTTTGTGTATTTATATCGGATAAAAGATTTATGCCCGGAATGTTTGCGATGATGATTGATACAATTGCTATAATCAGTGGCGTTTTGCGCAATATTGGAGCGGTTGAATTTTGTGAGTATAGTGCTTTTGCCGGATGTCGGAATATTGCCCATAACAATATGAGTGCAGGAATGAGAAAAATGCAGATTGTTTCAACCGATAGTACATATAGAACGCAGATTCGTTCATTGTTGTCTAAAACATCTCTGGATAATAATTGAAATCCATTTAAACCATTGTCGGTTGGAGCAACAGCATACAGAATGTAAAAAAGCAAAAAGGATAGTAATACGGCAGAAATAAATCCGATTACTATCCTAAACGATAACGATTTTGCAAAAAAATTGTCGAACACTATTCTCCTAATGTAGCAACCATTACGGCTTTGATTGAGTGCATACGGTTTTCAGCTTCGTCAAAAACTATTGAGGCTGGTGATTCAAAGACTTCTTCAGTTACTTCAACGCCGTCAAGACCAAATTGTTCAAATACCTCGTTCCCGACTTGTGTTTCCAAATTGTGATATGCAGGCAGGCAGTGCATAAATTTGCAGTTAGGATTTCCTGTCAATTTCATCATCTCGGAATTAACCTGATAAGCTCGTAATAACGCAATACGTTCAGCCCAAACTTCTTTTGGTTCACCCATAGAAACCCATACGTCGGTGTAAAGGAAGTCGCAATTTTTTACGCCTTCGGCAACATTGTCAGTTATGGTGATTGTGGCACCAGTTTGTTTCGCAATATCACGACACGTTTGAATCAATTCTGCGTTTGGTTGCAGTTCCTTAGGTGCAACGATTCTCACGTCCATTCCCATTTTTGCACCACCAACTAAAAGAGAATTTCCCATATTGTAACGTGCATCGCCAAGATATGCGTAACTAATCTTATTCAAAGGTTTAGTGCTGTGTTCTTCCATGGTAAGGAAGTCCGCAATGATTTGGGTAGGGTGGAATTCATTGGTCAATCCGTTCCATACAGGAACTCCGGCGTATTGTGCCAATTCTTCAACAATAGATTGACCGAAACCACGGTATTCAATACCATCATACATTTTTCCAAGTACACGTGCGGTATCCTTCATAGATTCTTTTACTCCGATTTGCGAACCTGTTGGACCAAGGTATGTCGTGTGTGCGCCTTGGTCGGCTGCTGCAACTTCAAAAGAACAACGTGTACGAGTTGAGGTTTTTTCAAAAATTAGGGCAATATTTTTGCCTTTCAAAGTTTGTTTCTCGCAGCCATTTTTCTTGTCTGCTTTTAATTTCCGTGCTAAATCAAGAAAATAACGGATTTCTTCCGGTGTGAAATCCAATAGTTTTAAAAAACTTTTTCCGTGTAGTGATTCCATATTGATTTTTTGTAAAAATAGGAATTTTAAATGATTAACAAGAGGTTAATTTAATAATTAATAAAGCCACTTTGAATTTTCAGAGTGGCTTTGCTATTGTTGTCCTATAGGGATTCGAACCCCAACTAACAGATCCAGAGTCTGCTGTGCTACCATTACACAATAGGACAAAAAAAAGACCTCAAAACTGAGGTCTTTAGTTCTGATTATTCTGCAACAACTTCAAAAGGAATGTTTACAACAACACCTTTATAAAGTGTAACTTTACAAGAATAAGAACCAAGTTCTTTAATTGCAGATTCTTTCAATGCGATTTTGTGACGGTCAATTTCGTATCCAGCTTTTGCAAGAGCATCAGACACTTGAATTGCATTAACCGAACCAAAAATCTTTCCTGTAGAACTTGCTTTTGTTGCAATTGTAAGAGAAGAAATACCTTCAAGTTTAGCAGCCAATTCGATTGCTTCGTTTTTGATTTTTTCTTCTTTGTGTGCACGTTGCTTCATCGTTTCTGCATGTTGTTTTTTTGCAGATGGAGTAGCAAGAATAGCAAATCCTTGTGGAACAAGATAATTTCTTCCGTAACCATTCTTAACAGTTACGACATCATTTTTAAGTCCTAAATTAGGAACGTCTTTTATCAATATAATTTCCATAGGGCGCTACTATTTTAACAAGTCTGTTACATAAGGTAATAAGGCAAGGTGACGAGCACGCTTGATTGCAACTGCAACTTTTTTCTGGTATTTGATAGATGTTCCAGTGATACGACGAGGAAGGATTTTACCTTGCTCGTTTAAGAATTTCTTTAAAAATTCTGGATCTTTGTAATCTATGTACTTAATGCCTAGTTTTCTGAAACGGCAATATTTTTTCTTTCTAACTTCTACTGAAGGAGGAGTTAAGTATCTGATTTCTGATTGAGCTTGTGCCATAACTATTCGTTTTTAGAAGATTCCTGAACTTTGTTTCTTTTCTTTTCCGCATACGAAATTGCGTGTTTGTTCATCTTAACAACAAGACTTCTCAATACACGTTCGTCACGTTTGAATGCAACAGACAACTTATCGATTGATTCGCTATCTGCTTTGAACTCATAAAGGTAATAAAAACCAGAGCGTTTCTTTTGGATTGGGTAAGCCAATGCCTTAAGGCCCCAGTTCTCAGAATGAACGATTTCTGCGCCCATTCCCTTTATAAGCTGTTCATACTTCTTAACCGATTCCTCTGCCTGTGCTTCAGACAAAACGGGAGTTAAAATGAAAACGGTTTCATACTGATTTACCATAACAGCTAATTTTGTTTAATTGTTAATAAATAATTTTTCGAGTGGCAAAAGTAAACAAAATCTTGATTTTACCTAATCTTATTGCTAATTTTTTTGTTGTCCGCCAATAGATTTTTTTTATTCTCCTTTGAATTCAAGAAAAAGTTTATACTTTTGCATTGCTTTTTTAGCAAAATCGGTCAGGAAAGTTGGGTGAGTGGCTGAAACCAACAGTTTGCTAAACTGTCGAACGGGTTACCGTTCCGGGGGTTCGAATCCCCCACTTTCCGCAGAAAGGTTGCCAATCGCAACCTTTTTTATTTATGGTCTTGAATCCAGCCTCATGGTTCTTGATTCTTCTTTTTTAGACCAAAACAAATTTGTATCTTCGCAAAAAAAATTGAATGTCTCATTTACCTGACATAGTGTCTGATTTGGCCCTGATTATGGTTCTTGCTGGGCTTGTCACGCTGTTGTTCAAATGGCTGAAACAACCGCTTGTGCTGGGATATATAGTTGTAGGTATTATTGCTGGACCATATTTTGAACTGATACCTTCGGTTACCGACAAAACCAATATTTCCATATGGGCCGATATTGGTGTTATTTTCTTGTTGTTTGCTTTAGGACTGGAATTCAGTATAAAAAAACTGATGAATGTTGGTGCTGCCGCTTTTATAACAGCATTTACGGAGGTCTTATCCATGCTGGTGGTCGGCTTTATTTTGGGAAAAATTGTCGGTTGGGGAAATACCGAAAGTATTTTTCTTGGTGGTATGCTTTCTATGTCTTCTACCACTATTATTATCAAAGCTTTTGACGACTTGAATCTCAAAGGTCAGAAATTTACGACTATTGTGTTTGGTGCACTTGTTGTCGAAGATATTGTCGCCATTTTGATGATGGTGCTGCTTCCGACTATTGCCGTCAGTCAACAGTTCTCGGGAATGGAAATGGTGGAAAGTTTATTCAAACTGGGATTTTTTATGATTTTGTGGTTTCTGGTCGGAATATTTCTGCTGCCGTCTTTCTTTAGAAAAGTAAAGCATTTACTCACCGACGAGATGCTTCTTATCATTTCTCTGGGACTTTGCCTTGGTATGGTTGTTTTTGCAGTTCACGTAGGTTTTTCTTCTGCTTTGGGTGCGTTTATTATGGGGTCAATTTTGTCGGGAACATTGGAAGGTCCTAAAATTGAACAATTGACGAAAGGTTTGAAAGATTTCTTCGGCGCAGTGTTCTTCGTATCTGTCGGTATGTTGGTCGATCCATCTGTATTGTTGGAACATTGGGGCACAATATTGTTAATAACTTTGGTGGTCGTTTGTTTTAAACCAATTTGTTCTGGTATAGGTGTGTTGCTTGCTGGACAAGATTTGAAGATTGCGGTGCAGTCGGGCATGAGCCTGGCTCAGATTGGTGAATTCGCTTTCATTATTGCCAGTGTTGGCGTTTCTATGAATGTGATAAGCGAACATATTTATCCTATTATTGTTGCTGTTTCTGTCATAACAACATTTACAACTCCGTATTTTATACGCTTGGCGGATCCTCTGTTTGACAAAATTCAAAAAAAAGCTCCGTCGTTGCTGCAGAAAATTTCAAAAATTTCGCAGAGTAACCGTGTGCTAAATAAAGAAAGTGACTGGAAATTGTTGTTGAAAAAAACGTTGGGACGTGATGTGATTTATTGCGTTATAATGTTTACCATACAATTTCTGGTGTATGATTTCGTGAGTCCACTATTGCAAAAGGTTGTTCCTGCTGATTGGGTGAAGATTATTACCGGTGTGATTGCATTGATTGCGATGTCGCCGTTCTTGCGGGTTATGTTGTTGAATAAAGGTAACGTGGAAACTTTCCAGAAATTATGGAACCAAGGTTACATAAATAAAGGTGGGTTGATTTGTGTCGTAATTTTTCAAGCAGGTCTTGCCCTAACGTTTATATGTATGGTCCTTGCAAAAATGTTTAGCATGTCTCAACGTCTGGAAATATTGGTTGCATTGGCCGTGTTTGTTTTGATTGTCTTGTCTCGCCATTTGTTGCGGGGATACAATAAAATAGAACGTCGTTTTGTTGAAAATTTGAACGGAAACGAAAAACAGGCAGAAGAATCAGATTCTTTAAAACACAGTTTCGAAACCAAACTAATAGATAGAAATATTCACCTTGCAGAAGTTCAGATTCCGGTGACCTCAAAATACATAGGAAAAACTTTGCAGGAAACCAATATAAAACAAGATTTTGGCGTCACTGTCGTGAAAATTATCCGTGGCGCCTTGGAAATTGATATTCCTGATGCAATGAAGGTGATTTATCCTCAGGATGTGTTAGTTGTACTTGGTAATGATGACCAGATTTCGCAGTTCTCGTCCGTATTGGAGCAAGAAAACAAGCGTATGATGCACGTGCAAAAATCAGAAATGGCTCTGGAATCTATTTTGATAGAAGAGCAATCCTTACTTTGTGGAAAAAGCATTCTTCAGTCTGGTTTGAAAGACGAAGCACATTGCTTGGTGATAGGGGTGGAAAGAAACGGAAAATCAATGATGAATCCTCATTTTTCTTTGGTTTTCGAGGCTGGCGATGTTGTGTGGCTGGTTGGAAATAAACAACGTTTGTACGCTTTTCTGCGTAAAAAAATATAGCTCGAAGTTTTAATGAAAAATTTACCACAAAGCGTAGTAAATATTAAAGAAAATTCTAATTTTGCAGTCAAATTTTAACTAAATATTCTAATACAATGGCAGAAGAAACTCAAAATCAAGACCAGTTGGAGCAAATTGGTAGTTCATTGACTAAAGTTGAAAAATATATAGAAGATCATAAGAAACCAATTTTATACATTGTTGGTATAATCATATTAGTTATATGTGGCTTTTTCGCATATAAAAAATTGTATTTGGAAAAACAACAGGATAAAGCTCTTGCTGCTATGTGGCAGGCTCAGGCTCAATTCCAGATTGATTCGTTCCAAATCGCTTTGAACGGTAACGAAAATGTTACAGGCTTTGCAGACATTGTTGATGAATATGGCAGAACAAAAGCTGGAAATTTGGCTCGTTATTATGCTGCTTGTTGTGCAATGAATCTTGGTCAGTTCGAGGATGCAGTAAAATATTTGAAGAGCTTTTCTACGGAAGATCCTATTATCAAAGCTGAGTCTATTTGTTTGCTTGGTGATGCATATTCAGAACTTGGTCAATATGAAGATGCCGTAGCCAAATATGAAAAAGCAGCGAAAGTTGCTAACCACGAATTAATGAGTCCTCGTATCTTGATGAAAGCTGGTATACTATATGAAAAGTTAGGTAAGAAAGACAAGGCTTTGACAGTATATCAAAAAATCAAAGATGAGTACGATGGTACTCAGGAAGCCTCTGCAATTGACAAATACATTACTCGCATCAATTTGCAGAAATAATGGCAACGTCGCTCAAAAATCTTTCTGATTACGATCCATCCTCTGTTCCTAATGCCTCGGAATTGTCCATTGGTATTGTCGTTGCGGAATGGAATATGGACATAAACACGAAATTGCTCCAGGGAGCTGTTGAAACCTTACAAAAACACGGCGTTAAAGAAAACAACATTATTGTAAATTATGTTCCAGGTTCTTTTGAACTGACGTACGGCGCTCGCATTATGGCTGAAAATTATGATGTTGATGCGATAATTGTCATAGGAACAGTAATCCAAGGCGAAACTCCTCACTTCACATATATCTGTCAGTCTGTTTCGTATGGCATGACAGAATTGAATCTTTCGTACGATTTGCCGTTCATTTTTGGCTTGTTGACAGTGAACAACAAGGAACAGGCAATGGACCGTGCCGGAGGAAAATTTGGCAATAAAGGTGTTGAGGCTGCTGTTACAGCTATAAAAATGGCGCTGTACAATTAAGGTGTCTGTTTCCCGTTATCAGTTATAAACTGACAACGGATTCCTGAAAACTATGTTTAATGCAAAGCAGTGATTTTATGAAGATAGCAATAATCGGTGCAGGAAATGTAGGAACGCATTTGGCAAAAGCTTTACACGCTTCTGGTGCTACAATCACTCAAATTGTTAGCAGAACGATGAAGTCGGCCGTGGAACTTGCTTCGGAGTTTGGTTGCTCGTTTGCTACCGATCTTCAGGATGTGGATCCAAATGCAGACTTGTATGTGTTGTGTGTACCCGATAGTGCAATTGCGCCTGTTTTGCAAGGAATGCGTATTGGAAGTAAATTGATAGTTCATACGTCGGGAAGTGTTGGCATAGAAGTGTTTAATGGTCTTGCAACCAATTATGGATGTTTATATCCATTGCAGACTTTTTCAAAATTCAAAGATTTGAATTATTCCAATATTCCTGTCTTTGTTGAAGCAAATTCCGATGAAAATCAGCAGATTCTCATTGATTTGATGAAAAAAATAACGCCACACGTAGAGTCAATGACGTCGAAACAGCGTGAAATACTGCACCTGTGTGGAGTGTTAGTAAATAATTTTCCGAATCATTTATGTGCTTTGGCGGAATCTCTTATGAAGGAGAATAACCTTCAGTTTGACGTGTTGAAACCATTGATGCGCGAAACGTTTGAGAAAATGTTGACCTATTCTCCGTATATGGCACAAACTGGGCCTGCGGTACGAAAAGACGAAGGAATCATACGCAAACATCAGACTTTGTTGCAGGATAATAAAAATTTGTTGGAGATATATACGGTACTCAGTAACAGTATATTAGATATGTATTCAGAAAAACAATGATATGAAAAATTTTAAAGAAAAATTAAAGGATGTTAAGGCTTTTGTATTTGACGTAGATGGCGTTTTTACAAATGGTTTTATATATGTTGACGGAAATGGTTTGCAAATGCGTACTACTAATGTAAAGGATGGATATGCTGTGCATTATGCATCAAAAATAGGCTTTCCGATTGCGATTATTACTGGTGGCCGTTGCAAATCTATTATCAGTCGCTTCAACGATTTGGGTGTGAAGGATATTTATATTGAAGCTAGTGATAAAACGGTGTGTTTTGATGATTTTCTCACGAAATATAACCTAAAGCCAAAGAACGTGCTGTATATGGGCGATGATTTACCTGATTACAGAACAATGAAACGCTGTGGCGTGAAAGTTTGTCCTGCCGATGCTGCAGTGGAAATTCAGGAATTAGCTGATTACATATCGTTGAAAATTGGGGGGCAGGGATGTGTCCGCGATGTTGTTGAACAAACTTTGCGTGCACAGGATAAGTGGTTGAAAAAAGAAGCTTTTGTTTGGTAAACTGATTCCTATGAAGTATTTAAACTTAGTTCGATATAAAAATCTTCTGATTGTTGTGCTGACAATGCTGGTGGTACGTTATGCCATAGTTGCGTTGTATATGCCGTTACAATTGTCATTTGTTGGATTTTGTCTTCTTCTTGCTGCTACAGTCTGTATTACTGCTGCAGGATATGTGATAAATGATTACATTGACATTGATGCAGACAAAATGAATAGACCAGATAAAGTCATCATTGACAACGACGTGAGCCGAAAAAATGCAATGGTTTTATATTGGGTTCTCACTCTGTTTGGTTGTCTTTGCGGTGGTTTTGTTTCTTATGGAATTGGTCGTGTGAACTTTACGTTTATTTTTTTGTTTATCTCGGGTATTCTATGGTTTTATTCAACTACATTTAGCAAGGAACCAATTCTTGGTAATGTTGTCGTTGCGATTTTGGTTGCCTGCGTACCATTGATAGAAGTGCTGTACGAAACCATTCCTTTGTTGGCTATGCCTATTGACGCGTTGATGCAGATGAATGTCAAACTGAACGATATTTATGTGTGGAGTCTTGGCTATACCATATTTGCGTTGCTGTTGACGTTGCAGCGGGAAATGGTGAAAGATATAGAGGATGTAGAAGGTGACAGAACCTATGGTAGAAATACATTGCCGATAGCATGGGGAATACGTACCGCACAATGGAGCACGGGCATTGTAATGGTATTGACAATAATTTTACTTGTTGTTGTACAGATATACAAATTGAACGATGTGTATTCTCTTATTTTCATAAATGTCG
Source organism: uncultured Bacteroidales bacterium (assembly GCA_937892155.1). Classification (GTDB taxonomy): domain Bacteria; phylum Bacteroidota; class Bacteroidia; order Bacteroidales; family UBA1715; genus UBA1715. Next base: position 47,410 of record CALAUG010000059.1, on the reverse strand, counting down.
GTGTTGTACTGCCCTTGTTGTACTCGTTGATAAAATTATGTAAGGCTGATGAAATGAGTGATTATACGCAAATCAGCACCGTGTTGAAACTTGTAATGATGATGGGCTTGCTGTATCTCATTCCAAATGTGTTCTGATATGAATCGATTGGCGGATAAATTGCAAAACTACCATGTCATTTTAGGCTCTGCATCACCACGCAGAAGGGAACTGCTCGCTGGACTTGATATTCCCTTTGAGGTTGTTGTAAAAGACACTAATGAATGTGTGAACAAATCGTTGCCGTTGGAACAGATTCCTCGCTCAATAGCACAACAGAAATTCTCAGCTTTCCTTCCGGAACTGCGAGAATCAGATTTATTGATAACAGCCGATACGTTGGTATTTTGCGGAAAAACTATCGCTGGAAAGCCAAAATCGGAAGATGATGCGAAAGCTTTGCTGAAAATGTTGTCGGGTAGGGAACATACCGTAGTTACAGGTGTTTGTGTTGGAACAAAACAGAAACAAACATCATTTTACGATGTTACTACGGTCGAATTTGAAACATTGTCTGATGCAGAAATAGATTACTACATAGAAACCTATAAACCATTCGATAAAGCAGGTGCATACGGTGTACAAGAATGGATAGGATATGTTGCCATCAAAAAAATCACTGGCTCATACTATAACGTGATGGGGTTGCCCGTACATCGACTCTATAGGACTTTGTTAGAATTTGTAGAAAATTAAAACTTTGAACAAAAGTTTAATGCTTGTCGTCTCGCTTCTATCTAATATTGACTATTTTCCCGTCTTTGTAAATTGGCAACACGTTGCAAGTGTCCATTGTTAGACAGTAGTCTATGCAGTTGTCAACGCCGTTTTTCCGTAATCTACTCCGTTGTGCGCAATGCTCAATAAATGCACGTACATCTTGTTTATGGCAATTCCACATATCTTGTGCGGCAACTGTGGAGTCGCAGATTGTAGAATAGAGACCGCTTTTTAATAGCTCGTCAGCAACGGCACCCATAAATAGTGAGTCTTCAATGTTGTATTTGTTTTTCCATCCTGCACATAATAGGGTAACGTCGCAATGTTGTTCTTTAATCCATTGTACCAAAACTGAAAAGTTTGAAAAAGCACCGATAACAACAGCCCTACAATTTTCCCCTAATTGAATCGTTTTTGTGCCGTTTGTCGTGCTATAGACGATGTCGCGACCATTAACAATGTCACGGGAGAAGTTCTCTGGTGAATTTCCGAAATCGGCAAAGTCCAACTTGATGCCATTGCGTTCAGCAGCAATAAGATATCCTTTAGATTTATATGCTTTTGCCTCTTCTTCTGTTTTTACAGGAATGATAGTTTTTACACCGTTCGCAAAAGCTGTGCATATTGAACTTGTCGCTCTAAACACATCAGTTACAACCACAACGGCATTTTTGTTCTCAAAACATTCAAATAATGCGGGAGAATAACATGTTTCTATATTGTAAGCCATAGAAAATCAATATTTATTATATGCAAATATATCAATATTTGCTCGAAACTCCTTTGTTTTGGCGATAGCTTGCCAAATCATTTTTTTTCTTCACTAAAAAGCACTACTTTTGCGGGAAAATAAAGGTCGGGAGACCACTAAAAAATCAAGTATGATAAGTGTAGATAATTTGGCAATTCAGTTCGGAAAACGAACGCTTTTTCAAGATGTTAATTTGAAATTTACGCCTGGTAATATTTATGGCGTTATTGGTGCGAATGGTGCAGGAAAAACAACTTTTTTGCGATTGTTGTCTGGAGATTTGGATTCAACTCGTGGAATAATTTCGTTGGGAGCCAATGAGCGTTTGTCCGTACTTCGTCAGAACCACTTTGAATACGATGATTGTACGGTTTTGAATACCGTAATGATGGGATACAAGCAATTGTGGGACATTATGCAGGAAAAAGATGCTTTGTATGCTAAACCAGATTTTGGTGATGAGGATGGGATTAAGGCAGCAGAATTGGAAGAAAAATTTGCCGAAATGGACGGTTGGAACGCTGAAAGCGATGCGGCAACATTACTGAGTGGTTTGGGAATTTCAGAAGATTTGCATCAGAAATTCATGAAGGATTTGAGTGGTAAGGAAAAGGTACGTGTGATGCTTGCGCAGGCTTTGTTTGGAAATCCAGATAATTTATTACTTGATGAGCCAACTAATGATTTGGACTTGACAACAATTTCATGGTTGGAAAACTTTTTGTCGAATTTCGAAAAGACTGTGCTGGTTGTTTCCCACGACCGTCACTTTCTTGATTCGGTTTGTACTCATACTGTTGATATCGATTACGGAAAAATTCAGTTGTATGCAGGAAACTATTCGTTCTGGTACCAAAGTAGTCAATTGGCGTTGCGTCAGCAGGCTCAACAAAATAAAAAAGCAGAAGAAAAACGTAAGGAATTGTTGGAATTTATTGCTCGATTCAGTGCAAATGTTGCAAAGTCAAAACAGACCACCAGCCGAAAGAAAATGCTTGAAAAATTGAACGTAGAGGAAATTCAACCATCAACACGCCGTTACCCTGGAATTATTTTCAAACCCAGCCGTGAAGTTGGTAATAAGATATTGGAGGTGAGAGGTTTGTCTGCAAATGTTGATGGCGAAGTTTTGTTTAAAAATATTGAATTTACGGTGGAAAAAGGCGATAAAATCGTTTTTCTTGCACGAGACCCACGTGCAATTACCGCATTGTTCGAAATCATTACCAACAATAGAAAATCCGATGGTGGTAATTTCGAATGGGGAACAACTATTACAACAGCATATTTACCTGTCGATAATTCGAAATTTTTTAATACGGATATGTCGTTGATTGATTGGCTTGGGCAATTCTCCGAAGATACGCACGAAGTCTTTTTAAGAGGCTATTTAGGAAGAATGTTGTTTTCAAACGAAGAGGTTTATAAACAAGTGAAAGTTCTTTCTGGAGGCGAGAAAATGCGTTGTATGATTTCGAAAATGATGTTGAAAGACGCCAATGCTTTGATTTTGGATTCTCCTACAAACCATTTGGATTTGGAATCAATTCAAGCATTCAATAATTCATTGACGCAATTCCCAGAAATAGTGTTGTTTACATCGCACGATCACGAATTTATCCAGACTGTTTGTAATCGTATTATCGAGTTGACTCCAAATGGAATAATAGATAAGAAAATGGATTACGATGATTATATTACCGACGAAAAAGTTGCCGCACAGCAGGCAAAATTGTACGGAATGTAGTCATCAATCAAATACATATTGTATTTTTGTATAGATGTAAAAGCATTGATAAATGGCTGATTTGGAAAAAACGAAACTAGATACGATAGAAGAGGCTATAACGGAATTTAGAAATGGAAATTTTGTTATTGTCGTTGACGATGAAGACCGCGAAAATGAGGGCGATTTCATTATTGCTGCAGAAAAAATTACTCCCGAAAAAGTAAATTTTATGATAAGCAATGGCCGTGGCGAATTGTGTGCTCCAATAAGCGAAGATAGGTGTTCTCAGTTGGAACTCGGAATGCAAGTTTCTACTAATACTTCGCTTCATGAAACTCCGTTTACCGTTACGGTTGATTTAATCGGAAGTGGTTGCACTACAGGTGTCTCTATGTACGATAGGGCAATGACGATAAAAGCACTTGCAAATCCAGATACTAAACCATCCGATTTAGCTCGTCCGGGACACATACATCCGTTACGTGCGAGAAATAGAGGCGTGTTGCGTCGTGCAGGACATACAGAGGCGGCCGTCGATTTAGCTCGTTTGGCTGGTTTTGCACCAGCAGCAGCGTTGATTGAAATTATTAATGAAGACGGAACGATGGCACGTCTTCCACAATTATTAAAAATTGCAACGAAATTCAATTTGAAAATTGTTTCCATCAAGGATTTAATAGCATATCGAATCCAACAAGAGTCAATAGTGGAAAAGGGTGTGGAAGTCGATTTGCCGACGAAATATGGACATTTCCGTCTTATACCATTTCGGCAGAAATCGAACGGATTGGAACATGTTGCATTGATAAAAGGTTCTTGGGAAAAAGATGAACCGATATTGGTACGTATGCATTCTTCGTGTGCTACTGGCGATATTTTCGGCTCTATGCGTTGCGAATGTGGTGATCAACTTCACGTGGCGATGGAGACAATCAATAAAGAGGGGAAAGGCGTTGTTGTATATTTGAGTCAGGAAGGGCGTGGTATTGGTTTGATGAATAAAATTGCTGCTTACAAATTACAGGAAGAAGGTTTGGATACGGTTGATGCCAATCTTCAACTGGGATTTGCTGCTGATGAACGCGATTATGGCGTTGGAGCAACAATTCTTCGTGAATTGGGAGTCTCAAAAATACGTTTGATGACAAACAACCCGAAAAAACGTGCTGGTTTGGAGGGATACGGCTTGCAAATCGTTGAAAATGTGCCGATAGAAATTCCTGTAAACGAATACAACGAACATTATATGCAAACCAAGAAAGACAAAATGGGACATTGGTTGCACCTGAAGTAGAGATTGTAGATTGGAAATAAGAAAAAGGATGAAGCATTGCTTCATCCTTTTTCTTTAATTCTTAATTCTTAATTCTTAATTCTTAATTCTGTAGTAATATTGGTGTTATTTCATTTGGAGAAAGGTCTTTGTCTACGACAGGAAAGTCTCCTTTGTAGCACCAATGCGCATTACTGATGTTGTTGTCTTTGAAGATGGAACAAATGTCCTTGTACCACTGAATTCGCATGGCAGTGTCTATAAATTGAGGGTATATGCCAAATTCACCACAATATGCTTGCACACCAAATTCGGCAGCCTTGTCGATTGCTGGTTTTATTTGGTTGTAAAGCGTTTCTTTGTCCCAGTAACCATTGAGTTTCAAACATGTTTGCTTTGTTTCTGTATCATATTTTTCCAAAACTGTCGTGTCCGAAATTAACATGCCTGGATAAGTGATAGGTCCATCGTAATTTTTGGTTGCAGTCCATGGAGCTTGATGATGGGTTAATAGCAACGGATTGTAGTAGTGGAAGGTAATGATTAGATGTTTGTCGTTCGGCGGCAATTGCATATATTGAATTGTTTCTGGTGAGCCTTGCCAATTGGAACCAACCACAATGAATCTGTTTGGTTCCAGTTCACGTATTGCGGAAATCAGTCGGCCTTCCAAATTATTTAATCCTTCGTGAGTTGGCGAAATGGCTTCGTTAAGCAGTTCGTAAGCCAATCGGTCGTTGGGATATTTACAAAGGAATTTTTGCAGATCTTTCCACATTGTAACTAAATGTTGTTGTGCTTCCTCGCTTTGGAATAGGGTATTTCCTCCAGCATTTTCGTCGTTGAAGTGGAAAGAACGGGTGATGTGCATATCGACAATGATGTTCATATTGTTTTCCAATGTCCAATTAATTGCATTTTCTAACAATGTAAAAGCCTCATCGTTGCGCTTCATATTTTCATCGTACATTTGAACTTCGTCTATCGGAAGGCGGACGTGGTCAAATCCCATAGAGGCAATTGCATCAAAGTCTTTTTTTGTGATTTGTTTTGCACGTTCTTCGCCGCGACGATCTGATTGAGAAAGCCAGTGGCTTACGTTTACTCCCGTGCCTAAATTAAAGTTATCGACAACAATCTGAGAAACTTCTAGTTTTTTGGAGTTGGAACAGCTTGTAAATGCCATTGTTGTGGCTGTGAGAAGAATTATGCTTAGTAATTTTTTCATGATATTATTTGTTAAGCAGAATGTTTGGAAGTTCGTTTGGTGTTCGGTTTTCGTCAACTATTGGAAAATCTCCTTTGTAGCACCAGTGAGCATTGGCAATGTTGTTTTCTTTGAAAATTGCACAAACGTCTTTGTACCAATTCAAACGCGGTTCTTTTTCAATATAATAGGGATAAGCTCCAAATTCACCGCAATATACTTGCAGTCCCAATTCTTTGCCTTTGTCAATGCATGGTTTTATTTGTTGAAACAAATATTCTTTGTTCCATATACCTGTTAAACTGCGATATTGATTTTCCAATTTCGGATCAAGATTTTCGTAAAATTTTGGTTTAGGACTGAAAACGCCGGGATATTCCACTTTGTCTTTGTACTCCTTCATTGGCGTCCACCAAGCTCCGTAATGAGTGATAAATAGGGGATTGTAGTAGTGGAAACTGATGATTAGATTTTTGTCGTTTTTCGGAACTTGCAAGTATTTCATCGTGACGACGGATTGTTGCCAATCGCAGCCGACGACAATGAATCTATCTTGTTCTTTTTCGCGAATAGCAGCAATCAGTCTTGCTTCAAGTTCGTTCAATGCTTCGTGTGTTGGTGCTATAGCTTCATTCAGCAGTTCGTACGCAAGCCTGTCGGTTGGGTATCCTTGTAGAAATTCCTGCAAATCTTTCCACATTTCAATCATGTGTTGTTGAGCTGCTGGATCGGAAAACAATGTGTTTTCGTTTTCTGTCAAGAAATAATGCGCACGAGTGATATGAAGATCTATTACGATATTCATATTGTTTTCTAATGTCCATTCTATGGCCTGTTTCATCAATGCAAAAGCATCATCATGGCGGTTGAGATTTTCATCGTACATCTGCTCTTCGTCAATTGGAAGTCGTACGTGCTCAAAGCCCATGGCTGCAATGGCGTCGAAGTCTTTCTTACTGATTTGTTTTGCACGTTCTTCGCCACGTTTGTCTGACTGTGAAAGCCAATGGCTTACATTAATTCCTGTACCAAGTTTAAAATTTTTCATAGAATAGTCTTTTTGTTTACGAATATAATAAAAACTTCGATACAGGCCTGTGAAGAGATGGAAAATATTGTAACTCAATCTTATAACAAGAATTAGGATGTAGAAATGCTGTTTTTAATTTCTATTGGTATTCTTCTGCGAATTTCACAAGTAGATTGAAAAGCTCGTTGAATTTCGTGAGCGGCAGTTGATCGGCAGTGTCGTGAATGTCGTGGTAGGCTTGTGTTCCACCTTTGGTATAGATATAGAAACACGGAATATGTGCTTTGTCGAACGAACAATGGTCGCTGTTGCACGCCTCGCCGCGAAGTTGAATGTTTGAGAAATAATGGTTCTCTTCGTTTATTTTGTTGAGTAGGTCCATTTCTTTTTCGTATACTTTTCCGTTTACTACGCAAATTCCTTCATCACCCGTGCCAACCATGTCCAAATTGATGACAAAATCTGTTGGTTCAATATCATACCATTCGTTGTCGTTTACGAATGCACGTGAACCGAGAAGTCCCAATTCTTCGCCGGTAAATGCAACAAAGCAAAGATTGACTTTTAGATTTTCGTGATGCTCTTTAAAGTATTTTGCAAGAGTAAGCAACATTGCAATGCCGCTCGCATTGTCGTTTGCACCTTGATAAACGGTTTGTCCGAATTGTCCTAAATGGTCGTAGTGAGCTGTGAAAAATAGAGTTTTGGGATAGTCCGGACCTTCGTCCGCATTTGGATGCTCTATATCAGCACCGAAGTTGCCGCTTGTTACCTTTTCGATTTTCTGTGTTACATCGAAAGAAATTGATTTTGGAGTCTTTGATTTCAAGTTTTTGTCCGAAACAATGAAATAGGGAACTATTCCGCAGTTGCCGGAAATATTTTGTGTCAATTTTTGATTGGTGATTTTTATGATTGCTCCAATGGGATACATTGTACTATGGACCAAATCGTACGTAATCCAATCGTTTATTATGTTTATCTCTTTTTGAGATAATGCCGTATCTGTTTCGTCAAAAATTAAACAGGTGTTTTGATATTTTGTTTTGTATTTCTCTTTCAATTTCGATACGCTGGAGCCACTACAAACGTCTTGCAAATCACTCTTGCTGAATTGAATACATTTTAAACTCTTTGTTCCTCCGCAACTTGCTCCGTCAATTATAAAATCTTCGCCGTAGTTGAGTTCCGCTCCGTCGATTTTCAAACTAAGTTTGTCGGGAAACGTGTTGACAGAATATTCTATTAACTGTCCACTATCTCCCCAAAATTGCATTAACCCAAATTGAAAATCCAAAACATCTTGAATATAATCATAAGCTTTTTGGATGCCATTATTTACGTAGCCACGGCCAAACATATTGGGTGCAGTCAAATCTTGTATGTACTTTCGGGCTTCTTCAACTTGTGCAAAAAGCGAAGTGGACAACAAAAGGCATAATATGGAGAGTGTTTTTTTCATTATACGTCCATAATATTGCAATTTCCTGAAAATTGCATACCGTCTATTATATTGGAAATTTTGTGGAACGATTCGTCATCTTTAATTTCCAAAGTTGTGATACCTGCGTTTTGTAATTTGTCCACGCATTTTTCTATCGTCATGTCATCTATGTCAAATGCTGGAGTGTAAGCGAATTGTTGTTCGTCTTCGGTTTTCACTTCGCGTATGAGTTCCGCATCGATCATAGTGTTTATAATCATTTTGGTGATTCTGTGTGGAAGATCTATATCTTCGCTGATTTCGAGTGCTGTTTGTGGCTCTTTGCCTTCTTTGAATCGCTTTGCTGTTGATTGTAGGATAAGCAACGCTAATTTAGTTTTTAAAGAAAAACTGAGCTGGCTTACTTCCAATTCGTATTCAAAATTCTTAACGTTTTGAATAGAGTACGACATTCCAGCTCCGACTAAAATGATGGTCCACGATAACTGCATCCAGACAAAAAACAATGGCAGCACGGCGAAACTACCATAAATGGCATTGTAATTTGACACGCCAATTTGGAATTTTACGTAGAAATATTGAACAATCTGAAATACAATACCTGAAATTATGCCACTGATGAACGCTGCGCTAAACTGAACTTTTGTGTTTGGCATAATGAGGTAGAGTAGTGTGAAGGCAATCCAGAGTAAACTGTATGGAATTAATTTTAGACCAAATGAAATGAGACCATGGAATCTATTAATCCAGTCTATTGATTGTGCCCAGTTTTCAATTAAATCCGTTATGTACGATGTAGCGCTATACGAAATTATAATGAAAAAAGGAGCAAGAAGAATGATGGTTAAGTAATCGCTTAATTTCCTGTTGAGAGAACGGGGTTTATTCACAGACCAGATTTCATTGAATGCACTTTCTATGTTTCCCATCACTTTTATGACTGACCACAGTAAAAATACCATGCCAATACCAGCAATAAGACCTCCGTGGGTGCGGCTCAACATTGATTCACAGAAATTAAGAATTATATCAACCAAATCTTGCTTGTCGCCACAGAGTTCTATAAGATACGCTTCTATGTTTTTGTCAAAACCAAATCCTTTGGCTATACCGAAAGCCATGGCGGCGATAGGAATTATTGACAAAATTGTGTAGTAGGTTAAAGCTGATGCTTTTTCCATACATCGTTTTTGAACAAATCCTTTACCAGATAGTATTATGATTTGAAGCAATCGGATTAGTTTTGAATTCCGTGATGAAATTTTCTTAACGTTGATGCTCCAGACATCTATGGTGATAAAATGCAAAAATTTTGCAATCAATCCTTGTTCTTTTGTTTCCATACGTATAACCAATGATTGACAAATATACGTAGAAATACTACACGTTTGACGTTTACCACACAATTACATCGCTTGTGTCGGTATTGCTCATGTTTAATTTTCTGTCAAATACGAAATAGGAAAGAAGAATGCTATCGTATGGAAATGCATTTTTGGAAAAAGACATATTGATGGTAACTTGTGCCTTAATGAATTTGTCGCTTCCGTTTTCTCTCAGTTTGGGAATCCTGTAACTGAAGTTGTAGGGAAGTTGTATAGTTTCCCGTTGCTCAATGTAGTAGGGAGTTGCGTAGAAGTTTTGCTGAAAACTATCAATGAATGGTGCGAATGTGTCTTTTTCTGACAATCCGAAGTTCCCGTCGCCATCGTGGAGTTCGAATGTGAAAGCTAATTTTTTGTCGCTTGAGTCAGTACTTGTTATGCCAGAAATAAACTGCACAAAAGGTTCATCGTCGTAGTCTGGATAGTTTTCTCGGCAGGCTACAAATACAAGACAGAGTATGGGGATAATTTTTTTCAAAAAAAAGAAAGGCGACCTTAGTCGCCTTTTGTTTTTGTGGAATTATTTCTTGTTGATCAAGGAAATAAGCCAAAGTAGAATAACTGCACCGATGGTTGCGCTGACTAATTCCCATAGAAGAGTGCTTCCGCCAATACCAAGATGACTGAATAACCAGTTTCCAAGAGCGCCACCGACAATACCGATGATTAAATTTAAAAGCAAACCTTTTCCTGAACCGCTGAAAAATCTGCTACCAAGATAGCCGGCAGCTGCACCGATTAATAACGATAACAATAATCCCATAATATCTTTATAGTTTAAAATTTATATACAAAATTACGTTTTATTTAATAGTCTGTTTCTCTAACGTTCGTTTTACATCTACAAGTTATTAACAATGTTTTTGTGTGCGAATGTTTGAAAAATGATGAGAACGTATGGTTTATATTAGGAAATAGTTCATTTTTGCAGTATCAGTTTTAGAATGATGTAATGTTGGTTCTGTAACGTCTTGTCAATTATGAAGAAACATTTTGATACTTACCAGTTATATAGAATTGGTAAACATATTAAATATAGCGCAAGAATACGTGTTACAATGAAGGATGAAGTTGATTTTGCTATTCTGCGCGAATCTATCAATAAAGCAGCAAAACGCTATACCTATTTTTGCAAAGAGATTGTTGTTGATGAAGATGGCGGGTATGATTTAATTCAAAATGACAGACCAATTGCCGTCATTAAAACAAAAGATACATTGCCGTTGTTGGGAAGTGAAGAAGTTAACCGACATTTGATATACGTTGATTCAGAAGGAAAGGATATCAATTTTAATATTTGCCATGCTTTGGCCGGTGGAAGAGGATTCACACCCTGGGTTGAGACATCAATCTATCAATATGTGAAAGATGCGTATAATGTTGAAGTTGATGCTCCAAATATAAGAAAGGTCGATAGCCCATTACTACCGAACGAAGATTGCGATATTACCTTGGATGATTTTATAAAACAGGAGCCTCTGGACTTACCGAGAAAATATCGCGGAAAGGCGCTGTTGTTTGATTATGTTAATGGTTTATTCAATCCTTTTGTGAGAAAACCTCAGTATCATATTTTTACTTTTGAACAGAAAAATATTTTGAAATATGCCAAAGGGAATGATTCCAGTGTCTGCTCAGCCTTTGTCGTGTTTATGTTCAAAGCTATGTGTAGGGTTCTTCCTGCCTCCAATAAAATAGTTGAAGCGAAAGTTGGACATAATCCAATAGATAATTTTGGGTTAGAAAATTGCCATAGTGATGTTTTGAGTCATGTACACATTGTTTTTAAAAGAGAAATGGCTGATTTGGACAATGAAACATTAGGCACAATTGCAAGAAGTCAACTATATCTACAAACAGAACCTCGTGTTTCTTGTAACGAAGTGATTAGACGAATTAAAGCGTACGAAAAATTGGACGATATCCATGGCTATAACGACAAGAAAAAATATGCAAAAAAATATTGTAAAAATGTTATGGAAGACGGTTCTGTTTCGGAGTCGTACATCGTTAATTATACTGGTCAACGTGATTGGGGAGAATTGACCAAATATGTTGAATCATATTTTTTTATTGTTGAAGGTCATGTTATGATAGAAATCACATCTCTTGCGGATAAGATATTTCTGAGTTTTATGCAGCTCACAAGAAACAACAAGTATCTCAATGCATTCAAACAGGTTTTGACAGAATTACAGATTCCTTTTGAATGTAAAGGTCCATATAAAACCAATCACGTAAATATTGAATTGCCAAAACCAAATAAACGATAGGATATGGAAACAGTATACAACATCATTATTTACTTAGTAGCGATTAATATTATTGCCTTTATTATGTACGGCGTTGACAAATGGAAGGCAAAAAACAATAAATGGCGTATACCGGAGAAAACACTCATAGGAATAGCCCTAATAGGTGGTTCAATTGGTGCGCTTGCTGGAATGATGGTTTGGCGGCACAAAACGCAGCATCCTAAATTTTATATTGGAGTCCCTGCAATTCTTATTATTCAAATTGCATTGGTGATTTACTTTGTATTTGCGTATTAATGTATTTGCGTACCCAACTGGTTCGTCATTATTGCCAAATGGCGTTTGGGTAATGCTGTAAACGTACCGCTTCGTGCAAATGACTTCATTTGCACAAAGCTATACGAATATGAATTTTTTTTTTAAAATGGTAAGTCGTCACCAGCATCTTGCGTTGCTGCCTGTTCGCTCGTTAGAGGATCGATTGCGATTGTGGCGCTACTACCAAAAGGATTTGCACTTGGCGTTGCATCTACACCAAAGGTTTGATTGTTTGGTGCTTGTGGCATAGGTTGCTGTTGTTGAATGCCTTCAACAATTCTATATGCCTGTGCGCTTGAAAACCAGCTACCGTTATTGCTCTTGCGACTTTCTAAATCAACCGAAACAGTTACGGCTTTTCCTGGCGTTAGGAGAGTTTTGTTGATTCTGTCGCCCCAAATGGAGAAACTTATTTTTTTTGGATACGTCTCGCTTGTTTCAATAACGAATTCCTGACGTTTCCATTGTTTCCCATTTTGACTTGTGCCCGATGCTTCTTGACCAACAAAAGTAACCGTTCCCTGTATTTCGTTTTGAGGCGGAACTTGTTGTCCTTGTTCAACTCTCCATGCTCTGAAATCAGTGTACCAACGGCCGTTGTATTCTCGGCTTTCAATGTTTATAGATACGGCAATAATGCTTCCTATAGGAAATTGTGACATGTCTATCTTGTCGTTTGCCACGGTAAAACACACCTTACGTGGATATTGAGCAAACGTTTCGATAATAAAGTTTTGTCTTTTCCATGCGCCGTTTGCACCTTCTCCTGTCTGAGGTTCGCAGGCTTCTAATAATTTTCCGTTAATTACGTTGTCCATGTATTTAATTTTTCTCAAATGTACTATGAAAAAATTGTAATAGAAATAGGTGTTGAAAACTTCTTAAATATTTAGTTGCATGAAGTCTGTTGTCTGTTTCCGTAGTTTTTAGTTACATTTGTGAAATTTAACACGATGACAGAGATACAAAAACAATTGTTTGCATTGCGTGATGAGGAATATGCGCGTTTTCAGGCAAAATTGACACCTACGGTTTCTCCTGATTTATTCATTGGTGTACGTGTTCCTAAGGTGCGATTGTTGGCAAAGGATGTCTTTAAATCGCAAAGTTTTGACACATTTCTGCAGGAATTGCCTCATAAGTATTACGACGAGAATATGCTTCACGGATTATTGATTTCGGAAATAAAGGATTACGATACGTGCATACGGAAAACAGATAGGTTCTTGCCGTATGTTGACAATTGGGCTGTTTGTGATATTATGTCACCAAAAGTATTTAAAAAACACAAATCTGATTTGTTGTTAAAAATTAGAGAATGGGCAGCCTCCGATAAAACATATACTTGCCGTTTCGGAATGGAAATGCTTATGAGTCATTTCCTTGATGATGATTTTAAACAGGAGTATCTTACAATTCCTGCTGCTGTCAAAAGTGACGAATACTACGTTAATATGATGGCTGCTTGGTTCTTCGCAACGGCTTTGGCTAAACAGTGGAAAGCAACAATACCATATATTGAGAAAAGGATGCTTGCACCGTGGGTACATAATAAAACAATACAAAAAGCCTGTGAAAGTTTTCGTATTACCGACGAGCAGAAAAACTATTTAAGAACGTTGAAGGTCTGGGCAAAATAATTACTTTTATTACAAGAAATGAAACAGACAATTAATATAATAACTCTTGGTTGTTCTAAAAATCTTGTTGATTCTGAACGATTAGCCCGTCAGGCTGTTGCTTCGGGATATTCGATTGTGTTTGATTCCAATGAATTTTCGGAGATTGTCATTATTAATACCTGTGGATTCATTGGCGACGCCAAACAGGAATCTATAGATATGATTTTACAGGCCGTAAAGGCAAAAAACAACGGACAAATCAAGAAATTGTATGTGATAGGCTGTCTTTCGCAACGCTATGCCGATGAACTCAGGGCAGAAATTCCCGAAGTGGATTCGTTTTTTGGAGCACGTGGCATAGACGATATTTTGCAAGAATTACGTGTCGTTAAAAATGAATCAATCTGGTGCGAACGCTTGGTTTCGACTCCAAAACATTTGGCGTATTTGAAATTGGCGGAAGGGTGCAACCGTACGTGCGCATTTTGCGCAATTCCCTCAATAAGAGGAAAATACATATCTGAACCTCTTGAAAATTTGGTGGAAGAAGCAAAGTTTTTAGTTTCAAATGGGGCGAAGGAACTTTCGTTAATAGCTCAAGATTTGTCATTCTTTGGCTACGATTTATATAAACGGAACGTACTTGCAGAATTGTTGGAAAAATTACAACCAATAGATGGTCTACAATGGATTCGTCTGCATTATTTATATCCGAATAGTTTTCCGAAGGAAGTTCTCAATTCTATGAATCAACTTTCCAAAGTGTGTCATTACATAGATATTCCGTTTCAGCACGCATCGGATAAGGTCCTGACGAAAATGCGACGCTTTTTTAGCGAAAAGGAAACATTTGCGTTAATGGAGGAATTGAAAACGAAAGTACCGGATATCGCAATACGTACATCGTTGATTGTCGGTCACCCTGGAGAAACCGAAAAGGAATTCCAAAAATTGGTCGATTTTGTGCAACAGGCAGAATTTGATAGACTGGGTGTGTTTACCTATTCCCATGAAGAAGGAACGTACGCTGGTGAAAATTATCGAAATACCATACCTGAACACGTAAAATTGGAACGTCAGGAAATCATAATGAACATTCAACAGGAAATTTCGATGAAGAAAAATTCGGCAAAAGTAGGTAAAACATTTCCTGTACTAATTGACAGACAGGAAGATGATGGATTTGTCGGTCGCACACAGTACGATGCGTATGAAGTTGATAATGAGGTTTTTATTCCTAATGGTAATTTACAAGTGGGAGAATTTTATCCTATAAAAATTACCAAAGCCGACACCTATGATTTGGAAGGAAAACTGCTGTAAATGTTACTTTTTGTCTAAATCAATAGTGATATAAGCTGGTGATTTCACCATCTTTTTCCCAACCATAATGGCTGGTTTAACTTTTAGAGTAGAATTTTCAGGTAAACCTTTTGAATTACTGATGTTAAAAATGATGTTTTTTATTTCGGTGAGCGAAAAATTTTTCAATACGTTGGTGTTTGTCTCAACTTCCAGTGGTATTGTTATGCTTTGATGTGCGTCAATTTTTGTTTTTTCGTCCACTATGCCGCTGGCAACTTCAATATCTTTGATGAGTAAAATCCATTCCAGTGCGCTTAATTCTGCTTTTTGATTGTTGGGATTGTCAATTCTGACATTGGCCGTAAAATTTATTGGCATTTCTGTCATCAAACCTCTTGATATAAGTGCAACATCGGATGGAGAGAAATCTTTTAAACTGCGTTTCCCCTCAAAGGAAATGTCGTTTACCATCATGTTGGAAATTGATTTGAAGGTGAACGCACAGTCTTTAATATTTTTTGCTTCTTGAATGTTGCATGCTGTTACCAATAAGCAAATGCTGATAGTGTAGAATAGTTTTTTTATCATTATTGTCCAGTTAAAAGATATAACAATCATTTCACAGACAAAAATATTGAAAATCTGCTATATGACAATCTTTTTGTGTGGAGTTGTCTAAATATGTGAATTTTGTACCTTTGGCAAATTTATATTTAGAGAATGAAGAATGTCCACATTATACTGTTCTTTGCTGGCGTTTTCGCCCTGCTTGGCGTTGTGTGTGTGGTTTTTCCGAAGGATGGTGTCCAGGTGACATTGCGCTTCCCTTCGCTGACGGAAGTGTTCAATCCTGGTACTGTTGATATAAATTTGGAAGATTCCTTGCAAAGTATTGAAAATGATTTTGTTGCTGTAATGGATACTTTGCCGGATGTGAGCGAAAATGTTGATTCGTTGGCATTTATTGATTCTTTGAATTTTTTCAAAAAGTTTGATACGACAAGTCTTGCTCGTATTTATTTTCCAGACGATAATCCGGAGTTGCTAAACAAGGTTTTTGTTGCTTTGGAGGAACAGACAAAGAAAAAAGGTGCATTGCATATTCTTCATTATGGCGATTCTCAAATAGAATTGGATAGAATTTCTGGATATATCCGTCAGGCTTTACAGGAAAAATTTGGTGGAAATGGAGTGGGAATGTTACCGATTGTGCCGTTGTTTCAGACAACAGCGGTCGGACAAACGGTTTCCGATAGTATTCCGCGCTATGTTGCTTCTGGAACGTTGCGCCAGCGGTTACCTCATAATCGCTATGGTGTATTGGCACAAATGGCAGATTTGAATGGTTCTGTTATACTGACCTATACCACCCGCGATTGGAAACAAGTTTTTGAAGGTACAAAGAAGTTTAATAGAGTTCGCCTATTACTTGGTAATAACAAAGCAGACTTTAAAGCAACATTGTCTGCTAATGGCATTGATTCAACTTTGGTGGTAGAGGAAGAAAAATTTGGCATGACGGAATTATCTTGGTCGTTGGGTTCCTTTGTGTCTACTTGTTCGTTGTCATTGAAAGGATGTGCTGAATTGTATGCGGTTTCGTTGGAAAGTAATACGGGAGTGACGGTTGACAATATTCCGTTACGTGGTAGTGCTGGAACATTTTTCACAGGTATTTCTTCATCGTTGTTACGTGAAACTATGCGATTGTTTAAAGTTCCTATGGTTATAATGGAATTTGGAGGTAATGCAGTACCTGCGATTACATCGGAAACGGCTGTAGAAAATTATAAGAAGGATTTCGCACGTCAAATAAAATATATGCAAAGGCTTTGTCCTGATGCTGCGATATTGGTTATTGGACCTGCCGATATGTCAACGAAAGTCAATGGTGAATTGCAGACGTGGCCTTTCGTTGAAGAAGTTGTTCAAGCTATGAAAGATGTCGCTTTGGAAAACGGGGCGGCATTCTGGAATATGTTTGAAGTGATGGGTGGACGAAATTCAATGATACAGTGGGTTTCTCATAGTCCTGCATGGGCTGCTCCTGACTATATACATTTTTCACCGCAGGGTGCTAAACGGATTGCCGAGATTTTCACAGAGTCTTTTATGCATTATTACGAGTATTACAAATTTTTACAAAGAAATGAAATGTGGCTTCCTCAAGAGCAACCAGAAGAGGAACTCGACGAAATGGAAGATTCAGTTGGGGTGGATACACTTTTAATAACGGAGGCTGATGCAGAAGAATAGGGTACATAGTGTTTTAGGTTTGTCTATAGTGTTTCTGTTGATTGTCAATTGTACATTCGCACAGTCTAATACTCAATATCCTTTCCTTAAAGGTTATCCGTTCATAGATGGCTCAAAGAATGAAATAGTTATTCCGAAAGGTTCAAGTGCCCGCTTGACTCATTTTTATGATGAGTTAAATGGTTTGTTACGCGGTCAACAGAAACAATTGTCGATACTCCATATAGGTGGTTCACACGTGCAGGCTGATATGTTTTCGCATCAGGTGCGTTCTCATTTTGATACGCTGATTCAGGATTATCATGCCAGTCGTGGTATTATTTTCCCATTCGAAACGGCAAAAACCAATAATCCGTCTAATTATAAAGTTACGCATAAAGGAGAATGGACACCGTCACGAAATGTCCGTGAAAGCCGTGTGGCAACACTTGGTGTGACGGGTATTGCAGTGACAACACAAGATACGTTGGCAGAAATAACGGTCAATCTTAATCCGGACGAGGAACGTCATCGTTGGAAATTTACAAAGATGACGGTAATAGGGTACGCCGATACAAACTTGGTTGAACCAATTTTGGTTATTAATGATACGGTCTATACGGCTACCTACGATACAACTACGAGTTCGTATGTTTTTGTATGCAAAACACCTGCAGAAGTGTTTACCATGCGTGTTGTTCAAAAAGATACTGTACCTCATTCGTTTACGGTTAATGGATTTTTGCCCGAAAATGACGAACCGGGCGTCGTGTATCACGCAATTGGTGTGAATGGAGCATCAGTTCCGTCGTATTTGTCTTGCGAAAATTTTGAACGACAGTTGGCGTTGATTCGTCCTCAGTTGGTGATTTTTGCCATAGGAATAAACGATGCAGTCCCTGAAAATTTCTCCGATTCTGTTTTCATATCAAATTATGATTCGCTGATTGCGAAAATAGAATGTGTTGTGCCGAATTGCGCCTACATTTTCATCACAAATAATGATTCATTTAGGAAGTTTAAAGGGAAAAAGTCATCGTATTACGAGGTAAATAAAAATGGTCTAAAGGTTCAGAATGACTTTTATACATTGGCAAGTAAACACGATGGTGGCGTGTGGGATATGTTTGCTATAATGGGTGGTTTGGGTTCTATGAGACAATGGGAGGCATTTGGTTTGGCGCAAAAAGACAAAATTCATTTCACTCGAAAAGGATATAAACTTATGGGCGATATGATGTATCGTGCAATAATTGAATCGTATAATGAAACTATGATGCGGAGGAATTAATTTTATCTTAAGCCTTCTCAAGTTTCAGCGCACGCAGTTCCGGTCGGTCTGTGCGTCTTGTTCAGGATATAAAAAAAGTGATGAAACAAATTCTCTTCATAGCAATCTTTCTTATTCTTGGCTTTGCAGTTTTTTGCCAAGAAGCAGTGGATTTAAGTCTTTCTGTAGAATGGGCAACGAGCAATGTAGGTGCAAATACCCCTGAAGAATATGGCAACTATTATACATTTGATGAAGTACAAGAATTATCAGATTCTAATTGGCGAGTGCCAACACAAGATGAAATAAATGAATTGTTAGCAAACTGCAACTATAAATGGACATCGCAGAATGGAGTGTACGGAGGATTGTTTACAAGTAAGAAAAATAGCAAATCTATATTTCTTCCTGCTGCAGGCGACCATATTGGTTCTGATGTTTACGGCGTTGGCTCTCTCGGGTTCTACTGGTCTTTGTCTGCAAACGACAGCGACAACGCTTACTACTTGGAATTCAGCAATGATTATGCCATTATGGACAGTTATTATCGCAACTACAGTCAGAGTGTACGTCTTGTGCGAGATTTATATACATTAGAAAAAAAGAAATAAATTTGCTTCAAATTAAAATCGTTCGGTTTCAGCATAATAATTAAAAATGTTTCTCTCGTTTCTCAAAAATATTTTTTCGTTCGACAGCAATTCTCCATTGTTGTTTACGCAATTCTATTTTTGGGCGTTTTTTGCTCTTGTTTTTGCCGTATTTTCTTTGATGAAGAATAAGGTATTGCTTCGCAATTCATTTATTTTCTTTGTCAGCGTGTTCTTTTATTACAAAACAAGTGGGTGGGCTACGCTGATTTTGATTTTTGCCACATTCTTGAATTTCTGGCTTGGTCTGGCAATGGTGAAACGACAGACGGAAAAAGGTAAATTGGGATGTTTGCTCGTTGGTTTGGCGTTGAATTTGGGTATTCTCTGCTATTTTAAGTATTCCTATTTCTTTGCTGATATGATTTTAAATCTTGTCGGTTTAAAAATTCCTATCGTGAATGTATTTGCCGAGATTGGAAACGTGTTTGCGGGCAAAGAAACATTTACCGTCGATAAAATTATTCTCCCTGTCGGTATATCGTTCTATACGTTTCAGTGTATCAGTTACATAATGGACGTTTTCCGTGGAAAAGTCGAGCCGGTTCGCAATGTCTTGAATTTTGGTTTTTATGTGACGTTTTTCCCGCAATTGGTTGCTGGACCAATTGTACGTGCGGCCGATTTTATTCCGCAGATTTACAAGAAATATTTCTTGTCGCGTCGCCAATTTGGAATTGCGGTGTTTTGGATATTGAACGGCTTGGCGAAAAAAATCATTTTGAGCGATTATTTGGCTGTGAATTTTGTCGATAGGGTTTTCGATAATCCATTGTTATATACTGGTTTTGAAAACTTAGTTGCATTGTTTGCTTATTCATTGCAAGTTTATGCCGATTTTTCGGGTTATACCGATATTGCCATCGGCGTAGCAATGATTATGGGATTTTATTTGCCTAAAAACTTCAATTCTCCGTACAAGGCCACGAATCCTGGCGAATTTTGGAAACGGTGGCATATTTCGTTGTCGAAATGGTTGCAGGATTATTTATACATTCCGCTTGGTGGAAATAGAACTGCTTCGGTTGGAACGTATGCGTGCATTGCTACAATCGCATTGATTGGAACTGTTTTGTCGGGAAGTATCTGGGTTGCTGTTATATTGATTTCGTTGGCGTTGATAGTAACCATTTATTGTCATAAATCCCCAGAAAAGAAAAAATCGCTTACATCGAATATGAATAGATTGAATACGATGTTGCTTGGTGGTTTGTGGCACGGGGCGAGTTGGAATTTTATGATTTGGGGCGGTTTGAATGGAATAGGAATGATAATTTATCGTTTTTGGAAGGATTGGGATCATCCGTTGCGACTGCTATCTATCAGTATTGTGACGTTTGGTTGCTACAAAATGACGGAATATTTCCCAGCTCCGGTTTGGAATATTGCTTTAGTGTGGTCGGGTGTTATTTGGACTGGAACATTTTTGCGCTTTATGTACAATTTTATTGGCTTTAAAGCACTGATACCATGGCTTGAACGCGCGTGGGCTGTGTTTTTGACTTTTGTATTCATTACGTGGACGCGATTGTTTTTCCGTGCAGGTTCCAACCTTGATCCAGCCGAAGCGAACGAAGTAGCATGGAATACGGCAAAAAATATGGTAAATCAAATTGGTTCGCCATGGAATTTGGAACAACTACCGGAAATTGCACGGAGTTGCGAAAATATCATTGTTTTGTTTGTCTTGGGAATGATAATTCACTGGCTGCCAGAAAAGTTAAAACGTCGCTATAGAATTGCCTTTGCATCATTACCGCTGCCACTTATGGCTGTTGTTACGGTTGTTGTAGTCTTTGTCGTGTACCAGTTTGTAACTGCAGATTTGCAAAAATTCATTTATTTCCAATTCTAACCTTCTATTTTGTGTGATTGGCATATCATTTTTTGCCAAAACTCTCTATTTTTGTGAAAAATAAATGAGAGATATGGCAACGTCCGTTTTTATACCAAAAAATTACTCGTCTCCGTTGGACGCACAACAGACAGAACATGCAATAAAATTGATTAAAGACACTTTTGAGCATAATCTATCTGTTGGATTATGTTTGCGCCGTGTTACTGCACCATTGTTCGTGCTTAAAGGAACGGGTATAAATGATGACTTGAACGGAACGGAACGAAAAGTGACTTTTCCTGTGAAGTCTTTGAATGACCAGCATGCCGAGGTTGTTAATTCCCTTGCAAAATGGAAACGTATGGCCTTAGCTAAGTACGAAATGCAACCGGGTTACGGAATTTTAACTGATATGAATGCTATCCGTCCCGATGAGGATTTGGATAATATCCATTCTCTGTATGTTGATCAATGGGATTGGGAACGCACGATTTCTCAAGAGGACAGAAATGTATCATTCCTTCGTTTGATGGTGAAACGTATTTATGACGTGTTAAAACATACAGAATACGTCGTGTCAGAGGAATATCCACAAATAAAACCTATTCTTCCTGAAAAAATAACGTTTGTAACGAGTGAGGAATTATTGCAGAAATATCCAAATTATACGGCAAAACAGCGTGAGTATGAAATTACTAAAGAATATGGTGCTGTATTTTTGATGGGCATAGGAGACGAATTATCGAACGGCGAAAAACACGATGGCCGGGCTCCAGACTACGATGATTGGAGTTTGAATGGGGATATTCTTCTCTGGAACCCTGTTTTGGAAAATTCTTTTGAAATTTCGTCTATGGGTATTCGTGTTGATTCCAATGCAATGGAATATCAGTTGAAAAAGGCGAATGCAGAGGACAGAAAGAATCTATTGTTCCATAAAAAGTTGTTGAATGGCGAATTGCCACTTTCTATTGGTGGTGGTATAGGTCAAAGCCGTTTGTGTATGTTCTTTCTTCGCAAAGCACATATTGGCGAGGTTCAAAGTTCATTGTGGGGAGACGAAGTTGTTGAACTGTGTAAAAAGAACAACATTAACTTGATATAATTGGTAGTAAATTCAAGGATTACAGAAAAGATGAAGTATTGACTTCATCTTTTTTTGTTTAATAGTAGGGTATAAAAAAAGCATCTATATGGGTAGATGCTTTAAAGTGACTCCGGAGGGGTTCGAACCCCCAATCTCCTGATCCGTAGTCAGGGGCATTAATCCAATTGTGCTACGGAGCCTTGTGAAAACACGTGCAAATATACTCTTTTTTTTCACTCACAAACTGTTTAAAAAAAAATTTTTGGAAAAAATCAATCTTTGCGCATATTAGAACAAAAATGACGTTATTTGTGTAATCAATAGATTCATTCAATGAATAGAAAGTATTTTCTCGTTATTTTGTTAGTGCTGGAACAAATAGTTTGTTTTTCTCATAGTCTAACAGATTCTTCATATAATCAATATTCCGACGATAAAAAATATAAATTTATTGCTTATGAGGGTATGACCGTCGGCACGCGTTTCCCAATTAAATTGGCTGGAGAGAACTATTATAGGCAGTCGGTTACTGCTAGTTCTTTTGAATATTATTTACTCAACCTTCCGTTAAAACCGTTCGGTTATAAAACTCATTGTTATGATGGGAAAGAAAAAACGTTTGATGTGCAGATAGGAGTGATAGATATGGATGATTATTCGTCTTCGCAACGAAGTGCCCAGGCTGTTATGCGTTTACGGGCTGAATATTTGTTTGAAGCTCAATTATATGGACGTATTCATTTTAATTTTATGAATGGTTTCCGTTGCGATTATTCTCGTTGGGCTGCTGGTTTTCGTGTAAATGATTCTAATAATGGTTGGATACAGTCTGAAAATCAGGATTTTAGCTATAAAACGTTTAAAAAGTATATTGAGTTTGTTTTCAATAATGTGACAACATCATCGTTAGCACGTGAATTGCAAAAAGTTGCTGTTCAAGATATTAAGGCTGGTGATGTTTTTATTCAGGGTGGTGCGCCTGGACATGCAGTTATCATTCTTGATGTACTTCATAATGATGTAAATAATACCGTGAAGATAATGCTTGCTCAAAGTTATTCTACTGCGCAACAAATAGAGATATTGAAAAACTTTGAAGACGACGAAAGTCCTTGGTTTACTATCCCGTTGGATTGTAATGAAAATTTTATGATTCGTACACCGGAGTGGACTTTTTATATAAAGGATTTAAAACGTTTCTAATAAACGAACTTATTTAAATCGTTTTAGTTCAAATGGGGTAAATGTCCATTCGGGAAAAACGATTTTTTGTGCTTTGGTATCAACAATATACCATGGAGAATTATCGCTGTTGTTCTTGTTTTTCACAATTTCAATTTCTTGTGCAGGGGTAAAACTCTGTGCACAAATAAACGCTTTTTGTTTGGTCGATTGATTTACAATAACATCTACGACAATCATTGCGTGTCCTGGATTTCCTGCGTGGATAAATACGTCACCAGGTTGAATGTTTGCGTATGGAACTGACACAAGTTCTTTGATGAGCGATGAAGTACCGACATACATAAATATTTTATCTAAATATTTACGGAAGGTTATGTAAGAATAGTCCTTATTTGCTTTTTTCTCCCAGGTTATTTTACTTCCTAATACTTTAAATCGTTCTCCTTCAGCCCATTTAACGTACTCAATGGGTGCCCCTGTGGTAAAGTTGAAATGTATGTCGGAATATCGTTTTTGCTTCCAAAGCCATTCCGCACGAAGTCGTATTATTGCATCTGCGCATTGCTGAAGATCTGTGTTGCCGATTTCCATATCAACAACGGCGTATGCGCCATCTTGGTTGCTTTTCACGCTGTTGTCAAATAGGTGAACTTTTGCGCCTTGTTGTTTAAGAGGCAAATTTTGTAAATAATGAGCAAAAGAAGATTCTGAACATTTTTCCCGTGTAAAACCACTGATAGGAGTGATTCTTGTCGATATAGTCATTCCTTGTGGATTTGTATTCTTTTGCTCTGCACTGGCAGTTAAGAGTAATGATAGCGCAAAACCAAAAAAGAAAAAAATGTTCCTTTTCATATAGAATTATTTTGCAGATTCAAATTGTTTGATGAATCGAGTATCGTTTTTAAAGAATAAACGAATGTCTTTCACTTGATATTTCAGCATTGCAATACGTTCTACACCCATTCCGAAAGCGAAACCTGTGTATTTGTCTGCGTCAATGTTACAACTCTTCAATACATTAGGATCAACCATTCCGCAACCTAAAATTTCCAACCAGCCGGTTCCTTTACATACAGGACAGCCTTTACCTCCACAAATAGAGCATGAAATATCCATTTCGGCAGAAGGCTCTGTGAATGGAAAATAGGAAGGACGAAGACGTATTTGTGTTTTTGTGCCAAACATTTCTTTCGCAAAATACAACAACGTTTGTTTTAAGTCGGCAAACGAAACATTTGTGTCGACATACAAACCTTCTACTTGGTGGAAAATACAGTGTGCACGTGCCGATATTGCTTCGTTACGGAATACACGCCCAGGGAAAATAGAACGGATAGGCGGTTGTGTATGTTCCATCACGCGTACTTGCACCGAAGATGTATGTGTACGCAGTAAAATGTCTTCTTTTTCTCTTTCTATGAAAAATGTATCCTGCATATCGCGGGCAGGGTGTTCTGGTGGAAAGTTTAAGGCTGAAAAAACGTGCCAGTCGTCTTCCATTTCAGGACCTTCCTCAACGGTAAAACCAATGCGTGAGAATATGTCTATGATTTCGTTACGGACAATTGAAAGGGGATGATGGCTTCCTAGTTGTATAGGATTTCCTGGCAGGGTCAAATCAATGTTGCCACAGCAATCGTCTTCATTTGAAGAAACACTTTGTTGAAGGGCTTCAAATTTTGCCTGCGCTGTTTGTTTAAGATGATTTATTTTCTGGCCGATTTCCTTTTTTTGCTCGTTTGGAACATTTCTGAACTCTTCAAATACTTTATTTAATTCCCCTTTTTTAGAAAGGAATTTTAAACGAAATTCTTCAACTTGTTCTTTGTTTTCTGCTTTGAACTTCTCAACGTCGGAGAGAAGTTGGTCGATTAATTGTAACATGGTTTTTATTTTTCTACAGAAACTTTAGTGATAATGATGTCTGTTAAAGGACGATTGGCTTTATCTGTCCCAACTTTTGATATTTTTTCTACAATGTCTAATCCTTCAACAACTTCGCCAAATACGGTGTAATCCATATCCAAATGTGGTGTGCCACCGATGGTACTGTAAATTTCTTTTTGTTCGTTTGTGTACGATATTGTTTTGATGGAAGCAAGCGTATCTTTGTTCATGTCTGCGAATGCCTGCCACTTTTTCATAAAGTTTTGTCTGTCGCCAGTTTGTTGCAGTGTTATAAGTTCCTGCAAATATTCTTTGTTCTCTGGCTTGTATAGCAAACTTTGAATTACTTCCGACTTTACCTGCTCTGCTTTGTTTGTGGCCATTGCATCCAATTGGTCGGCTTGTACGGTTTGTCCGACAACAATGTAAAACTGGGAACCTGAAGATTCTTTATTCGGATTCTGTGGTCCGCCAAGACGTGCTGCGGCAACAGCACCTTTCTTATGTATAAAGTTAGTGTTAAATTCTGCAGGAATCGTATAGCCAGGCCCGCCCGTTCCTAACATTGTTCCGGCTGCTGCTCCTTTTGATTTTGGATCACCAGTTTGAATCATAAATTTATCAATAACTCGATGGAACAAAAGACTGTCGTAATAGTGCTGCTCAGCCAACTTTATAAAATTATCTCTGTGAAGTGGTGTCTCGTTGTAAAGTTTAATTTTGATAACACCATAATTTGTTTCAAAAGTTACAATAGCGTTTTCCATTTTAGGATCTTTTTTCTTATTGGGCATAGCAAAAGCAACAACTCCTGCAAGGAGTACCAGTGCTATACCAAGTTTGTAAATACGTTTCATACTCAAATTTTTTGCAAATTAAAAATATATACGTGAAAAACTCAAAAAACTGACGAATAATTTCGTCAAAAAAGCACGTCTTTGTTTTTTGTTGAATGCCATAACTTTGGTATTTTTGCCCGAAAAATTTAGCGGTGATGAAAATACTTCAGAAAATAAGCAGTTTTTTGTCGAATAATACCTCGTTGTTTATAATTGGTATTGCTGTCATTACATTTTTCTTTCCCGATATATTTCTGTGGGTTAAGGGTGATATTCAAGCATTGGTTTTGGGAATTATTATGTTGTCAATGGGTATGACGTTGACCGTTGATGATTTTAAAATATTGGTTGCCCGTCCAGTTGATATATTGGTAGGTGCTGTTGCGCAATACACATTAATGCCGTTAATTGCTTTTTCTTTAACAAAGATATTTCATCTTGATCCAGCGATAGGTGTTGGTTTGATTTTGGTCGGATGCTGTCCAGGTGGAGTTTCTTCCAATATTATGTCGTTTCTCTGTCGTGGCGATGTTGCTTTTTCGGTGGGAATGACAACGGTAACTACACTGCTATCACCAATAATGACGCCGATGTTGGTTCTTTTGTTGGCTGGAGAGTCGATAGATGTTGATGCTTTTGGTATGTTCAAATCTATATTGCTGGTAACATTAATGCCCGTTACTATTGGTTTTTTCTTGAATTATTTGTTTGGCTCAAATCAAAAGTTCGGCGATATACGCAAAATTATGCCTGGAGTTTCTGTTATAGGACTTGCATGTATTGTTGGTGGAGTTATCGCAAGTAATGGCTCCGCATTTTTTAAATCGGGTGTTGTTATTTTCATTGCAATATTTTGCCACAATGCTCTTGGTTATTTGTTTGGGTTTATTGTTGGTAAATGTTTGAAAATGGGAACTGCAAAAAATAGAACCATAGCCATTGAAGTTGGTATGCAAAATGCTGGTCTTGCAACAAATTTGGCAACCAAACATTTTGCAACATTACCAGAAGCTGCTGTTGTATCCGCTGTTTCTTGTGTTTGGCACTCAATTTCGGGAACTATTCTCGCAAATTTGTTCGTGAAGTGGGACGACCATAAGAATAGAAAAGAGGTTGGAGATTGTTGTGACGATTAATATCGCTCAATAATTGTTCACTTGTTGATAAGTTTTTGTTTTTTGTTACTACCATTGATATAATCAATATCATACAAATGGTAAAATGCTGTATTTTTGGAAAAAAAATATACGATATGAGAAAATGTTTATCTTTCTTAATGGTCATGGCTGTGTGCCTATCGACTATTGCACAAGATTATGGCGTTCAAATCCCGAATTCTAATTTCGAAGCAGATTGGAAATCATATAGTGGCTCAAAACAAAGTGGAAATGAACCTTTTGGTTGGCATTCGGGAATGTCTGCTAATGGAAGTAAGGCGAACTATATGAAGACGCAGATAGAAAAATCTAGTAATGTTCGTCCTGGATCTACAGGTTCTCAATCGGTGAAAATAAAATGTAGAGAGATAAATATTGTCTTAACAACAATTAAAGCAAATGGAACGTTGACAAACGGACGTATGAATGCTGGTGCTGTATCGGCGAAAGATGCTGATAATCATGTTTATACCGATCGTTCAACGGAAGAATTCCATACCGAAATAAATACTGTTCCTGATTCGGTAACAATTTGGGTGGCTTTTTATGCCGAGAGTAGTGGACATAGTGCATGTGTTAGAGCAGCTGTCCATGGTGATTATAATCATATTTTTTATGGTGATGGAACAGTTAAACAATCTGAAGAAGTAGCTAATGCAATAACAACGTTTAAGAGAACAAGTTCATCTTCTGGTACACTTGTATGGACTCGTCTTTCAATCCCATTTTCAACAGAAGGTTGTTCTTCAACAGATCCACAATATATTTTGATGAATTGTACAACAAATGAAACTCCGGGAAGTGGTAATGGAGGCGACTATTTAATGGTTGATGATGCTGTTTTAATTTATAATCCAAGTTTATCAACTGGTACGCTTGCTCAAACTTATTATGAAGGTGCTGTAGAGGCTGAAATTCCAATTGAAATTCCATTCTCATTGACAGGTTCAATGAGCGTCAGCAACTTAAATATTGCTGCAAACCAGGTTATTGCTCAATTGTCTGATGCAAATGGATCTTTTGATAATCCTATAGAATTAGGCCGAGTTACAACAAAAGAAAGTGGAATTGTAACTGCAAATATTCCAGCTTCGGTTGGCGATGGCAAGTATAAGGTGCGTGTTGTGTCAACGAATTATCCAATGACGGCAGAGCCAAGTTCATCGGAAATAACAGTGAAACGATATTATACTATTGCTTTTGATGAATATGACAATACTATCGCGGAATTGAGCGGCGATGGAAAATATTATGTGGCTGAAACAGAAAATATAACGGTATCGGCTGTTGCTAAAGCAGATGATTTTAAGTTTATGTATTGGTATGAAGACGGAACTGCTGTTTCACTTGATGCCGAATACACGTTTAAGGCTGAAAAATCAAGAACTTTGCAGGCTGTATTCAAAAAACAATATTCGGTATCAATCTCAGCTACCAATGGTGGAACTGTTTCAACAACTGGTGGAATGTATGGCGAGGGCGAAGGTGTTACCGTTACGGCTACCCCAGATGAAGGATATAGTTTCGTGAATTGGACTGATGAAAATAATACCGTTGTATCAACAAATGCTTCTTATACGTTTGTCGTTTCTGCGGATAAGACACTGAAAGCTAATTTTGCCAAATATGTTACTATTACTGCAACAACCAATATACCAGGTGCGGGAGTTATTACTGGCGCAGGTGATATAGTGTGTTCCGGCGAAGAAACGGAGGTGTCTTTGTATGCTTCTTCGGTGAATACAGACAAATATCTGTTTGTGAACTGGACAGAAGATGATGTGATTGTTTCAGAATCGGCAACATATACGTTTACAACGTCAACAAATAGAACAGTGGTTGCAAACTTCGTAACCCGTTATGCTATTGATGCTACTGTTGAGGATGGCGGAGAAGTTTCTGGCGCTGGCGTGTATACAGAAGGAAACACAGTTCAGTTGGTTGCTTTTGCAGACGAAAACTATCGTTTCTCTGGCTGGTATGAGGCCGATACGCTGGTTTCTACGAATTCAGTGTTTGAATTTGTTGCAAACGCCGACAGAAGTTTTGAGGCAAAATTCATAGAACAATGTACTGTTACGTTGCAGTTGAATATCGAAAATGCAGGTGTTTTGACCGGTGCAGGAACATTCGATAAAGGCACGGAAGCGTCTGTACAAATTGCCTTGAATGATGGCTTTGATTTTACAAATTGGACAGTCGCAGATGCTGAAGTATCTACTGATTTAACGTATGAATTTATTGTAAATGAATCTATTACAATTGTCGCAAATTGTTCGGCAATACCGTCATATACTATTTCTGCGGTTTCGAATCCTGCTTCTGGTGGAACAATTGCTGGTGCTGGAACATATTTGGAAAATAAGTCTGTAACACTTACAGCAACAGCAAATTCAGGGTATTCGTTTGTGAACTGGACAGAAAATGATGAAGTGATTTCTACCGACGCATCATTAACTTTTTCTGCAACGGAAAATCGTTCGTTTGTTGCTTATTTCGAAGCCAATTTCATTGGACATACGGTTTCGCTAATTGCTGAAGAAGGTGGTTCGGTTTCCGGCGCAGGCTTGTTCGAAGAAGGGGATTTGGTAACGGTGGTTGCTACTCCAGATGCAAAATATGAATTTGTTAATTGGACAGTCAATGACGAGGCGGTCTCAACCGATGCGTCGTATTCATTTGAATTGATGAATGACATTGAGTTGACTGCTCATTTCTCGCGCATATACGATTCGTTTACCATTACAGTAGCTTCGGCTGACGAAACAATGGGGACGGTACAAGGGGCAGGTACATATCAGGAAGAAGATACAGTTGTCGTTACTGCAGTGCCAAATGCTGGATATCGTTTCCTACAGTGGACTGAAAATGGCTCACCAGTAAGTTCTGATGCGGAATATTCATTCGTTTGCTCTGCTGAAAAGAATCTTGTGGCAGAGTTCAAAAAAATATATACGGTAACTATTGATGAATTTGAAGGTGGAACGGTAAAAGGTCTTAATACAGGCATATTCGATGAAGGCACCACTGTTTCGTTGGCTGTGACGGTTGATGACAATCATCGTTTTGTTGCTTGGAAAGATGCCGACAGCGATGAGGTTTTGTCATCAACGGTAACATATTCATTTGTTGCAAATGCCGATAAACATCTTGCTGTTGAATTGAAAGAGAAAGGACAGATGTACACTATCTCGGTTTCGACTGGTGGAACTGTTGCTGGTTTGAACAACGGACAATTCGAAGCAGGTGAAACCGTTACGCTTGTCGCTACGCCTGCAGAAGGCTATTTGTTTAAAGGTTGGGTGAAAGACGGCGAAATTATTAGTACCGAACCAATATTGTCGTTTGTTGCCGAAGGCAGCATTAACCTATTTGCTGAATTTGTCGCTAAACCTAAAACCGTTACTGTTGAAGTGGAAGTGAATGACGAAACATTTGGAACGGTTATTGGCGCCGGTTCTTATACCGAAGGCGATGAGGTTATGTTAGTTGCAACTCCAGCTGCAGGATATGAATTCGTGCTTTGGACTAAAAACGGAAAACCATTGTCAAATCTTACTACATTATACTTCACTGTTGTTGACGACTGCACGGTAGAAGCAGAGTTTAGATATATTGAGAAAGATGCTGTAGAAGATATTGCTGCACAGGTTTCAATTTATCCAAATCCAGCAGATAATTTTGTAACCATAGAAAGTGATACGGAAATTGCGAATATCACTCTGTCGTCGTTGCAGGGTACTATTGTGAAACAGGAAATGATTGACGCATTCCAGGTTCGCATGGATGTTTCAGACCTTCGTAATGGTTTGTATATTTTGACTGTTCAATTCACCGATGGAACAGCAATGATTCAGAAGGTAATTGTAAAGTAGTTTTGGCTTAATACTGAAATTTTTATCCAGAATCCTGATTTGGGATTCTGGATTCTTTAATCATTTTTGTATTTTTGTAGTCTAAAACATACATACAATGATGAACACTACAATTACCGGTATTGACATTACCAAAATTTTATTTCTCGACATAGAGACGGTTCCACAGCATCCGTCGTTGTCGGATTTGTCGGAAGAAGAACAGTTTTTCTGGCAGAAAAAAGCCTTGCGGTTATACGAAGAAGGCATGAGCGACGAAGATTTGTACCAAAAAGCAGGGATTTTTGCTGAGTTTGGCAAAATAATCTGTATTTCGGTTGCATTCGTCCGTCCGAAAGATGGCACGTTTGAAATGCGTGTGCGGTCGTTTGCTGGCGACGACGAGCGTAAGATTTTGTCCGATTTTATGGATTTGGTCAACAAATATTATAGTTCCAAGAAAATCTATTTTTGTGCCCACAACGGCAAGGAATTCGATTTTCCGTTTATAGCCCGCCGTGCGTTGATTAACGGCATACAAGTACCGCTCACGCTTGATTCCCGTGGACAAAAGCCGTGGGAAGTGCAGCATCTCGACACGTTGGATTTGTGGCGCTTTGGCGATTACAAAAACTACACCTCGTTGGCATTGTTGGCGCATGTGTTTGGCATTCCTACGCCAAAAGATGATATTGACGGCTCGCAGGTGTGCAATGTGTATTGGAAAGATAACGATTTGCAGCGCATTGTTACGTATTGCCAAAAAGACGTGATTACGGTTGTGCAACTGTTTTGTAAATACCGTTGTCAAGACCTGATTCCCGAAGAAAACATTGTAATTGTAACAGATTGATTTTTTACCGAAAAAAATTTATATTTGGAGTGAATAAACTTTTAAATTTTTGCCTATGAAGTAATTGCATATTTGCACAATAAAATATTGAAAGCGTCATTGCTTAACTTGGTATTTTGAAATCTGGACAATTTTAAAATACAGGCCGAGAAGAGTGATAGGACGTTCACGTATAGCGTGGACTTCTATTGTTGTTTGGCCTGTATGGGTAGTCCAGAACCTCAAAATTCCAAATGATAAGATATAAGAAGTACCACGCTTTTTTTATGTGCATACTCCAACCTTGGTACTCCGACGCGTGCCGAAAGTCGGTGAAAAAGAAGTAGGCGAAAAAATAATATTAATTGTTTATGAAAAAAGTATTTTTACTATTAGGTTCAGCCCTTTGCGGTTTGGCTGCTTTTGCTGGTCCTTGGACACT
The DNA here is from genome assembly GCA_937892155.1 of uncultured Bacteroidales bacterium. Lineage (GTDB taxonomy): Bacteria > Bacteroidota > Bacteroidia > Bacteroidales > UBA1715 > UBA1715. The sequence goes on along the minus strand of CALAUG010000059.1, from coordinate 15,054 downwards.
TGATGAATCAACTGGCGAGCTTGCTATTCCTTGGAACGAATACGGAGCAAAAGATGCAACTGGTACTTCAATCCAATGGCAAGGTGGTGATGCTAATGTATTGCCAAATGCTGTTGACGAAGCAACAGGTAACACTTCATGGACTCCACAAGTTGGTGACAAATTTATGGTTACATTGTCGGGGGTTTGCGACCACTCAGGTAAATTGCAAAGTTTTATAATTGATGAACGTAAAGAAGCTAACTATTGGTCGGATTTGACAGGAGGTGCTACTTGTGGCGAAGTTGAAGTAGTTGCAGGTGAACCTTTCACAATGGGAGTTTTATTTAACCTTACAAATGTTGATCATCAATCTCAAAATGGTGAAGCAGGTTCAATAGGTGATCCAGTAGAAGGTGGTTTGAGCGTTCCAGATTTAGTTTTCGGTTACGTATATCCAGGAACTTCTGCAGATGAAGGATTTGCAAAAGATCCTATTATCATCTCAAATGCATCACTTGAGATTCTTTATGCAGAACCAATGGACTATGAAAATTCATTTGAATTAGCTTACAAAGGTGTAGCTGATGATCCTGCTGCTGGTTACACATATCAAGGATTAGTTGCTTCTTCTGTTGCTGCAGCTACAGTTGGTCAATATGTTAACGTAAAATTCGAAGGTACTGCAAGAGCTGATGTCAACACTCTTATGTATGCTTTGGTTGATGGTTCAAAAGAAGCTAATAGGTGGACTCCTGTAACTGATGAAGAAATGCCTTCAGTTAAAGCTAACATCAAAACTGGTGAAAAAGTTTATCTTAAATTCTCTGTTCCAGTAACTGTTGCAACTGCATCTTCAGCTCCTGCATTCAGCGATGTATTCTTGGCTAATGCTCCAGATAAAGCTGTGTCAGTTGTATTCGAAAACTACTCACTTACTTCTGATGTAACTGCAACTGCTAAATATCCAAATCCAAGTTCTCCCCATTTTAAAAAGGATGGCATAATGTATCAAGTTCTTAATGAAAAGGAAGTTGAAGTTGTTATAAATTATATAGAAGGTAAAAATTCATACACTGGGGATATAGTAATTCCACAAACAGTTTCAGTTGACAAAACCTTCAGCGTCACAAGCATTGGATCTTATGCATTTGAGGATTGCGCAGGTTTGACATCTGTAACTATACCTAACAGTGTTACGAGCATTGGGAGTAGTGCATTCAGCTTTTGCGATGCTTTGACCTCCATTACCATTCCAAGTAGTGTCACGAACATTGGAAATTATGCATTTAGTGGTTGTACTTCGCTAACAAGAGTTACGAATTATGCGGTAAAACCACAGGCAATAGAAAGTTCAACATTTGAAACTTATAATGCGTATTTGTATATACCTTGCGATAATTTTGATGCATACGATTTGGATAACAATTGGGGAAATTTCAAGCACATAGAATGCGTATCTGCCGAAGAAACTGTAGTAACAAAAGATGCTGTTTCTGTGGAGCCAGAAATTACCGAGGCAGTGTTCTCAATGCCAACAACAACAACTGCAAATTCGTATAGTTTAACAATCTCAAACAACAACGTAACATTCTGCACACTTACGTTCAACAATCAAGGTCAGTTGTCGAACATAGATTTTAGTGGCAATACACTCAAGTCAGAAATTGAAGGCTATCAGTTTACGGTTACAGGTCTTTCTGCAGCAACAGACTATGGCTATTCTTTCAAAGCATTGAGCAAAAGCAAGGCGGTGCTAAAAGAATATACTGGTAAATTCACAACAAAGGCGGAAAATGGCATAGGCGGAAGTTCCGAAGGCGGAGAATACTCCGAAGGTGGTTCTGGTCAAGGTGGCGACAATGAACAAAACTATACAATTACGGTTTCCTCTGCAAACAATGCGCAAGGAACTGTTGTGGGGAGTGGCAGTTACGAAAATGGTAAAACTGCAACATTGGTTGCCGTTCCATCAGCAGGTTATAAATTTGTACAATGGAACGACGGAAATACCGATAATCCACGAACAATAACTGTAACAGGAAATGCTACATTCATAGCAACATTTGCAGAAAATACCAATACAGATCCACAATCAAGTTATACAATCACAGCCATTTCGGCAAACAACGAACAAGGAACTGTAGTTGGTGGTGGTTCGTTCGCAGCAAATGCAACGACAGTATTGGCTGTTGTTCCAGCAACAGGTTACAAATTTGTTTCGTGGAACGATGGTGATACGGAAAATCCACGAACAATAACTGTAACAGGCGATGCTTTCTATGTTGCAACATTTGAACGTATTTCTACCGCAATCAACGATGTGGAAGAAGAAATGCTTGTAACAATTTCAAACCGTCAAATTCTTGTAAACGGCGAAGCACCAGCATTTGTAATTACAAGTCTTGGTCAAAAAATTGTCAACCAAAATTTGAAAGCAGGCATTTATTTCGTGCAAGTAGGAAACGAAATGCAAGGAGTGGTAGTGAAATAATAATTGACAATTGAAAATTGAGAATTAAACCTTCGGGGCGAGAGCTTCGGAGGTTTTTTTTTAGAATTAAGAATTAAGAGATAAGAATTAAGAATTAAGAGTTAAGAATTAAGAGATAAGAGTTGATTTTAGAAAAGAATTAAAAACTCCGTTAGGAGTTTCATGTCAATAGAAAAAGCAATCCAACACAAAACAACAACCGCAGCGGGGTTGTATTCATTTTGTGCAACCCTTACAGGGTTGAATTATTGAGAATTGTACATCTTCTATTGATATGAAAGCCAGCTGGGCTTTTAAACAATATGTAGCTAAAGACCTCTGAGTCGCGTGTTTTGGAGGTTTTCAAAACAAGAAAAACTGTAAAATTTCATTAGCTTTTGTTTCAAATTTGGAGAAAGCAAAAAGTTTCTTGCCCAAATCTTTCAGCGAAGCACCAATGTGGTAGACGTCGTTATCAATCATGAGAAATCTATCGTGAATGGCATTTACGATTTTTAGTTCTATAGGTTTGTATTGCGCATTATGCTTCTGCACATCAAGTTCCAGTTGCTTGGAGATTGTTTTTGTGTATATTGTTGCAGAAACATCATCGTTGCGTTTATCCAACAGCGTAAAGACAGATTCGTCAATATAATTGTCAATCAAGACAATAGAATTCTTTGCAGATTTTATAAGGTTTGCCGCGAAAACGTACGCATCGAAAATCTGTCCTTGGTAGAAAATGCCTTCAACAGGCGGTAAAGAGGTTCTCACGAAAAAGTTTATTTTTTCCTCGTGTTGTTTCAATATATGTTGCTGCTGTTCTACGGTATTTTCCAAATTTGCAATTCTTTGGTTGGTGGTATATCCACGAAGTAAGTGTTCTTTTAATACGGAATTTGCCCATTGTCGGAATTTTGTTGCATTTTTTGAATTAACTCTATATCCTATTGAAAGAATTGCATCAAGATTATAGAATTTAGTGCGATACAATTGTTTACCATCGTTACCCATGTGTTCCAAAATGGAACATGTGTTTGCTTCGTCTAATTCATTGGTTTGGTAAATGTTGTTTAAATGTTTTGTAATTGCAGGCCTTTTGGTTCCAAACAGTTCTGCAATTTGTTGTTGTGTAAGCCAGATGGTTTCTTTATCCATTCTCACTTCCAACCGTACGGTTTCGTCTGGCTGGTATAATAAAATTTCTCCAGTTGTATTCATTTGTTATGTGTGTTTGTTGTGCAAAGATAGATTTAATGTGGAATTCTAATTTAGAAATTAAGTGTTTTATGATGGAGAATTTTATGCCTTGATTCCTGTTTCTTGATTCATTGTCTCTATTCATAACTAATGAACAATTGTTAATATCTTACACTCAATTGTCTAAGTTTACTATCGGTTTTTTGATAATTTTGCGTGTCAAAATAAAATTTTATACTGATGAATAGAGACAATACAATCTTTGATTTAATCGAAAAAGAACATCAAAGACAGTTACGAGGCATTGAATTGATTGCGTCGGAAAACTTTGTAAGTGAACAAGTTATGCAGGCTATGGGTTCGTATTGCACGAACAAGTATGCAGAGGGTTATCCAGGGAAACGTCATTATGGAGGTTGCGAAGTTGTTGACGAAATTGAAACGTTGGCTATCGAACGTTTGAAACAATTGTATGGTGCTGAATTTGCAAATGTTCAACCACACTCTGGTGCTCAGGCAAATGGTGCTGTTCTTTTGTCTATCTTGCAGCCTGGCGATAAATTCATGGGGTTGGATTTGAATCATGGTGGTCACTTGTCTCATGGTTCTCCAGTAAACACGTCTGGTTTGATTTATCATCCAGTTCCATATTTCTTGAACAAAGAAACTGGTCGTGTTGATTACGATGAAATGGAAAGAATCGCATTGGCAGAAAAACCAAAATTGATTATCGGTGGAGGTTCTGCTTATAGCCGTGAATGGGATTACGAAAGAATGCGTGCAATTGCCGACAAGGTTGGTGCAATCCTTATGATTGATATGGCTCACCCTGCTGGTTTGATTGCGGCTGGTTTATTGAAAAACCCAGTAAAATATGCACACATTGTAACTTCTACGACACACAAGACATTGCGTGGTCCTCGCGGTGGTGTTATTTTGATTGGTAAAGATTTTGAAAATCCTTGGGGAAAGAAAACGCCAAAAGGTGTTACAAAAACAATGGGACAACTTATTAATTCTGCAGTGTTCCCAGGTATGCAAGGTGGTCCGCTAGAACACGTTATTGCTGCAAAAGCAGTAGCTTTCGGCGAAGCGTTAACACCAGAATTCAAAACGTATCAACAACAGGTACAAAAGAATGCGGCTGTAATGGCACAGGCATTTATGGATAGAGGTTATAAGATTATTTCCGATGGTACCGATAACCACTCTATGTTGGTTGACCTTCGTCCTAAATTCCCAGAATTGACAGGTAAGGCAGCAAAAGATGCGCTTGTAAGTGCTGATATTACAACTAACGAAAATCTTGTTCCTTTTGATACTCGTAGCGCTTTCCAAACATCAGGTTTGCGTTTCGGTACTCCTGCAATCACAACTCGTGGTATGAAGGAAGACGGAATCAAAACTATTGTTGAGTTGATTGATAAGGTTTTGTGCGATCCAACAGAGGGAACAATCAATTCTGTTAAAAAGACCGTAAACGAAATGATGGCTCAATATCCATTGTTCGCTTACTAATGTATAGAAGTATCATACCGAAAAATATTTGTAATGAAAAACATATCGGAACGTTCTGCTGATAATATGCGAATTTTAGCTGTTTCAATGGTTGAAAAAGCTAAATCGGGTCACCCAGGTGGTGCTATGGGCGGAATGGATTTTATATCTGTTTTATATTCGGAATTTCTTCAATATGATCCAACAGATTTGTCTTGGGTTAATAGAGACAGATTCTTTCTAGATCCTGGACACATGTCGCCAATGTTGTATGCGACATTGCATTTAGTTGGTTCACTTTCTATTGACGATTTGAAAAATTTCCGTCAATGGGGTAGTATTACCGCTGGACATCCAGAAGTTAATCCTGCAATTGGTATAGAAAATACATCGGGACCACTTGGCCAAGGTCATACTATGGCTGTTGGGTCTGCAATTGCAGAAAAATTCCTTCGTCATCGTTTTGGTGATTGGATGCATCATAAAATTTATGCATTCATCTCTGATGGTGGTATTCAAGAAGAAATTTCACAAGGTGCGGGTCGTATTGCCGGTCACCTTGGATTGGACAATCTGATTATGTTTTATGATTCCAACGATATTCAACTTTCTACTCATACCGATGCAGTTTCAAGTGAAGATACAGCAAAGAAGTATGAGGCGTGGGGTTGGCGTGTCATCACCATCAATGGTAATAATCACGACGAAATTCGTAAAGCTTTGAAATGGGCTAACGAAAAAACTGATAAACCTTCGTTGATTATTGGTAAGACCATTATGGGTAAAGGTTTGTTGGACGCGAATGGAAATTCATTTGAAGGACAAACATCAACTCATGGACAACCCGTAAGTAAGGCTGGAGCCAGTGTGGAAAAAACTATTGTAAACTTGGGCGGTAATCCTGAAGATCCGTTTGCAATTTTTGACGATGTAAAAGAATATTGGAAATCTGTCAATAAAGCGAAAGCAGAAGCTGCACAACAACGTAAGGCTGAACAAATGGCTTGGGAGAAACAAAATCCTGAATTGGCGAAAAAGTTTGCTCAATTCCAATCAGGAGAACTTCCAGAAGGAATAGATTTCTCTGATATAGAACAGAAGGAAAATGCGGCAACTCGCGTTGCATCTAAAAATGTTCTTGGCTATTTGTGCGAGCACATCGAAAATATGATTTGTTCTTCGGCAGATTTGTCAAATAGCGATAACACCGACGGATTCTTGAAAAAGACACAAGATATTGTCAAGGGTGATTTTTCTGGGAAATTCCTAGAATCAGGTGTCGCAGAATTGACAATGGCATCAATCATGAATGGTATAGTCCTTCATGGTGGTATTTTTGCAGCTTGCGGAACATTCTTCGTGTTCTCTGAATATATGAAACCGGCAATGCGTTTGTCTGCATTGATGGAAATTCCTGTGAAATATCTTTGGTCTCACGACGCATTCCGTGTCGGCGAAGATGGACCAACCCATCAGCCAATAGAACAGGAAGCGCAGATGCGTTTAATGGAACAGGTATACAACCATAGCGGTAAACGTAGTTTCCTTGTCCTTCGTCCTGCCGATGGTCAGGAAGCAACTGTTTGTTGGGAGATTGCAATGAAAACGAATGATCGTCCAACAGGGTTGATTTTCTCACGTCAGACAGTGAAGGATATTCCTGCAAAAACGGGTTCAACACGTTATGCCGATGCACAAAATGCAAAATATGGAGCATACGTTGTAAACAATCCTGTGCGTGATGTTGATGTTGTGCTGGTTGCAAATGGTTCGGAAGTGAGCACAATATATGATGCATCTTTAATCTTGGAAAAAGAACATAATTTGTCGGTGCAGGTCGTTTCTGCTCCGTCAGAAGGTCTGTTCCGTGATCAAAGCAAGGAATATCAAGAAAAAGTTCTTCCTTCAAATAAACCAATTTATGGCGTTACAGCCGGATTGTCTGTCAATATGCAAGGTTTGGTCGGTGCTAATGGTAAGGTTTGGGGATTGAATCATTTTGGATATTCTGCTCCATACACCGTTTTGGATGAAAAATTCGGATACACTGCTGAAAATATTGTAAATCAAGTATTGGAATATTTGAAAGAAGTAAAGAAATAGAGTTTTTTTCAAATTTATCGGTGATTTCAACAATAGATGGCGAAAAAAGGAAAAAGATTTTTGTAAAAGTGTTAGTATTCTAAAAAAAATAATTACATTTGCCGACCCTAAAATATAAATGAGATGAATCTATTAGACGAAGTAAAGAGCGAAGTTATTACAAAGAGAGAATGGCCAGAATTCGCTGCTGGAGATACAATTACAGTTCATTATAAAATTAAAGAAGGTGACAAGGAGCGTATCCAACAATTCCGTGGTATTGTTCTTCAAAGAAGAAACGAAGCTTCTGTAGAAACATTCACGATTAGAAAAATGTCTGGTAATATTGGTGTTGAAAGAATTATTCCAGTAAACTCTCCAATGATTGATAAAATTGAAGTGAATAAAAAAGGTAAAGTTCGTCGTGCTCGTATATTCTACTTACGTGATTTAACAGGTAAGAAAGCACGTATTAAAGAAAGAAAGGTTCGCAAAGAGGAAGAGTAGAATTATTTTTTTTCTATAAGTAAGGAGCCGGTTTGCATATTGCGAATCGGCTTTTTTGTTTGTGTACAACACGTTGAAAACTCGTAGGTTAAAGATTTTTCTTGCCGAATAGTCTTTGTTACCTTTGAATAGAGTAATGTGTTATGGCGGAAAGTACCTACAAGACAATAGCAAAGCCATCTGAAGGCTTATTCAAGGATAAAGGAAGTAAATTCCTTGCCTATGCATATCCTGTTGTCTCGGAGGATGAAGTTAAATTCTGTTTGGAAACATTACGCAAAGAACATCATGCAGCACGTCATCATTGTTGGGCGTACAAAATTGGTAATACTGGCGAAATATTTCGTTGCTCCGATGATGGTGAACCTTCAAATTCTGCAGGAAAACCAATTCTGGGGCAGCTGGACGCGTTTGGAGTTACCAATGTCGCAGTTGTAGTTGTGCGTTATTTTGGTGGCATTCTACTCGGCGTAGGAGGTTTGATGCAGGCATATAAGGAAGCTACTAAAGATGCATTGTCCCATGCAGAAATTGTTGAGAAACTGATTCGCTCGTTTTTTTCTGTACAATTTACGTATGAACAGAATAATGCGGTAATGAATGTCATTAAACGTTTTAAATGTGAGATTGTTTCTCAAAATTTTGCAGAAACTTGTGAAATCCATTGTGCAGTTGCAATAAATATGGCGGAAGAGTGTCTGTCCGCATTACATAAAATTATAGGAGTGAAAATAGAAAATGAGTGACGAGTATGGTTTGTTGAAAAAATTGTGTGGTATTTCAGCCCCATCAAGTGACGAAAGCCGTTTGGCAATGTTTATCGTGGAGTATGTTGAAAAAAATTGTTTTTCGTGGAGACATAAGCCGCACGTAATATATGGAGAAGATTATCAGGATTGCGTGATGTTAGTGTGGGGTACACCACGAACAGCGATTTTTGCCCACATTGATAGTGTTGGTTTTATGGTTGGCTACAATAAAACATTGGTTCCAGTTGGTTCACCTCGTTGCGAAGACGGTACAGAACTTGTCGGTTTTCAAGACGGTGCAGAAGTTTCATGTGTGGTCCGTCGGGATGATGACGATTTTGTATATGAATCAGATGTTGAATTGGAACGTGGAACACTGCTGACATATAAACCTGATTTTAAAGAAGATGATGAATATATTGAGTCACCATTTTTAGACAATAGGGTTGGCGTATATGTCGCTTTGCGACTTGCACAAACTATGAAAAATGGGGCCATCGTCTTTACAACTGGAGAAGAAACTGGTGCTGGCAATGTAAAATATTGCTGGCGTTATTTGTATAAAATGTATCATTTGCATAATGCATTGATAGCCGATATTACTTGGATTACCGAGGGAATTGAATACGGAAAAGGTTGTGTGGTCTCTTTAAAAGATACAAATCTTCCACGTAAAAGCTACGTCGACAAAATTTTGAATGTTGCGAAACGCGAAAGTATTGACATACAACGTGAAGTAGAAACTGCGGGAGGTAGCGATGGCGCATCACTTCAAAAAATTCCGTATGCCGTGAATTGGTGTTTCGTTGGTGCAGCCCAGGAATTTCCTCATTCACCAAAGGAAAAAATTAATAAAAGTGATATTGAGTCTATGTATGTGTTATACAAAGAGTTAATGGAATATCTGTAATGAAAGTTTATAAAATTACATTAGTCGTTCTTGCTTTATTGTTTTTGAATTGTGGTTTGTTGAATTCAACAGAACCAACGAAAAATGCTTCATATCCGTTTGTGGGGGCAGATATGCAATGGGTTGATTCTGTGTTCAACACAATGACTTTGGATGAGAAAATTGGTCAACTCTTTATGGTTGCCGCTTATTCGGATCCAAAACAAAATAACTCTGCTGCTGTAAAGAAATTGATTACAGAAAATCATATTGGAGGGGTTATTTTCTTTAAAGGCTCTCCTGTGCTTGAAGCAAAAATGACGAATGAATTTCAGGCTTTGTCAAAAATTCCGTTATCTGTTGCAATAGACGGCGAATGGGGATTAGCAATGCGTTTGGACAGTACGATATCGTTTCCTCGTCAATTACAATTGGGTGCAATAGATAGAAAAAACGAATACCTCATTGAAGAAATGGGAAAAGAAATAGGACGTCAGTGCGTACGTATGGGTATCCATATCAATTTTGCGCCGGTAGTTGATATAAACAACAATCCCCAAAATCCTGTTATCAATACTCGTTCATTTGGTGAAGATAAAGATAATGTTGCTCAAAAAGGTTTGTTGTATATGCGTGGAATGCAGTCGCAAAAAGTTCTGACAACAGCAAAACATTTTCCTGGTCACGGCAATGTGTCAAGTGATTCGCATTATTCTTTGCCATTAGTTACTGGCACCAAAGAAGAATTGGAAAATTTTGAATTGTATCCGTTCAAACAATTGATAAAGAATGACTTGACTGGCGTTATGGTCGCTCATTTGAATGTACCTTCTCTTGACAGAACTAAAAATTTGCCATCAACATTGTCTCAAAAGATTGTCAATGAAAAATTGCGTGGTGATTTGAATTTTCAAGGTTTGATATTTACCGATGCGTTAAATATGAAGGCTGTCAGTGATGCTTTTCCTGCAGGTGAAGTTGAAGTACGTGCTTTATTGGCAGGCAATGATGTGTTGGAATTCACGTTGGATGTGCCAAAAGCTATTGCTGCAATCAAACAGGCGTTGTCAACTGGTCGTTTGAAGGAGTCCGACATAGATGACCATTGCCGTAGAATATTAATAGCAAAGTCGTGGATGAATGTACCGAAACGTACTCACGTTGACTTGAGTAATCTCCATAGGGATTTAAATACTGCACAGGCTCGTACGTTGAATAGAAAACTTGTACAGGCATCTATAACTGTGGTGAAAGATTCGGAGCAGCAGTTACCATTTCACAATCTGGATACGAAGAAGATGGCAGTTGTGTCTTTAAAAAATAATCCTTCGCCGTTTGTGAAAAAGTTGCAAAAACAGGCTTCGGTTACTTTGTTTTCAATACCTGCGGTTTCTGGGTATGAAGCCAAACTTAACAGTACGTTGTCGGGTTTGAAAAATTATGACATTATCATTCTTGACGTTCCAGGTTCAAGTTCCTATCCAAATAAAAAATATGGCATAACATCGGCAATGGTTGACATTGTTGGAAAAATTGCTGCACGTTATAATGTCGTTATGGTTTTGCACGCCAATCCCTATGCCCTGGATTATTTCAAGGAAGTGATGCCCAATGTGGAATCGTTGGTGGTTTCCTATGATTTTAAGCAGATTTGTCAGGAAGTTGCTGCCGAAGTGCTGTTTGGTGCTTTGCCTGCAACAGGACATTTGCCAGTTTCAGCCGGTGGATTTCGCGCTGGCTCCGGAATATCGTTTGGTTCTGTAGATAGATTGCGTTCTGGAGAACCATACGAAGTTGGTATGGAGGAAAGTACATTGAATAAAATTGATTCTATTGTCAATAGATTTATCGGATATGGCGCAATGCCTGGATGTGAAATTTTGGTAGCAAAAAATGGCGTGATTGTCTACGAAAAAGCATTTGGATTTTATACCTATGATTCAAAAGATTCAGTTCAAGAATCAACAATCTATGATTTGGCATCCGTAACAAAACCGGCAGCGACAGCAGTTTCGTTGATGAAATTGTATGACGATAATAAATTTAAATTGGATAAAACATTGGGCGATTATATTCCATGGTTGAAAGGTACCAATAAGGATACGTTGTGTATTGCTGACGTCTTGACTCATCAAGCTCAGTTGCGTTCTGGTGTTTCGTCGGTTCCTACGTTTATAAAAGATTATTATGCAAAAGGAATGAAGTCAAAAACAAGAAGTGTGGATTTTCCTTATATGCTTGATAATCAATTGTATCTTACAAAAAATTTCCAATATGTCGATAATGCGTTTTCTCCGGTAAAAGATGCCGATCATTTGATAGAGGTTGGTGAAAACCGTTATATGTTTAATGGTTACCGCGATACGGTATTTCGCTTGATTGCAGAGTCTCCGTTATTGCCAAAAAAGGAAGTTGTATATAGCGATTTGGGCTTTTATTTGATGACAGAGGTAGTAAAAAATACGTCGGGTTTGTCGTTGGATGAATATGCCCAAAAGAATTTTTACTCAAAATTGGGCGCATCTACATTGGGATATTCTCCTTTGAAAAAATTTGATAAGTCACAAATTGCTCCAACCGAAACTGATGAATATTTCCGTCAGCAATTGTTACAGGGCTATGTACACGATAGGGGGGCAGCTATTCTCGATGGTGTGAGCGGACATGCTGGCCTGTTTTCTAATGCAAACGATTTGGCGAAATTATTACAAATGTTGTTGAATGGTGGAGAGTATGGTGGTGAAAAATTTATTGACTCCAAAACTATTGAGTTGTTCACCTCGTGCCCGTTTTGTGAAAATGGCAATCGCAAAGGATATGGCTTTGATAAACCAGAACCGGATGGAAAAAAATTAGATCCAACTTGTCATTGTACATCGTTGAGAAGCTACGGACACACAGGATTTACAGGCACGTTGTTTTGGGTGGATCCAGAACAGTCGCTGATATATATATTCTTATCAAACCGTGTGAATAGAAAAACGCCGGATGCGAGCAACACAATGTTGGGCGATTCAGCGCTTCGTCCACGTATTCAACGCATTATCTACCAAGCCATAATATAAAGTCGCTATGTCAGAAAATATCAATGAAATTTTAAAAAACATCATAGAAACAGATCCGTCTTGTTTGAATATTATTGAAGAACAGATTGATTTGGAAATCCAGATGAATTACTTTAAACGGGTGAATATGCTCCGTAAACAGGTAGTAACGCTGGATGAAATTATTGCAAAAGTACCGGTGTTGTACGACCCTGACGCCCGTTTGGAGGAAAAACGAGATATTCTTGTATACCTTGCGTCGTTCGACGATGTGGAGGCATTTAGAATTATTGAAAAATTCAGAAATCAGGCAACGGGTGAAATAAAATTGTGGGCTTCACTGGCGTATCGCGAGAGCAAAATGCAGTTACAAGGTGCGTTGTTGGATCAAAACCAGATTCTCATTTCATCTGGCTTGGGTGGGAAAGGAACGAGTTTGCGATATTTTATAGTGCTCGTACAAAAAGAAAAACAGCCGTTTACAGAGTTCCAGACAAAACTTTTACAGGATGAATTAGTTACAGCGTCAGAGAATTATAATGCTGAAATAGAGTCAATTGTATTTGAAAATTGTATTGTAAAGGTACTTATGCTTGTGCCGTTGGTTTCTAATATAAAAGATCTTATTGACGACGTTTGTAATGCTTGTTCTGAATTTGGAGATTTTATTCGCGATAGAGCAGTGATTACTAACGTGAAAATCTTTTCTGATGAAGAAATCATGGAAGTGATGGATGGTAATTTATCAGAAGAAGATGTTCTAGGGCTTGACGATACACATCTTCCATATTTTGATGTAGATGATGAAGATTATGACGACGAAGAAGATGATGGTGATGAATCAGACGATGATGAATAACAAATCACGTTTTTTTTCGTTATATCTATAAACTGTATTTTATGCGACAAATTAGGATTCTTTGGGCTGACGATGAAATAGAACTGCTCAAACCACATATAATGTTTCTTGAAGCTAAAGGCTACGCTGTTGAACCAGTAAACAACGGCAATGATGCGATAACAGAAGTTTCAAAGGAAAAATTTGATATAGTTTTTTTGGACGAGCAAATGCCAGGGTTAAGTGGTATTGAAGTTTTGGAGGCAATCAAAGCAAAGCAGCCTGAACTTCCTGTCATCATGATTACCAAAAGCGAAGAAGAAAATATTATGGACAAGGCGATTGGTTCACGTATCAACGATTATCTGATAAAACCAATCAATCCGAATCAGATAATTCTTGCTTTAAAAAAGAATTTGAACCAAAGCGATTTGCAGACACAGAATACCACAATGAAGTATCAGCGTGATTTTTCGCAACTTGGAATGAAAATAGCCAATGCAAATTCGTGTGACGAGTGGATGGAGTTGTACCGCCATCTTACTTATTGGGAAATGCAGCTTGTTCAATCAAAGGACCGTAGTATGACTGACTTGTTGCAGATGCAGAAAAATGATGCAAATGTAAATTTTGCAAAATTTATCAAGAAAAATTACTTATCGTGGTTCCAGCCAAATTCCACAACAAAACCGCTCATGTCGCCCAATATTGTGAAAGAGAAGGTCTTTCCTGAAATAAAAAAGGATAGTCAGACATTGTTGTTGGTGGTCGACAATCTTCGCTACGACCATTGGTTGGCATTAAGACCATTGTTGAGCGAGTATTTCATAGTGGAAGAGGATTCGTTGTATATGAGTATTTTGCCCACAACGACTCAGTACGCCCGTAATGCTTTGTTTTCGGGATTGATGCCGGCAGATATGGAAAAAATGTATCCCGATTTGTGGGTTGATGATGAAGATGATGAAATGAAAAATCTTCACGAAGAAGAAATGCTCACTACTCAGTTGAGACGACTTGGTTATTCCGAAAAGTTTTATTTTGACAAAGTGACGTCTATCAATACAAGCCGAAAAATTACGGATAGAGTCTATAAAATATCGCAGAGCCATTTCTCTGTGTTGGTACATAATTTCATCGACATTTTGTCGCACGCACGCACCGAAATGAATATGATAAAGGAACTAGCCAATGATGAAATTTCGTATCGCTCTCTAACGGTTTCGTGGTTCTCACATTCACCATTATTTGAGTTGTTACAGGAGTTGTCGCGCAAAAAAATAAATGTGCTTGTCACAACCGATCACGGTTCCGTAAATATTCAAAATCCAATAAAAGTGTTGGGCGACAAGAATGTAACTACAAATTTGCGCTATAAACAAGGCAAGGCGTTGCAATATAATCCCCGTTTTCTTGTGATAGACAGCCCTTTTATCGGACTTGACGCTGAAGCGAGAGTCCGGCTGGATGCACTGCTCAGGGAACTCTCAGACTCCGAATCACTGGAGCTGGTTCTAGTGGTTGCAAGGGACAAGGACATTCCCGATTATGCCGGAGAAATCATCAGGCTGGGAAACAGGCCGGAACCTTCTTCTCCCATATCGGATGCATGCCGGGCAATCGGGTCGAGGGGCGGTTTCAAGCCTGAATATGAAAATGCCGTCAAACTAAGGGACGTGTCTATCAGGTTCGGTGACAGGGTGATACTCAAGCCTTTGGACTGGACTATGAAAGCGGGAGAGAAATGGGCCCTTGAAGGCCCGAACGGAAGCGGCAAGTCAACCTTGCTGAGCATA
>CALAUG010000058.1 GCA_937892155.1 uncultured Bacteroidales bacterium | reverse complement strand
TTTTGTGCAAAGACAATCACTTTAGGCTCTGGTCTGAATTTTTGGTAGCATTATAGTGTCTTCTAACGATTCAAAATAATCATCATTATTAGTCTGCATGTATAATTCGGCATAAAACAAGCATTTCCCCGCATTGCCAGATAGTAGCCCGTCGCCTTTATTTTCGGTTATTGATAGGAGTTCAGAAATCTTTTTTATTGCAGCTTCTATCTTATTGTTCGATTCCATGTGCTTTAGAATTTTCTTTAATGTAAAAAATCGCATCGAACGACTTTGCCCATTTGCCGATTTTGTTGTGATAACCGAGAAGGATGCTGTGGAACGGCACATTTTCAAACTCGGGATGAGTGCCAAAATCAAGATAACCATAGTTGATGTTGCGATGCAGCAAAGCGAATTCAACCGAAGTGGAATCGGGCTTAACAGGATAGCTTTCATCTTGATTAAAATACCCCACTTCACCGCCACCTGATGTGAAGGCGACGGAATAAATCTGATTCTGGAACATATTTGCAAGATGCTCGCCAAGCAATGTGTATTTGTCATACAACTCTGGGTCAGGCTCCTTGCCGTATTTTATTTGTGAAATAGCCTTCGCCCCATGGAAATTAGCTGCCCAGATTATCACTTTCTTTTCTGGATGATGATTTAGATACCATGCCACATTTTCTGCCATTCGTCGGTCGCGAATCATATTGCCGCAGTCGATACATGAATCGCACGTAATGGAAAATCCGCATTTTGCATGATTTGAGAACGACAACATATTGTCAATCAATAGCGAAACGGCATCTTTGTTGAATGAGACATTTTCATTGTTCAGCTTATTTTTCATTGCCAACAAAGAACTGTCATAATATTGATAATCAATATCTTGAATGACAGAATCGTTTAAATTAAGCATATTCTTATTTATGTCAAGCAATCTTTTCCAATTGTAGTCAAACATATTCTGTTTCATTATCGAATCGGAATAAAACAGATTGCTCAGATATGCTATCTCGAAATTATTGCAGTATGATGGATTGACATCCATGCCGTAAAAATCGATTTGGTGTTTGTCCATTGCATCAACCAGCTTTGATGCTTCTTCCGTGTGACTCCACAAAGGATTCCATGAACTACCAACATTCAGCCACGAAGTGTTAATTATCAGCACTGGCAGTTCTTCATTCAGAATTGCGCCGTCAAAGGGATTCATTCCTTCAAGAATCAATGTGTAATCGCCTACGGAATCCAAATATCTGACAATTTCCGATTTTATTTCAAAAGTTTTGCCGTCGCCGTGACCGCATTCGCCGAGGATGATTATTCTTTTGTCTTTTGAATATTTTTCAATAAGATTATATAAATCATAACGATTGTCTGAAGAAACAAATTTGCCAGCAATAGAATTCTCATCATATTCATTTACACATGAGGGGATCAAGAAAATGGCAGCGCATAGTAGAAGCGTTCTAAATATTCTTAGTAAATAATTGATATTCATTGTTAATAATCTTTAAAAGGTGGTCAATAATAATAAACAAATTATTGTTGGTGTTTCAATTTTTCTGCTTTTGTACAGGCAATCATAGAAAAATTGACTTGGTGTGCAACAAACAGCCATTCAACTGTTTCGTTAAAGAGTTTATTTCTTCGCCTTTAGGATGCCAGAGAACAGAAACATACTGTTGTTAAGTTTACTCGCATCTCTTTTATCGGCTCCGCAACCGACAGCACACTGTTTGTTGCGGAGCAACACAGATAAACTTCAGATTCTTTCTCATACACATTATTTTTTATTTACAATATTTCTTTTTCGCCACTTCGGAGCGATATTCTGGTTGTTCAATTGGATTATAAAACACAACCATGTCATGATTTTGTGCACGTAACAGTCTTATATTGTCACGAGTCCAATTTTTCGCCATTTCTTTGGCATCGCTGCAAACATCGCAAAGAAACTCGTTTTTCTTATTGTTAAGATTTACTTTAAAAAACGCAATTTCCTGTCCGTTGTAAAACGATTGTTTTGTAACGAGGATGCTGTCGGTTAATGTGACAATCGGTGCGAAGGTATTGTTGTATTTTTCTCGCGTTGTGCCATACAGAAGACTCATATATTTGCCATTGGAATACACTTGATAAGTCGAATCTGGAC
The DNA here is from genome assembly GCA_937892155.1 of uncultured Bacteroidales bacterium. Taxonomy (GTDB): domain Bacteria; phylum Bacteroidota; class Bacteroidia; order Bacteroidales; family UBA1715; genus UBA1715. Next base: position 4,971 of record CALAUG010000058.1, on the reverse strand, counting down.
CGATGAGATGAATGTTTCCAAAGACATCACGTGTGATATGCTCATATTTAGTGCCTATCTGTCTGATTGATAGTGTGTCTTGCTCAAAGCTGAGATGCAGCAGATGCGAACTTCGTCCCGTTGTGGTTATTGCCGTAATTCCTTCGTTGCCTACAATGTAATCCACAATCCAGACTTCCTTGTTTTAATATGCCAGATGTGGGGCGTTCTCTATGATTTCGACTTCATGCAGCATATTCGTTTTACCCTTCATTATGACGAGCACGTTGCGCTCATTGGAAACAGTTACTTTTATCTGCTCAAAACTGATATGTGAAAACACAATTGTGTCGCTGGGCTGTGCTGATATTGTGGTAATTCCGAAATTATCGGTGATGCCTATGACTTTTTGTTTTGAGTTATAGATAACTACGTCTTTAAGAGCTTTTCCTGTGCTGTCGGAGACGGTAACATTGATGTTCAACGTGTTGTTTTGTGAAAAAACGACACAAGACAGCAAGATAAACCATAAAGAAATAATGAGTCTCATGATCAGAATGATTGTTGAGTGGCCGATGCATCAGCCACTCAAAATAATTAACAACCGTAACAATTTGTCAAACAACTTTGACCCCAATTAGAAGGAGTACATGTGAAGTCAGTATTACAATTCTGATTTGAATAATCGCATGGAAAATCTATTGTTTGGATTGCGCATGAATCTCTAAAGACAATTTTTGTTTCTCCTGTTTGTGGAGCGCAGTTCTTAGAAGCGCATTTAACTGTTTTGACTGATTCGCCTCCTTTAATATCGCCTAAATTGGCAATTACTTTTTTGTTTAATTCAAGTTTTTTGTTTAGTTTTTTCATGATGACGGTATTATTTTATATCTAATAATAATTATTCATGTGCTATGTTTATATTGTCATATTATTTTCTTTGGATGAAACTATATTGTTTTTCGGTGTTAAAATAGACACAATATGAAATATTATCATTGATTTTCAATAAATTAGGATAAATATAATTTGATGCTTTTTTAAAGTTGTAGAATGATGCATTATTGAGATCGAGTGACGACAAATAACTTATACCATCCTTGACAAAAACTCCATAAATGCTATTAGAAACCTTGTCTTCAAGAATATTGTTGATAAAATATTTTGCATTATCCCCAATTGTGATTGTCTTTTCGCTTAAAAGATTGAAATTTCCGTCGAAAGACAAAAGTTTCATTTCATCCAAATAAATGAAATACAAGATATTGTCTTTGTCGAAAACGCTGATATTCAATGGTTTTGCATCGAGTTTGATATACTGGTTGATATAAACGAAACAGCGTGTTCGCCAGCCACAAGGAGCTTCGATAGCAAACGAGCATTCTGGTTCTGGCATGATACTCATAAGGTTGCCGTCCCAAAATCCGAGCTTTATCAAGTCATCGTTTTCATCAGAAAATGCATGGTAAAGCGAGATAATCTCGGCATAAAGCGCAGCTGCGGCCTTATAACCTTCTTCATCGACAAAACGATGAATCTGATGACGCTCAACAACCGAATCGTTAGGATTTATATAGAAATATCCAATGCTTTTGTTATGATCACGACGAGCATAATAATTATTGATAATCAATGGCTTGTCTTTAAAAACAAAACAGTCGCCGAACTTTCGTACGCCAACTCGCAGTTTCTCTTCGAAGTCTTTTCTCGAAAAATTAGCCACCTTTTCGATGAAATAGTCATCGTCGAACCGAATCTGCTGACAATAATGCTCACCTACAAGAATAAAATTGCTGAAAAAATCTATAAAAATCTCATTATAAAGGCTGTCGAACTTGATGTTGGAAATATTATTTCCTTCATTATCAATAACTTTCAGTTCTGATTTCGATTTCTTGTTTTCAAGGATTAGAGTTTTATCATCTATGAATGAAATATCCATGATGATAACGCCAGATTTGCTGCGATAGAAATATTTGGAAGCTGAAATTTCTGCCGACGGCAAGTCATAGCTGATTTGTCGCATTTTGAAATTTATCGAAGCCTCCCCATTATGAAAATCATTGGAATTCAATGATATAATCGTATCAGCATATCCGACACAAGTAAAACACAATGTTACATCTTCAGAGAAAATTTTTAGTTGGAAATTGCCGTTTTTGTCGGATGAGGTGCCAATGAAAGTGGTGGTTTCTGTGATGTTTACATCTTTGGCTGCGACGTTGCCGGAAATGACATAGTTTTGAGCAGTAGCAGCAATTGGAGATAGGACGAGTAGGGCTAATGGGACTAATATAAGTAATAGTTTTTTCATAAGATTTTTAATTTACTTTTGTTTTTTCAATAAACGATACTTCAGCATTGCTGGAATCTCTACGCTTTTTCAGAGAATATAGATTTCCTTTATAGATGATTATCTTTTGGCTGAGATAGTTGTTGGCGTTGATTTTAGGGATTGTTTTGCCGGTTTTGGTGTTGATTTCGTTTAAAACTGTACCGAAAATGGTATAAAACTTGCCAAAAACACGGTCTTGATAGATGGTGTGTCGCCAGAATGCTTCTTTTTCTGGATATGTTATATTGCAACTTTGAAGTAAATCCATATTTTCATCATAGGCTTGAATTATACCGTTGAGATGGTCGAAATAGTAGAGAGTGTCTGCGACTTTTGCAAGATAAGGATTTTTAGTGTGATACCATGCGTTTTTAATAAATGTCTCCCAGTCTTCTTCAGACGGACCGTGCATTATATTATTTACTATAAGCCTGTTTTTACGATACCATTGCACTTCGCGCTTTATTTCACGGTAGGTTTTAGAGTCGTCGCAGAAAAACATAGGCTCTTTTTGTTTGGTTTTCAAATTGATTCGATAAAACTCGGAAATATAACCTGCCATTGATAGACGCTTGTAATACAAATATAAATCAGATACAAATAGAATTTCGCCCATCACAGTTTTATAGTGATTTAATTCGCTCGAATAAGCCAAAACATAGTCGTTATTATATTTAATGATTTGATATACTGAATCTTGCCCTACAATTTGGCAATTGTTAAAGCAATCGAGGACAATATATTGAGGTTCAATATATTGTGGTAAGAATATTGTATCAAGTGGTTTATAGGAAATATCTGTAATGAGAACCCGATAATCTTTGTTAATTCCTACTTTTTTTTGCAAAATGAAAAAATTGTCGTCCAAAATCTCGAAATCGAACATCACAAAATTGGGTTTGCTATAGTAATAGGTGACTTTTTCTGCGGTCACTGTAGCTGGATCGAGCATATACGACGTTTCCATCATCTTAAAGCGGATTACGATTGTATCTTGTTGAGGCACAACGCTTATCAGCGTATCCTGATATCCAACGCATGAGAAAAGCAGACCTATCGAACGGTCGGTTTTGAGAGTCTTCAGGATGAAATCGCCGTTTTTATCAGAACTTGTACCACGTTGGGTGTTGAGCACTTGAATATTGACATTAGGGATGGCGACATTGCCTGTGATGACAGAGAATGTGTTTTGAGCGGAAGCGGTTGTTGGGAATAGGACGAGTAGGGCTAATGGGACTAATATAAGTAATAGTTCTTTCATAAGATTTTTAATTTACTTTTGTTTTTTCAATAAACGATACTTCAGCATTGCTGGAATCTCTACGCTTTTTCAGAGAATATAGATTTCCTTTATAGATGATTATCTTTTGGCTGAGATAGTTGTTGGCGTTGATTTTAGGGATTGTTTTGCCGGTTTTGGTGTTGATTTCGTTCAAAGTGGTGCCGAAAACAGTGTAAAATGTGCCATCATAGCGGTCTTGATAGATCGTGTGTCGCCAGAATGCTTCTTTTTCGGGATATGATATTTCGCAAGTGCGGATGAGCTGCATGCTTTCATTGTAAGTTTCGATTTTATTGTTGAGATGATCGAAATATATTAATGTGTCGCTGATGTGACCAAGGAATGCGTTTTTGGTGTGAAACCACGCCATTGATACGAAGCTTTCCCATTCGTTTGGCTCGGGACCGAGTTCGAAAACCTGATTTCCAACTGTGGTAGTCAGCCTGTGCCTACGGTGGAAATCACGTTCACGCTGGATTTCACGAAGTTTGTAAGAATCGTCGCTCGAAAACAGCTTCTCGCGAGTGCCTTTTGCAGGATTAACCCTATAATATTCAATGGAATAGCCTTGCGATTTGACGTTTCTGAAATAAACATAATTCTCAGTCATGAAGATGCATTTTTGCATCACATCGAGATAATGGCTTTTCTCGACAGGAAAGCCATAAAAGGTCTTGTCGAAGTACTCAACTATTTGATAAACAGTGTCTTGACCCAAAATTTGACATTGATTGGCAGCATCAAGAAGAATGTTGGTCGGCTTAATCCTATCAGGAAGCGGCATGGTGTCGAGAGGTTCGAATACCATATTGGTGACAAGAATGCGGAAATCTTTTAACGATTTGTTTTCTCGTTGAAGAATATAGAATTTGTCGTTGACAATTTCAAAATCAACTATCACATACTCGTAATCGCGATATTTTGTTATTCTTTCAGCGGTGACACTGGCAGCTTCGAGCATATAGATTGTTTCGCGCATCTTGAAGCTGATAAAGATTGTATCTTGTTGAGGCACAAGGTTTACCAAAGTGTCTTGATATCCGACGCAGGAGAATAGCAGCCCGAGTTGGCGGTTGGTTTTAGGAAGAATGAGGCTGAAATTGCCGTTGTTGTCGGAGCTGGTGCCGTAGTTGGTGTGGATGACTTTGATGTTAACATTTGCTGTGTGTACGTTACCATAAAGATACGTATCAACTTGTTGTGCATTTACTTGTATTAAAAGCAAATTACACATACACACAATGACAAATTCTATACAATGCTTCATTATTGGATAGTAGGACCACAATTGTCTGTTTCAACAGTTTGACAACTACTCATGGGGACTTCTATTTTTACTCTTTTCACGCCGCCATTCTGAATTTCGCGAAGTCCG
>CALAUG010000057.1 GCA_937892155.1 uncultured Bacteroidales bacterium | reverse complement strand
AGCTTAGAACTTGTATGTTCCGTTTTAATCAACATTACCTCTTCCTGCAATATTCCATACGACGATTCAAAAACTATTTCCTGGATGTTGCCATCGGTGTGAATCGAACTTAACGACACAAATATCGTCGCTTCTTTTACGCCCAAACTGGAACGATTAGAATACGGCATCGCATTGCAGCGCATCAAATGAAACATTGCAACAAGATTATGCCCAACATTAAGACCTGCAACGATATTGAACTGTGCTATTTTAGCCCAATATGTCCCGTTAGATATTGGCGTAGCTCCATAGAATGATTCACCTGTTGTTGGTGAAGCTCCACCGTCTCCAACTAAATCAAGTCGCCCAGTAAATGGATTTAAAGTTGTATTCATAATTATTCAAGAGTTACGACATCACTACGAACATATCCAATAGTAGCTGTGTGCATCATACCTCCAGCAATACCTGTTGTTTCGTTATAAATTGCTGGTTCAGACAATTCAACACGGTACCATTTTTCGGTACTTAACAAATCAGCGCCATCAACAACTTCGATTACCTTACCTATTTTACCTGTGGCATCTTTTTTTATAATTGTAGCTGTTGTTGATTGCCCACGACGAATGTTTATACCATTTGGATTTTTGGCAAATGCGGTTTTCCCGATAACGGTTTTCGTATCGGTACCAGAATCATCGTCATTATCTTTGTTTTTCTTTAAGAAAAGTAAAATGACAACTATAACTACAATTATTGGTAATATGATTAAAAGTGCTTTTTTCATAGTCTCCTATATTAAAAAATTATACGTAATAGTTTCTCTATCTTCCCAGTCGCAATTTTGTTCCTGCATCCCATTAGACCATTTCGTTACCCATGTTTCAGATTGTCCATCTTTCACATAATCAATCTTTTTGATGCAGCATTTTGTTATATCACGCTGTCGAGGAAATCCCATATAGATAACCTTGTGATTATCGTCAATCGCAACCTGTTCTATCAATGGAGCCTGTCCAATTGCCTGTAATATTTCGCTTGAGTAGCTGTAATCCATACCTTTACTTTTTATTGTTTAATAACTGTGTATGCAAGCAAGCAAACCAAAAGTGCAGCAACACCTAATGAAATAATGTTAAGTACTTTCATATCGTTTTTTTTTTATCAAGTTCTTCCAAATTGTACTTGTTTATAAGACTAATTATGCTATTTGCATACGACGTTGCTGTGGCATAACCAGCCTTTTGGAGTGCTTCTGCCTGTTCTTTAGGTGTAGTTTTAGAATAAGCATCTTTATATCTGCTTAATGATAACAGCAATTTAGAACGGTCGGCAAAACTATCCGATGCTGTATCATATACACGGAATTTTGCAGTTACGGTAGTTGTTTGACCATTGATAACCTCTTTAGTAGGGAGACTTACTGTTTTACCTTTCCATGATGAACCTGCTTTAATACCAAAATAATTGTTGTATTTGTTCGACAATATAGAACCGCCAGACAATATTCCAGATTCTAATATTGCTTGTGCAGCAAATACACTTGGAAGCATACCTCCGTGTGCGTTTTTAACAGCCAATGTCTTTATGTCATCAAGTGTTATCATTATTTCATCAATTTTGCTCCTGCAATTAATACCGTTCCAACTACAAGAATAACAATGCCAAGTGTCAACATGCTCGATGTTGATATTTCAGCTTCAACTGTAACTGTTGGTAATTGTCCATCCTTCAGCTTTTGTAAAAGTTCAGAGTTTAGAATATCGTTCATATCAATTTTTTAAATTCACGTTTTGTTATTGTTGATTTACCAGTTATCGCTATCAAAAGACTTTCTGTTTTGGGGCCAAAAATTCCATCTTCGTCAATTTTAGCATCACTTTTTTTGTTGAGTGCAGCCTGCAATTGTCTAACTTCATCGCCTCGACTTCCTTGCTTTAATGGAAAAACACTGCTTTTGTGTTTTTTCAACACAATTACAAGAATAAATATCGCCACAACAGCAAGTATAGACAGTACTATTATCGTTTCCTTTTTCATGTATTAAAAAGAATAAATTACTCCGTTTGATTCGAGTAAGTTGTTTATTGTTTTAATCTCGCTTGAACTTAAATCGCCTTTTAGCCATTCTTCAAGTGTCTCATTTTCATCTTCAGCTTCATTGAATGCAACTTGCAACATTAGAACATCATCTATTGTTTTCATTTTTTTGAAGACATCGTAAATAGCATCTTCATCTGATCCTAATCCGTCCATGGCAGTAAATAATTTTTTTGCAAAAACATCGTACTGACTATTTCCGTATGTAAGATTATCTTTATTTATGTGTTTGTAGAGTTCTCTATTACGCTTCCGCTCTCGTACTCTTTCAGCAATCTCTTTACCATATTTGAACGCCACAAACACTAATACAATAACTATAACAGCTATAATTGAATATTTTATTTCTTCTTTTCTCATAATATTATAGTTTAGTTATCTGATTTTCTAATACATATACTTCATCGTATGTTATTAGCCATTCACTTACTGGATTAATAAGATCAACTTTGCACCATACGTTCCCTTCGCTATCTACAATTCGATCTAAAACCTTGCCTAATTGCCCTCTGGCATCGTCTTTAACAATATTGTCGATTAATCCATCGTTTATTTGTGCAGAACTACGCAAGGTTGCTTTACCAACACATTGAACACTATCTCCAACAGAAATAATTTCATTTAATCCAGTTTGGTGTTTTGTTCCTGGTTCATCATCACCATTATCATCGCCATTTCCATTATCTTTTTTGAAAAGATGCAAGTATGCAAAATAGGTTGCAATTGCAACAATCACATACAACAATATCACTAATAGTAATTCTTTCGTTTTCATTTAATTATTCTTTTTATACCAATAAACAATAGCAACTATGGCAATTCCTATCAAAACAATTGGAAGTATGCTACCACTCGAAGAACTGTTTTGTTTGGATTGAAGTTCAGCCATTTTCATTTCGTACTGGCTTTGCAATTCTTGCATTTTTTCTTCATGCTTAATAGCTGCTTTTTGGCGATTTCGAGCGCCTACAGTATTAATAGCAGCTGTTGCCGTGTCAGCAACAGCTGTTGCAATTGACGAAACTATATCAACAGCTCCTGCCATAAATCTATTTCTTCATGATAATTAAACAAGCAATAATAACTATAGCACCAACAATCAATAGAGTTGTATTGTTATTGCCGGAAACGCCAGTAGTTTGATTCGCATTTTCATTATCTTGCGATTCGTCTTTTGATTTTGATTTAGATAGTGAAACCGCAGTTACAACAGTTGTTGCGACACTACCAAGCGTACCTACAATATTGCCTATCAGTTCGCGTCTCTTTTCCTTTTTTAGTTCCTTTTCATATTCTTTTGCAAAGTCGTTATCAAGAAGATGCGATTCATCTTCCTCTTCGACCTCTTCAAACCACAAGTCTTCTACGTCTACCATACCTTAATCTTTTAGAAATAAAAATATTAATCCAATAACCACTATAGCTACAACTATGAAAACACCTGTGTTTTTCTTTTTTTCTTCATCAAGTTTTTCAGTCTTTTCTGTAGCCATATCAACTTCGCGCTGTAAGTCCTCTAACTTAGCTTCTGCTTCGAGCTGAGATAAATAGGCTTCTATTTCACCTGCGGCAGCTTCTCCATCTGCAATTTTTGCAGCAATGTTATTTCCCGCTGCAACTTGTGCCGAACCTGCCGCTGTTACGGCCGCACCTATAGCACTTGTTACAGGAATAGCAGTGAGAACTCCACCTATTGCCTGTCCGATTTTTCCACTTATCTTCAACAATGATCCATTTTTGAAGAAATTATGCAAATTTTCTTCTCCTGGCATAATGGAATCGAAGATGTCAACAACGGCTTTAGCCTTGGTGTTCCCATTCCTAAACTCATTTTCAAAAACTTTTTTTAGTAACACTTCTGCACGTTGTTTTTGTTCCGAATCGGTGAATGGCATAGCATCATAAAATGCTTTTATTATCTTGATTGACGAATCACCAAGTCCGACCATCTTTTCAAACGCATATTCATCAGCTGCATACTCTCCGGTTTTATCGGAATTTAGATGTCCGAGTTCATGCATAATGACAAAACGGCGCGAATTTTCGCCAAGTTTGTAGAACTCATTTTCGTTGATATACAACACACCTGTTTTGGTATTGACGGCAGCGGGGCCGTCAACCCATAAAGCAGCTTGTATGTCTGTAAAATTTTTCATTCTAACGTCTTACATATAAATGACCCTTGTAGTTTTCGTTTTCTACATTGAACCATTTGTTGAGTCCAACATTTACCCAAGGCGTGTTTCTCTTATTCTGTGTTCCAACCACCCATGGAGTATCTTTACTTCCTCCTACGGTTGTTTTAGTTGCTGCAGAGGACTTGTCGTTCTTCAACAATTTAACAGATTCAATACCTTCTGCATAAATAACTTCACCCTGATTAGGCATAAGATCTTTACTTAGATAGTATTTCTTTCCAACAGTTGCCGCAAGTGCTGCGACTGACGTAACTGGGGTGGAATTAGAAGCAGTTGAGCCAACAGAACTCGGATTTGCAGCTACATTTGTTTTTTTTGCAGAATTTGTTGAGTTTTCGAAATCCGTATTATCAGTTCTTTTTAAATCTTCGTCTCCTTTTTTGAAGAATAAGAAATAGCAGGCAATAGCTATTAAAACTATTATGATAGCTATGATTATTTTTTTCTTTCCCATATTATTTTTTCATTTTTCTAACAACAATAAATACCACCGAACAAACAACTACTACAGATACGAACACGATGAAAATAGTTCGCTTGCTTTTATCATCTTTATCCTTCTCTGACGATGTTTTAACGTCGATATTCACATCATCGTCGTTGGTGAGACAATCTCTTAATTTATCGCTTATATCTTTAATGCGTTGCAATTGCTCTTCAGATGTTAGTCCATCACCACCGAGGAACGATGCATAAGATTTTGATAAAATATTATTTACATCAGATGCCACAACATCGCCATACATACCATAAGCTTTTACGATTGATTTTTCAGGACACGATCCATCACAATTGTACTTCTGAAAAAACAAACGCCAACTTTCGGGGTTGGCGTTTATTGATTCTTGAATCAGTCCCCGTAGTTCGGAGGATTTACTCATAACAGTTTTTGATTTACTACTTTGTGTTGTTTTCAATCATTTTACGGAATGACGCACGATCTTTGTAGTAAAGAGTAAGAGTTTCCTTACAACCAGCTGCTAATTTAACAATCATAGCTGCATCTTTACCTAACACGATTCCAAGTCCAGACACATCGATAGTTACTAACTTTTCGTTGTTGTTAGCTTCATCTTTGTACGATGAAGGGATGATTTTGGCAATCGTTACGCGACCTTGTGGTTTGTATTGCACAATATGAATTGGTTCTTCCAATTGAGCAACTGTTGAAGCGGCAACTTTAATTCCAACAACGCGACAAGGTGTTTCTGTAAACATTGCGCATACATCGTCTGCTGAACAGTTTTTACCTGTCGCAATTACTTTCTTTGTAGAAGTAGAATCCATTTCTCCTTCTTTCAAGAATAAATCAACTGCATTACCATCTGCATCTTTCATGTTTGCAGCTACATCGTACCAAGCCTTGTTGATTGCGATTCTTTTTGCTGTATCAGCTGCTGAATCTGCGTTTGACAACTCAACAGCAACTGATTCATTTGAGAATGGATCTTGTTGTCCATTGAAATTTTCAATACCTAATTGTTCTTTGTTTACCATCGTCTTTTAGAATTTATTTGTTTGAAACTATTTTTCTTGCAAGTTTTTTTGTTCCGAGGAAACCTGCTGTTTTGCCTCCGTTTTCGCCATTTTCTTTTTCATCTGCAACATTTTTAACGAAAAATGTTGACCATACTGTAGTCAAAACAAGTACGCCAAGGATGATGATCAATAAAATGTTTGCTGTTTTAATTGAATTCATTTTAGTTTTATTTTAGAAATACCTCGCAAGTATATAACTACCCCAAAAAACACTTTCCCGATTCTGCACGATAATGCACGATTTTGCACGATAATGCACGATCGCAAAAAAAAAGCCAGTCCCGATTTGGAACTGGCTTGAATTATTCAATTATAAACTTTTATTTGTTGTTTTCTAAAAATTCTTTAACGATTGGTTTGTATTGATAATCTTTCATAGTAGATTGTTCCGATTTATCATAAATATTCACTAACAATATAGTCTTTTCCTGTTCACCGTCTTCTTTTATGATAATATCCATGTCGTATGAAATAATCCTTGCGCCTCCACTTTTACCCCTATTCTTTGCCTTTATTTCCATTCTTATTTTTCGGTATCCACCGCCTAAAGGTGTACCATAATTTGGATTTTCTTCTAATTCATTCTTAAATTGAATAAAATCACTTGCAATAGAAAAATATTTCTTTGCTAATGCTTTTAATGATTTTTCAAATGTTGGAGTTACAATAAAATTATGCTTCATATTTCAGACAAAAGTTGATCTAAAGTTTTTTGTCCTTTAGTTCCATGTTTCTTTATTTCGCTAGCTATTTTTTTTGATTCTTGTAACGATTTGTAAAATTCTTTTTCGGCTTGTGTCTTTTGCTTTTCTACAGGTTTAACACCTAAAGAAAATAAAACTTCAAATATTTTTTTTACTACAGAATTTCTTGCATCGTATTCCAATGTAATAGTTGCCATAACAATACGTTTTAGTTTGTAGCAAATATACTACTTATCTAAAATTATACAATACTTATTCGAGAGTGCATCTACCTGTACTGGTGTCAATATCTTGCAATGTTTATTATAATTCACGAAAGCAGGATGCTCTTCAACTACTAATGAATTAATCCATTTTAGAAGTGTTCGGCGCGACACTCCAGCAATATCAGCCAACTCATATTTATATAGGGCTTTCATAGACGTATCCATTTATTATAATGTGGATTTGTTTTTCCTTTTTCGTTAACTTCTATCACTACTTTAGAAAGTTTTTCCAATACTTCAGGCGACAAACAGTTCTTTCTCTTTTCCGGAGTGTCGTTTATCGGCATTATAATATAGTCCGTAATAAACGTGAATAGTTTTGGAGGTATTTCTGAAAAGCCGTGAGCAGTAAATATAACGTCGAGCATACGCTGGCGACGTCGCAATAAAAACAGGCGTACTTGTGAATACTCGAAGTTTGCAGGAACGTATGCACGACAGTCGTCCATACAGACCATTGCATTATGAAAATTCCTGTAGATATGTCCAAAATCGTCGTCGCTACGGTAAATATAGTGCTTAATACCTGTGTAATTACAACTCTTTCTATCTGTAATATTCGCCTCAAGTGTTCTGTCGCTCCAGTTGTCTGGTTGTGGTTGCAAAAACAATCCAGTACCGGCTGCCTTCATCAATTCAACGGCGACTGTTGATTTGCCACTTCCTGGTTTCCCAACTATGCAAATACATTTTGCGGTTCGACCAGGATGTGGTTTATCTGGCAATATTGGTGCTATATCTTTTCCCTCGTTATTCATTTGTTTGATTTTTGAGCGATTCTAATTCACGACGTAACTTATCGTTTTCTTCCTCCTGACGTTGAATTATGATTGCATCTTCCTCTATCTTTTTACGAGCTTTGCGAATAGCTATTGCTTCTTTCATCTTGAGTCCATATATAAGCAAGAAGGCTGCTATTGCAGCAACCCAAGGTGGCATATGTTTACTAGGATCAGGAAATACGGCTTCCCAATATTCCTGCATTTCAGCTTTTTCATCGTCATCGGCAGAAAAATCTGTCTCACCATCATCGCCAGCTATTGTTGACAATGTGATGTTCATAACTCTATCAAGTGAATTAGTTATGAATTTTGCCGTATTAGTGGCTATTACTTTAGAGTTGTGTTTTGGTGTTGGCATTTCCTCTTCTGGAAGAATTTCAACATTTTCATATTCTTGTTTCGGCTTGGTAACTTCGTCAACAAGAGACATATAGTCATCTACACTACCTGTTGAAAACTGGTAGCTATCTTCGCTCTTGGGTACCTTTTGTTCTACTGACATGGTACCGCCATTAAACATTTCTTCTGGTGTCATACTGCTATTTTAGAGCTAAATCAATTAATTCTGTACATAATTCATACAATGGTCTTGTTTCTATTACTCTTACTATCTTGTTGTCTCCATCGAGCGCAACAACAGAATAATTTACCGTATTTAATGCAGTAAACACCATTGTTACAATTCGTGATTCGCCAGGAAGTAATTTGTGTTTCCCTAATGTTTCAGAAAATATTTTTTCTAATGATTCTCTGTTGTTGTCAAGCATTTTCTTTGCTTCGCGAATTAACGGTTTTTGAAGTATTCCAAGTTCCATAGTCTAATTTTTTTTATGTTTAGCAAGAATAACATTAAATTCATCTTTGCTGATTACAAAAGGATAAGCAAAATCAGCTGGTCGCTTTGCGGTGTATTTCACAAATAAATCAATCAATAATTTTTCTGGTGTCAAATCTGTTGATTTTAATTTTTCACGTAGTCTGTTGACCGTAACTTGCATCAATTCGTCTGCCATAGGAGGTAACGCCACTGTGTACACGCCTTTTTCTGGATTTGTTTTCAGAATGTCAATTTGCATTAGTTTTTTGCTCAATTCATTGCGTTCGTTAACAAGCTGCTGATTTTCGTCTTTCAAACTTGCATTTTCGGTACTCAAATCTTCATTTACTGTGCGTAAATCATCAATTACCTGCTCGTATTCCGAATTGTCAACACTTTGCAATTCTGCTATCACTTTGTCTTTTTCGGTAATTTTTGCTTGTAAATCCTGAATTTCCGCCAACAAATTTGTGTCGGATTCTGCAACTTCTGCATTTTGTGCTTCATCCAGTTCTAAAATAATTTGTTCCACAAGTTGAGTGGTTGTAAGATTTGGAAACTTTGCATCAACTTCGTTGAATTTGTCTCTGATCCTGTCTGTGAATCTACCAGAGAATGTTTGTTTGTCATCGTATTTCATAGTTATAAAAAATTGTTTTACTTTATTTTGTTACCAATAATAAATATCTTTGTTCATTGAATTATTGAACCAGCGCTTCCGTGTATTGTCTGCCAATTCACAATAATTCGGAGGTAAGGTTGTATAGGTGGCAGGAAACTATACGTTTGGGTGCGCTCCAATCCATAATAATTCTTTATTTTACTTTAACATTAATTTTAAATTACTACATTTGTCTTGTTTTGTTAGGGAGTATCTAACATGTAAAATTGTAAATGAGTGCAGTACTTACAATTCCACCCAAAAAACCACTATTTTTTTAGTGGTTTTTTGGTTATATCAAACGAAGTTAAAAGCAGCTGCTTTTCCACTCCATCCCATTCTCTTTTTACAACAAAACGGAAGTTCTTACTTTCAAACACATATTTTTTAATATCAGACTTTTTCAGGCTTATTTCACCATATTGCACAACAATGGGAATAAAATCTTCAATTTTGAATCCTAACTCATTGATTGTTTTTTCGTGTTTATCAATTATGTGAGACAAACCAAAACCAAGGTGCTTTTTTGCATCGGTAACTTCGCCCCATACAATATCAATATCTCCAATATCGTCTCTATGCAAAGCGGCAATACATTCGCCTCGTTTATGTTTTTTCAAGAATAAAATCGCTTCCTTTGGCTTATTTTTGAATTGCAAAAATTGATCTCCAAATACACCAGCTAAATTCTTTTTCTGATTATTATTTTTTTCATTCATCCTGTGAATACTATTTTCTGCCATTTGTTTACACATATACATTTGAAAATCAATACTTTTACAAAGTGTGTACAAATTGTAAACGAGTTGTACACACTTTTTTACAAGTTGTTTACACCTGTACACAGATTGTAAACGGCTTCAATAAAATTAGAAAATGAATTTTGTTTAATTACAGAAGTATACAAGTTTTTACATGCTGTAACTAATTGAAAATCAATAAAAGTGTAAAAAAGTGTACACAAATTTCGCAGTATTACAATTTACTCGCAAAATTGCGATAAGACGATGCGCTGATTGACGAAAAAACACAAATTTATAGCTGCTTGAAATTACAGAAAATTTTCGGTGAATATAACTTTATGGAAAAAGTTTGTAACCTTGTAACTTTGTGTTTGTAACTTGTTAAAGCATTGTTAATAAACACTTTAAGCAGTTACAAACGGGAAAAATATGTTTGTAACACTTATTGTGGATTTTGTAACCGCCTTTTTGGTTACAAAAAATTTTGTAACCGATTCCAATTTTGTAACCTTTTTGTAACTCTCTAATTTATTGATTATCTTTTTCTTATCTTAAAAGTTACAAAGTTACAAAAATATATAGTATTATAACGAAGAAAAAAAGGGGAGACACAATGCGACGGCCAACCGCCCCACCCAAAAAAAATGCAACAAAAAAGCCAGTCCCGATTTTGGAACTGGCTTGAGATTTTATTGACTTATTATTTAAATAGCTTATTTTTTACCATAGATTTTTAGGTATTCCTCATACGTAATTACTTTCTGACGTGCCGCACTTTTCCGCATTTCCGCACGTTTCTTTTTGCTCAATGGTTTTACATTCGCCGTTCTTTCAAGGAAACGCCGACCTTCAGCACCATAAATCATTGGCGTTGGTTTTAATTCTGTATCAAGATATGCTGCCATGACAATCAATTTTTTACAAATGTACAATATCTACAAAATTTTGCAAGTCAGTGTAAATCATAATTTTTTTCAAGTTCTTTACAGGAGTATAGACACCAAAAGTGAGTTGACAGTTGTCTGTAATATGCCCAGCCGAACATATATATTTGTTTTTCTGTATATGTTTCAGCTGTGTCAATTTTTGCTTTATGATACTCTGCTACTCTATGAAATATTTCGTGTAGTTTTTTAAAAATAAATTTTTTCATAACTAATCTCTTTTATATAAGTTGAATACTAAGAATAACATAATCTTCTTTGCAAAACTCCTCGTCGTCTAATATATAGGTAACTTCTGCTTTAATTTCTCTACCTGTTTTGATACCATCGTTTTCTTGTAAAACAAGAATGTCGCCAACATTAAAACCTCTTGATTTTCTGCGAACTTCAAATCTCTTTTCGCCAGAAGCAACGGCTTCAAAATATTCTGGATATATTTCCAGATAATGTGTTATCCTTTCCATCTTTCTATTTATATCGTTTAACTTGAATGAATTCTGATGTACGATGTATCGACACAAATTCGCCTCGCATACAATCCAAAACGAAAGCGAACAAACAGGCATCAACTGTCTGGTCGTAGATGTTTAGTGCGATTGAATCGGGCAAATTGAACCATTTATGGGTTACGTTGTGTGTATCGAGCAGAAACGAAAGCTCTTGTTGCGTGTATTTCATTGTTTCCAGTTGTTTAAGTTTCCAATTATTTTGTTGTTGATTGATACTTGGCCTGGAACGATTGGCGACAGTTCCCAAGCATCACTACGTCGGATGTATGTTAGTTCCTCATCGCACGTAAATTCGTACCCCCATTCGTTCCAGTGGCTTTCAATAATCGAATAGTATTCGTTACGGAATCGTTCCTGGTTTTCTTCTTTAACAATCTTTGCCATTTCAACTTTTTTGCCTCTTGGCATCGATTTTAGAAATGCTATCAATCTTTGTCTGTAATCGTCCATGGTTAGAATAGTTTTTCGTCCGACAATTCAACTCGTGTAAATTCATCAGCAACCACGTCTTTTGTCTGTATATAGATGAGTTCAACGGTTTTACCGTCTTCTTTCTTGATAATGCGTTTTTTGTCGCTGGTATTGCACAGGTCTGAAGGATTAAGAGTGTAGCCGTAATATTGACACCATGCTTGTATTCTCTTCGAGAAAGCTTGTGTTGTGCGTAATCGTGGATTGCATTTTTCGTAATATTCCTTCAGTATATTCTCCTTCGACAATAATGTGTCGAGAGTGTTGTCCTGGGCAAAATATAAGTTCGCCCAGTTGAAAAATTCATCGCCCATTTCCGCCAATTTATTACGCTTGTAAACATTGGCCATTGGTGGATTAATCTTTTCGTCGCACGACAAATAATAGCGGCAACATTCAGCCATTAGATTTAGATCCTGGTTCCATTCATCTTCGTTGTAGTCGAAGAATAGATTTTTACCAAAGTCGTCGAATACAGTTCTTTCTTCCTGGTACTCGCCGTTTTCGTCGAGTGCATGATAATAGTCGCTAAACACAGTGTAAAGCAAACGGCGGCTTGTTGATGGATCAACATTCTTAATGGTAAAGTTGCTGGCAATACCAAACTTTGGCGAATCATCGAATGCAATCTCGTAAGATTGTGTGTTTTTAGGATTGACCAACATGGAGCCTGTAATGCAATCGAAAAAGAAATCGAATCTCAACGATTGGCAAGCATCGTCAATAAACAGAAAATCGGTGTATTTATCAACTCGTTCAAAAATGTGCTTATTCTCTGTAATCTTCGGATCACGTCCTCCAAGTGTAACGGAGTTCATCATGTTTTTTACGCTTCGGAAAAATAAAGATTTTCCGCTACCGCCAAACGATTTACCCATTTCGCTAATTCGGTTGTCCATGGCGAACACACACCATGGTTTGCTTGGATTTTTGTATCGATGCAACAGATAGCCGAGTGAAAATATCTTGTTAATAAGATGTTGTTTTTGTTCATATACTTCGGCATCCGTTAGCATAGGTCCTGCTATGTTGAATTTATGTTGCTTCCAATATTCCGCGCGTTGGTCTTCATCGAGTCGGTTATGTTCTTCGCGCCAGTATATTCTACAGGTATTGATAAGATATTTTAGGAATTTGCTTGCATTGGCCATGTCTATATCTATGTCAAGGTCTCCCTGGCTATTCCTATAGATTCTGAACTGGTCGGCCAATCGTTTAACATTGTGGTCGAGAACTTCTTCTTTCCAGACGTAATTGGTATTTTTGTCGAATTGCTGAATGTCGGTTGCTGTAACTTTCCATGTAGCATTCTTAAAGAAAAACAGTTGATAGTCTTTCCCATAGTCGGAAAAATCGAGGTCGGCCTGGCGTATGCGCATAAGACTTGATTCGCTCAGCTGGGTTGTTTTGTACATCATATTACGCAATGCAATAGGCATTTCTCGTTCCTCTAACCACGAATCAACAAAGCGCTGCATGTCCTTTGCTTTGATTTTTTCGACAACATTACCCGTGATTTTTATGTAACTGAAGCCTTCCTTTTGATTGGGGTCGTCTATTGTGTAATATCCGTTGCAGTTTAGGAAATAATAGGCGCACACGTTGTTAAAATTATACTTTTCACCTTTTTCTGTTGTCTCTACATCCCAAAACCGACAAGGCAGCGCAAGATTAATCATTCTGTCGATTTCCTTCTGTATCTCGTAACGGCTTTTTGTTTTCCGTAGATCGAGCCAGTCGCGGAAATCTTTCCTGGTGTAACCGCGTGAATCTTTAAGATTAAGAAGATAGTCGGGAAGCCATATCGTTTTTATATCGATATAGGATAGTGCGAGTTTAATACCTTCGCGTTTACCTGTTGTGTCTATGTCGGGAAGATTGTATATGGTACCAACCATTTTAGCAACTTCACGATATTGTTTTGGTTCTATCTTAGACGTTTCGCTGTTGAGCCAAAGCACATTGTATCCGTATGCTGCCATATTGAGTGCGTCGCGGTCGCCACTCATAATTATAACTTCGTCGAGTTTTTCCTTGCGAGGTAATTCCGTTTCGGGGTCGATGTCTTTTTTTAGTTCGTCGAATTTGCGCTTTAGCTGCGAAAATCCGTTTAATAAATTGGGCGTTACCGTTCCCAAGTATTGAAATCGAAATTGCTTCTCCGGATTGAGTGGCTGAAGTATTTTTTTGTAATCGCCAGCATCGTACAAGTATATTGGATAATCCTCTGTTGATTCCCATGTAAGAACTTCGCGGTTCTTGACACGGCTGAACGATTTAAGAGCATAAAAATGCCATTCGTTGCAAACGTCTTGTGTTACATGGATACCAAGTGTTTTAAGTTCAAATTCAGTCATTTGATCCTTACAGTCAAACGAAAAGGAACCTTCGCTTTCGTCTTCTTTGGCCGCACGTTTAGAGAATTTAGCCTTAACAACCTTTCGCTCAACGCCTCCAATACCAAAACGTGATGCCAGGTATTCGATTGCCTCCTGGAATGTTTTACCATCTTCCTTCATGCAGATTTCAATGGCGTTACGCGCCTTTCCGTCGCCGCCAAAGTCGGTTACGTAGAATATACCGTTTTTCTGCATCATTGATGCGGATGGAGTTTTCTCATCACGTACTTTGAAGTGTTTTCGTGTATCAGCTTCGGGATAGTACGACAGTATGATATTGAGACCTCCATTTGTCTCGAATAGTAATTGGTCTTTATCGACGTACATAACTATAAGTTTTTGTGGATTTCTTCAATTTCCTTCATTGCCAGGTCTGGAATTTCGGAGCGTCCGTTCTGCCAGTTCCAGATAATGTTGCGCGAAACGCCACAGCGGTTTGTGATTAGTTCGAGAAAATCGCCAATCTTTCCGTATGGCGTTGAATTGAAAATCGAATTGAACCGATCTTTTTTTTCTATACGTGTCATAATACTATTATTTTCAATTTAGGTCGTAGGGTTGGAATCGAACCAACCACCATTCCAAGTTTATTGTCCTGCTACCCATTACAGGAATTACTACGACTGAACAAACAAGTTTTGGAGATGGGCGTGGAATCGAACCACGCATGTCCCAGGCTTTTAACTCCGACGCTACCCACTACGTCATACCATCTCTTTTTTAGGTTTCCTACGACCTATTACAAGCTTACCAGAGCCTTCTTATTTTTTTTTGGCAGACGGTGGAGAATCGAACTCCACTCGTTCCAAGGTTTCCAACGTGCATCGGTTTAGAAAGCCGATGGTCCAATTGCTAATCACGCTACCCAAATCGTGAATACGTCTGCTTATTTAAGGTTTTCTCAGGACCTCATTTACACAACTTTGCAGAGCCTTTGTGTAGCCCACGAGGAAGGAATCGAACCTTCACGACGCAAAATTTTAGGAACTCGCTGCTACATTCCGTGTTCTATGAGGTGGCGGACTTCGCGGAATGCACCTACGCGCAGCGTGGTACTTACTATCATGCTACCCATTACATGCTTACTCGTGGTTTTATGGTTGATTTTACCGCAAAAAAAAGCGGTAAAACTCGTTGTGAATTTTACCGCTTGAAAAGATGTGTAATGTCTTAATGATTAGTAATGCCCTCGGAGCGAATAGATTACAATTAGGTCGTTTTCAACCTTATAAACAATCCTATGGTCGTCGGTTATTCTTCGGCTCCAATATCCCGATAACTCGTATTTGAGAGGTTCAGGTTTTCCTATTCCTGTAAACGGTGTTTGTTTCATCGAAGCAAACAAATTTTCTATTCTCTTAAGAATAGCTTTGTTTCGAGAAAAAAACTCAAGGTCTTTTATAGCTTCGTCCTTAAATGTTAATTCCATAATTTTTTAGATTGATATGCTTGCTGGTCTGTTTTTCCGCCTTGCGTATCTTCGCAACAAACTCTGCGTCGTAATGACCTTTTGCAGATTCCGTTTTTCTTTTTGCTCCAAGAGCAACCAACGCGTCAATAAGTTTTTCAAAAACCTTGTTCCGAGCGTCGTATTCCAATGTTACTGTAGCCATAGCTTTAATTTTTTTTTTGCACTGTGCAAATATACAACCATTTACGGTAAAATTCAACATGTCAATGTACGCTTGTTGTTGTAATTCTTTTTACATACCTTTGCGAAAATGTTGTAGAATTACGATTTCTTCGCAAAGATATGTATAATTTCCAATATTGGAACTTTTGTGTTCCAATATTTTAACACAATTAACACAAATGGCTGAAAATCAAGAAGAAAAAATTCTCAAAAAATTAAGAGAGAAAGGTGTGGTTCCACACAAGATTGCCAAGGCAACTGGTTTGAGTGACAGTACAATTAAAAATTATATTGTAGGAACAACAAAACCAACACCGGCGAATTTGAAGATTTTGGAAAAATATTTCCAAAATTCAAACATTGAAAATTCCATTATTGTAAATAATGTAAACAATTCTGGTTATATAGATAGTCGTGTTTATAGTTCAGATTCTCCAGATGTATTGAAATCCGAAATAATGAAATTAGATGGTATAATTTCAGACAAAGAGGAGCAAGTTCGCACGCTCACTGAGCAAGTTCGCACGCTCACTGAGCAAGTTCGCA
>CALAUG010000056.1 GCA_937892155.1 uncultured Bacteroidales bacterium | reverse complement strand
AGGAAAGCGGGAACGTCAGGCGTACGTTCCCGCAAGCGTTAAGGTGATAGAGGTCTCCGCACGCAGGGTACTCTGCCAGAGCGGTCTGACTGGCAGTCAGAACGAGGAATATGAAATCGGTGACACCTCAGGATGGTTCAACAATTAAAGGAGGGCGGAGAGATGAAGAAGTATATTTTGACATTTATGGCCTTCGCTGCCGCACTATGCGCCTGCAACAAGGAGCAGATGATCGAATCAGAAACCCCGGCTCCGGATGTGACTCCACAGGGAGAGACCGTCTTCACAGCAACAATGGAAGGGGCGCCCCAAACACGTGCCACCTATGACAGTGAGTACAAGTGTGCATCATGGGAGGTGGACGACCTGATTAGCATAAACGGCAACACATTCCAAGCAAAAAGCGCTGGCACCAGCACTACATTTGCGCAACTTCAGGAGGTACGACCTACCTACGTAGGCACAGGATGTGCCAATAGTAATATGTGGTACCCTCCAAGGGATCTTGTAGATGATGCAGGAACGAGCACAGTCTGTTGGTTAAACTGGGTCCAGAAGAATTCGGTTGGCACATGGGACATCGTTGTAAAGACTGATAAGCCGGCCAGATTGCTTGCCATCAATCTCTGGAATGGTGGAGATATAGAAAGTAATCCTGAATACCAATGGAAGGACATAAAAGTATTAGGTAGCACAACAGAGTCTGGTGATTGGACTGAAATAAAAACATTTAATAATCTTGATCTCGCAATCAAGAATTATGACTTGGCCGGAACTCTTGACGTGAATGCTACTACGGAATACGAGTATTATAAAGTAGAGGTGCTAAGTTCCATTAATGGAAAACATATGATGATGGCTGATATGAAATTCGTGATCAAAGAAGGGGATCAAATTCAAGCTCCTTATACAGCATATTTCCCGTCATATCTTTATGATGGAAGCACCGCTACACTGCCCTCTGAGATTACCGAGAAATGGACGGATGGCAAGTTCAATATGCCGATGTATGCCTATGGCACCGACACAAATCTCGAGTTCAAGAATCTCTGTGGCGTGCTGAAGATAACCGTCAAGAGCAGCCAGATAGCTACCGTTAAGAGCATAAGTGTAAGCACAGACAAAGCCATCAGCGGAGCTTTCACTGTTGATGCCAACAATGCTGCCGTGCTGACAAATCCCAATAACGAAGATAACACCATAACTATCAACTATTCAAATGCAGTAACCACCGATGCCACGGGCAAGGTGTTCTATGTGCCTCTACCTGCCCAGACCTACGACAACCTGGTGATTCAGGTTAGCGACGGCACACAAAGTCTGAGCATGACCACCAAGAGTGGTGCGAATATCGTTGTTGCGCGCAATAAGATTTACTCTGTAACTTTCATGCATGATAATTATTTGTATAGCGATGGTGACGAAAGTTATGTGGAAGAAGACGAAACTATAGGCAATGGTTGGTTTAGATAAACAATAAAGCATTGAAAATGAAAAAATACATCTATATGGCAGTGGCTGCGATAGCGGCACTCGCCAGTTGTTCTGACAATGACATAATAGAGAATGACATAAAGGATAATGGAGCGGAGAAGCAAGCCCTTGCCTTCACCGCCACAATGGAGGATGCTCCACAGACACGTGCCACCTACGACAACACTGCCAAGCGTGCATCGTGGATGGTGAACGACCAGATTAACATAAACGGTCATATATTCGAAGCAACAATCGCAGGCACCAGCACCGATTTCGTGGCACCTCAGAGTGGTGAGATTCGCCCTACCTTCATAAGTAGTTCTTCCCAGGGCTTTAATAGTAATGAGGGTCCAGGCAAGCTTGTAGATGGAGATGGAACGAGCACAAAGTGGTGTGCCAATACATCCCACATGAATTCTGAAGGCACATGGGACATTGTTGTAAAAACTGCTATGCCGGTTAGATTGCAAGCCATTGAACTTTGGAATGCCAACGATACTAAAGAAAATCCTGGTCGCCGATGGAAGGAAGTTAAAATCTCAGGTAGCACATCAGCGACAGGCGGATGGACTGAAATCAAAACATTTGCTGACGCAAATCTTGCAATCAATAATTCTGATTTAGCCGGAACCCTTGACGTGAATGCTGGTAATGCGTACGAGTATTATAAGGTAGAGGTGCTAAGTGTTGTCAGTGGAAGTATTATGCAGATGTCTGATATGAAGTTCATCATCCCGGAAACTCAAGTTCAAGCTCCCTACACGGCATATTTCCCAGCATCCCTTTATAATGGAAGCACCGCTACGCTGCCTGCCGAAATTACTGAGGAATGGGTAGATGGCAAGTTCAATATGCCGATGTATGCCTATAGTACCAGTAAAAATCTCAAGTTCAAGCACCTCTGTGGCGTATTGAAGTTAATCGTCAAGAGTGACCAGATTGCAACCGTTAAGAGCATAAGAGTAAGCAGTGCTAATAAGGCCATCAGCGGAGCTTTCACTGTTGATGCCAACAATGCTGCCGAGTTGACAAATCCAAATGAGGCAGCAAACACATTGACTATCAACTATTCAACCCCTGTAGCTACCGATGCTGCTGGTAAAGTATTTTACATACCGGTGCCAGCTCAGACCTACCGTGACTTAGCAATTCAGATCATCAGCGGCAACTACTTTAATCCGAGCATGACCACCAAGAGTGGTGTGGATGTAGTTGTTGAGCGCAATAGGATTTACCCTATTACTTTTATTGATGATAATTCAGAAAGCTCAGGACGTGAGAATTACGGCGTAGCAGATAAAGACGTAACCAATGGTTGGTATAATTAAACGATGAAACTGAAAATGAAGAAATATATCTATATGGCAGTGGCTGCGATAGCGGTGCTCGCCAGTTGTTCTGATAATGACATCATAGAGAATGTCACAACGGGTAATGACTCGGAGATGCATCACAGTGTCTTTACGGCAACGATGGAAGGTATGGGAGGTTTGGAAGATGCACAAGAAACACGTGCCATCATTAACAATTGGTTTTACTTCCCTGCGTTTGAAGTTAAAGACCAGATTAGCATAAACGGCAAAACCTACTTTGCTGAAACCGCTGACGAAAACAATTCCGACGGTATGCAGTCCTTCTGTACCTTTGCCGAAGACGTACAGACTAAAGAGGTGCGCCCTACCTTTATAGAAGGTAGCACGGGACATAAAGAAAGTATGGGTGCAGATAAGCTTGTAGATGATGCAGGAACGAGCACGATATGGTGGTCCGATGCTGAAAATCAGGACTTATTTGAAGTGGGGTATAGCGCTCTTGCTAATTGTTGGTGGATTATAGTTAGGACAGATGAACCCGTCAAATTACAAGCTATCAAGTTATGGAATGGTGATAAAACACACCATTCAAGTATGAGTATGGATGTACGATGGAAGAGTTTTATAGTCTATGGCAGTAAATCGAACAGTGCACGTCACTCTGAAGATTGGCAGGAGCTTAAACACTTTAGAGATCTTGATATGCCAGTCAATACTTGCGGTTCAGCCGGCACCTATGAGGTGAATGCTACTGAGGAATACCAATATTATAGGATACTGGTGGATGAAGCTGCCGAGGAAATTTTAGCTGGTGAAGATATCTTAGCAAATATACAGATGTCCGATATGAAGTTTGTGTATGAAGATAAAGCCAAAACAGGATTACAAATAAACGCTCCATACAATGCCTATTTCCCAGCATCCCTTTATGATGGTACGACACTTACGCTTCCATCCATGACTGACGAGTTTTGGGAGATGTTCCAATTCAACATTCCTATGTATGCCACAAGCACCAACAACAATCTCGCATTCAAGAACCTCTGCGGTGTACTGAAGATAAGTGTCTCGGAAAGTAGAGGCGACCAACAATCCACTTGGGTCGAGCGCATTAGGGTGAGCAGCGCAAACAAGGCTGTCAGCGGACCTTTCACTATTGTGAACAATACTGCCGTGCTGACCAATCCTGATGACAATACTAAGGACTATATTATCAACTATGCAAGACCTGTAGAAGTTCACTGGGCAGGTTTCATTACAGATTTCTATGTACCTATACCCGCCCAGACTTATCAGGAGTTGAAGATAGAACTCGATCCTGACGGTAAAGGCTTCACAAAAAGCATGACCACAATGCCAGGAAAAGACATAACCATCGAACGCAACATGATTTATCCTATCGATTTTCATGCTAATTAAGCGTCCAGAAGTAATGTCAGACGGACAAAGAAAATAGACGCGAAAAAGAAAGAAGGCGACTAAAAAACGAAAGAAACTTTATACCCTTGCAGTCCCTAAAATTAGAGTGGAACTAAAAAAATTTATGAAAAGAGCTGGATGCTCAAAAACGGAGCCGGAAACGGTAGAAGAGAAAATCACAGTTTGCCCCTTCTGCAACACGGAATTCGCTTCGGGTGAGGAATGCCTCGAACAGTTTCAATGGTAATAAACTTGCTCGCCAGCTCGTTTCCCACAACTTCAAACGCTTAACGTGGAAATAACT
>CALAUG010000055.1 GCA_937892155.1 uncultured Bacteroidales bacterium | reverse complement strand
GTTTGCTTTGATGGAATTGTTGTATTCATCTATCAGGGTCTCGAACTGTACACCCTTTGCGTTGAGAGAAGCAACCTCCTGCTCAAGTACCTCAACTTCAGCCGGGAGTTCACCTCTGAGCTGAACGATTTTTTCAATAGCATTGTCGGCCTCCTGGAGGGCATAGAGGGTCTTAAGTTTTTCCTCGACACTCAGCTCCGAATCAGCAAAAGCCTTCTGAAGTGATACGAAGGTTTCCCTCTGGTCGATAGGAGTCTCAACTTTCTTGATTTTCTTTGTCGCCATATCTGTTTATTTATTGTTTCATTTTGCCGGATGTAGTGAAAGGCAAAGTTATGTATTTTTTCCCAAACATTATGAAAAATTATAACGATTCCATCACCTCGACGAGCTGGCTTCTGATGTCCTTCAAAGAATTGAGTACGCGGACCCTTCTGTCAACGGTACCGCGGTCTTCAGAAAGGAATTTTGTGGCGCCGTCAAGAGTGTAACCTTTTTCCTTCACAAGATAATGTATCTGCTTGAGTGTCTCGATGTCTTCCGCCTTGAACATCCTGTTGCCCTTGGCGTTACGGTACGGCTTTATGAAGCGTGGGAATTCGTTCGACCAATAGCGGACCAGGGAATCTTTCTCCCCGAGTATCTGTGCGACTTCACTGATAGAATAGTATAGTTTCTCCATATGGAAAGGTTTTTAATCCAACGACTGGCCCGTAGTCACGGACATAAACAACATTTTCACATATTCGTCCGGTGTCACCGAAGCGAAAAAGTAATTGACAGGGTCCAGGTATTCCCCGTCTTTCAGCACCTCATAATGAAGATGCGGAGCAAATGAATTTCCTGAAATGCCCACCGTACCGAGTTTCCTCCCCGTCTTTACAACCTGCCCGACCCTCACCTCGACATCTCCGAGATGGGCATAACGCGTAACGTAACCGCCATCGTGCCGTATCTCCACCTGATTTCCGAGACCCTTTCTGGAAATATTGACGTCCGACACTATGCCGTCGGCTGCCGCAAGTACCGGATCCCCCTGAGGAGCAATAAGGTCCAGCCCGTCATGCCGGGACGGAACTTTATAAAACGGATTCATCCTCTGCCCTATGGATGCACCCACCTGGGCATAGGAGACACTTTTCAAAGGAAGACTGAGAGGCGGGAGCCTTTTTGAACCGACCTCCAGGAGCCTGGCGAAACTCTCATCAACTTTCTTTGATTTCTCAAGCAGATCATCCGTTTTACCGGAAGTGTATTCGACCAATTTCCTGTCCGGAATGGTGTCACTCCCGGCAAGAATATCAAAAGCATCCTCCGAATTGAGGCTTGGAGCCTGCGCACTGAAAATCTCCTGATATATCTCGTTGTCCTTGACCTGCAGCCCGGTGATAACCTTGTCCAGCATCTGTTCCCTTTCGAGCATCTGCGGATAGATGCGCTCGTACATCCTGTTCTCCCTCCTGAGTTTCCTCTCAGTATCAGTGCTGATGACCATCGCAAACACCAAATAATAGACAACAGCGAGCAAGAGTGTCACCGCAACAAACCTCAATACGGTCAGCAGCACGCTCCAGATGGTGCGTCCTGTCTTTTTGAATGAAAAACTACTTTTGTCGAACTCGTACTGAGGCATTCTATTTGACCATTAGATGGAAGTCATTATTCAGCACAGCCTGCGACTCGTCTTCCTTCTTCTTAATCATATCCTTGTATTCCTTGTCGGACATAGTAAGATCGAAGAAATTCGTCGGATTCACGGCAGAGCCCCTGTAAATAACCTCATAATGGAGGTGCGGGCCTGTGGATTTTCCGGAATTTCCCACCTCTCCGATCTTCTCGCCTCGCTTTATTTTCATTCCTTCCACGACATTTATGGAACTGAGGTGGGCATATCTGGTCTTATATCCGAAACCGTGATCAATCACAATCTGATTTCCATATCCGAAGAATTGGAATGTCGTTTTCTCTATCACACCATCACCCGTAGCATATACAGGATCACCTTTCTTCATGGCGAAATCATACCCGTCGTGGTGACGATATCCGCCATGCACAGGATCCCTGCGGGTTCCGAACGGACTGGAAACCCGGAAAGTACCCTCCGTCGGAATGATAGGAGGAATTGCCGGAATGCAGGATGCCATATCTCCGGCACGTTTTGAAAGATTAGACACCTCGTCAAAGGACTTGCTCTGTACATAAGTCTGCTTCGTGAGCATATCCAGTCTGATATATGTATTGCGAAGTTCCGAATTGCTCCCAATCTCATCCAGATAGGCATATCTCTTCACGCCTCCGAATCCGGCATTGAGAACTTCCTCCGGTATCGGATTCATTCCGAAAATGGATCTGTACACGTCTTCGTTCCTCAATTCCAAATCCTTCAGTTCTGCACTGTACTGGTCCAGATTCCTGTTCATCACCTCGAGCTTGGATGCCCATTTCGCGTTATTCCTTTTGAGTATGGCTGTCTTCGGAGGGTCGAATCCGAGCAGGCCCACATATATCCAGAAATAGAGTGCAGTGAAGCCGAGGCTCACCACCATCAGAACCGCAATCTTGGACAGACGCTCTTTCCGAGGCACTTTTACTACCTCATACATCAGCGTTTCCGGGTTCAGATTATATCTCTTGATTTTGGACATATCAGACAAAGGTAGATAATTTTAGCAAAATTTGTGCTAAATTTGCGGGTTATACTTTTCTTACTGAAAATTAATAATGAATAATATAATGACATCCAACGAAATCAGACAGAAGTTTTTGGACTTCTTCGCTTCAAAAGGCCACACTGTAGTGCCGTCCGCACCTATGGTCATCAAGAACGATCCTACATTGATGTTCACCAATGCGGGAATGAACCAGTTCAAGGATATTTTCCTTGGTATCTCTCCTATCACAAAATCGCGTATTGCCGACTCGCAAAAATGTTTGCGTGTTTCTGGTAAACACAACGATTTGGAGGAAGTTGGCCACGATACCTACCACCACACAATGTTTGAAATGCTCGGCAACTGGTCGTTCGGCGATTATTTCAAAAAAGAAGCTGTGAGCTGGGCTTGGGAATATCTTACCGAAGTTTTAAAAATCGACAAAAATTGTTTGTACGCAACTGTATTTGAAGGCGACAAAACCGACGGAACCGAATTCGACCAAGAAGCATACGATATTTGGAAACAATATCTTCCTGCCGAAAGAATCTTGCGTGGAAACAAACACGATAATTTCTGGGAAATGGGCGAAGTTGGTCCTTGCGGTCCTTGCTCCGAAATCCACGTTGACCTTCGTTCTGCCGAAGAAAAAGCAAAAACTCCAGGTCACGAATTGGTTAACCACGACCATCCACAAGTAATTGAAATTTGGAACCTTGTGTTCATGCAATATAACCGTAAAGCCAACGGCGAATTGGAATTGTTACCAAAGAAACACATCGACACCGGTATGGGCTTTGAACGTCTTGCTATGGTTGTTCAAGGAAAACAATCGAACTACGACACCGATGTATTCCAACCACTTATCCGCGAAATCGGCGCCATTTCTAATTCCGAATATGGCAAAGATGCAAAACAAGACGTTGCAATGCGTGTGATTGCCGACCACATCCGTACAATTTCGTTCGCAATTGCCGACGGACAATTACCATCAAACATCAAGGCTGGATACGTTATCCGCCGTATTTTACGTCGTGCTGTCCGCTACGGTTACACATTCTTGAATCTTCACGAACCATTTATGTATCGCCTTCTTCCTTGTTTGATTTCAACAATGGGAAAAGCATATCCGGAATTGATTGCCCAAGAAAAATTGATTTCAAAAGTTATTTTCGAAGAAGAAAAATCATTTTTGAAAACGCTTGAAACTGGTATCAATTTGTTGAATTCAAAAATTGAAAAAACTAAACAAGCAGGAGAAAAAACAATTTCGGGTGTTGACGCATTCACTTTGTACGACACATACGGATTTCCTCTTGATTTAACGACATTGATTGCACGCGAGCAAAATATGGAGGTTGACATTGACGAATTCCAAAAAGAACTTGATAAACAAAAAGAGCGCGCACGTCAGGCTACAAACATTTCAACTGGCGACTGGGTTGTTCTTTCAAATGAACAAGGTAATGCATTCGTCGGCTACGACACTAAAGAATGTATGGTCACTATCGTTAAATATCGTCAAGTTACCGCCAAAGGAAAATCGCTCTACCAATTGGTATTCGACAAAACCCCATTCTACGGCGAAATGGGTGGTCAAGTTGGCGATAAAGGTTACATTGAAGCAAACGGCGTAAAGACAACTATTGTTGACACTGTTCGTGAAAACGGTTTGATTGTTCATTTATGCGAAAAATTGCCAGAAAATCTTGATACAGAATTCAATGCAATTGTCAACACAAAATCGCGTGAATTGACAGAATGTAACCACTCGGCAACTCACTTGCTACAATTTGCGTTGCAACAAGTTTTAGGTTCGCACGTAGAACAAAAAGGTTCGTTGGTTACACCAGAACGGTTACGTTTCGACTTCTCACATTTCCAAAAAATGACAGAAGAAGAAATTCGTAAAGTTGAACAAATCGTCAACCAACTTATCCGCAATGATTTCCAATTGGAGGAATTCCGCGATATGCCAATCAACGATGCAAAGGCAATGGGCGCAAAAGCATTGTTCGGCGAAAAATATGGCGACAAAGTTCGTGTGATTAAATTCGGCGAATCTATGGAATTGTGTGGTGGAACGCACATCGCTTCTACAGGCAAAATCGGATTCTTCAAAATTGTTTCGGAAAGCGCTATTGCAGCTGGCATCCGTCGTATCGAAGCGGTTACATCCGACAATGCCGAGAATTTCATATTCGAACAAGTTGACACACTGTCTGCTATAAAAGAAACATTGAAAAATCCTGTCAATTTGATGAAACAAGTTGAGCAATTAGTTGCAGACAATGCAAAATTGCAAAAACAACTTGAAGCATTCGAAAAACAACAGACCCAACAACTTGCAAACGATTTGTTGAAAAATGTAGAAACGAAAAATAACATTGCTGTTGTAACGAAAGAAATTTCGGTTTCGAGTGCAAACGCATTGAAAGATGTTGTTTTTGCAATGAAAAACAGTCTTCCTTCGTTCATCATCACACTTGCAGCAAATGTCGATGGAAAGGCAAATGTGTGCGTTGCAATGTCGCAAGATGTTATTGACGACTACAAATTAACCGCAAAAGACCTTAT
Source organism: uncultured Bacteroidales bacterium (assembly GCA_937892155.1). Classification (GTDB taxonomy): domain Bacteria; phylum Bacteroidota; class Bacteroidia; order Bacteroidales; family UBA1715; genus UBA1715. The sequence goes on along the minus strand of CALAUG010000055.1, from coordinate 28,636 downwards.
TTCGTTGATGGCTAAGGAAATCGCTGGTGGCGGTGGCGGTCAACCATTCTTTGCAACAGCAGGTGGTAAAAATCCACAAGGAATTCCTGCAGCATTGCAATTGGTTACAAACAGAATTAATGAAATATAAAATTTTTAATAATTATTAACTATAAAATTTTACAACTATGAGAAAATTAAGATTATTTGCAATGTTAGTCTTAGCTTCATTAGCTGCAGTTTCATTCACTTCGTGTGGTTCTGATGACGACAACGGATTCGACTATGACAATTATGAATCATGTACATGGGACCAACTATCCAGCAAGGCTACTTTCCTTTCTGCATACCCCCAATTAGATGGCACATTCAGCGATGGATCTGTTATTTTGAACACACCTTACGAAGATAGCAAAGAAGCTGATATGGTATCGTTTACTTACAACATTTCGAGCGGTGACCTTGATTCTTACATACAAAAACTTGCCGACGATAAGTTTTGTGTAAACAGAATTGGAGTTTTATTTGCCGACAAAGTAGCCAATGGTTGTCAGTATAGTCTTGAATACGTAGATGGAACGTTCATATTTATGGCAGAAAAATACCTCGTCAGTTCGGACTACGAAATTGCGTTGGAAGATTACCGAGAAAGATTAGCGAATTCAACACCAACAAATGCAACTTGGGAAGATGTTGTGAGTGAATATGGATGGTTAAGCAATATACCTGCACCAGACTTCCATTTTACAAACTATCGTGTCGTTGAAGACAATGAAATTGCACTTACAGGTGATTTTTCAGCATATCTTGCAAGCTACGCTGAAAAACTTAAGGATGCTGGTTTTGTTGAAATGCCAGAGACATCAGGTACAATGTTCAAAAAAGAATTTGGTGATGGTGGATATTATATCGTTACAATGAATGAGGTAATGATTGACTTTAGAGATTTCACGAACAACTAATTTATGTAAAATTAGTAAACGCTCAACAATTAGTTGCAAGCGTAATAATTTCCAAACAATCAAGACAAAAAGCACTTACAAGAATTTGTAAGTGCTTTTTTGTGTAATGCATAATAAGTAAGTGGTTATTTGCCAGACGAGAGAATGGTAACAATATTCTGACCGTACATATATCTATGTTCCAAATGTAATCCGATGTTGTTTACTATTCGCAGACCAATACTTTCGTTGAGTAGATCGTTTACATATTTAGTTTCAATGGTATTATACCCATCTTGCCGTATAGGATTGAACGGTATTCCGTCATCTTTCAACGATACGATGATTTTATCTTCCATAATGCGAATAAGCAAGTCGAATCTCTGATTGCTTTTTCCTTTGTTTGCAAATTTTATTATGTTGGTGGCAAGTTCCTCTATCGTCAGAATGAGCTTTGACGTCGTACTGTCATCTACCTGCGACTTTCTCAAAAAATCTTCTGCAACACGCAAAATGTGACCTAATGATTGCATGTCGTATGATAAGGATGACGACCATATAGTAGAATCTGCGCTTTTAGGGATTAGCGTCAGCGGACTTATGCCTGGTGTACGTTTATAGATACGGTAAGAGAGAAATGCAATTAACGTCTCGTTGAATATAATTGATGCAGGAATCCCCCACCACAGATGTTGAGGTGCGACTTGTGCTATCAGTATTATACACACAAGTTGCATTATCGTACGCAGAGCAGCAGAGAGTGATGCCAGTTTGTTGTACGACAAAATCATCAGGCAGGTCATGCGCATCATTGAATATGCTAACAGAGGTATAGAGATGGCAAATATCCTTATGGCGTATATTCCTCCATTCTCAACGGTGTTCCCATCCAAACCAAAAATATTCAACACGGCCGAAGGAAATATCATAATGACGACAAACAGCGTTACAAATATAGCAAGCACCATCCTCATGACTGAAGCATACAACATTCGTACCCCATCAATGTCACCCTCGCCCATCATCATATTACCTATTGGCATCATTGCACTATTAAATCCTGACATGAGCATGACGGAAAGAAACATTAATTGCACACACACAGAGATGATATTAAGACCATCAGTCCCCAATGCCGAAGCAACGACGTTGTTTATGGACATAAAGACAAATCCCGCAACGACGAGCGAAACGAACAGAGGCAATGACAATTTTGTATTTTCCCTTATTTCTGAGACGATGTTGAAACGGAAAGAGAATTTACTCAACAATTCGGAACCGATTACTCCCTTCCAAAAGTATAGAAGCGATTGAGTTGCCATACCAACGCATCCAGACAAGGCAATACCCTTGATACCCATCCCGAAAATGCATACAGCCAACAGTGCTGTTGCAACCTGAACGATTGTTCCAATAAGTGTGACTTGTGGTATCAGTTTTGCATTTCCTATACTTTTTAAGCAGACACTAAAATGAAGCATGAGAACAAAGAAAATGGGGGTAAAAGCAGAAATGGAAAGGAATTCCTGTAACATACCCAACAATTTTTCATCAAATGTTAGCATACGGGCAATTGTAGGGTACAAGACTAACATAAGTATAGTGATTATCATGCCTAATGCCACGACGACAACTGTAGAACAAGAAAATGTTGATTTTACCCCTTCGTAGTCGCTGTTGCCAAGCTGACGTGATATACGAAAAGATGCGCCTATACCGAGAAGCATGTATGCCGCATTGATGAACGATATCAGTGGCATGGAAAGGTTTACAACCGAAACTGCATCGGGTGAAACATAGTTTCCTGCAATAATAACTTCAATACTCGTGGCAAGCTGCATTGCCATGTTGGAAAGTAGCGATGCCGTAAGTACGTTACGGAACGATTTCTTTATTAGGTATGAGTACCTTGTAGATTTCATTTTCTTGTTAGTTTCCGTAAATTTTCATCGTATGTTTTTAGCATACAATCAATCCTCTCTTTACTAAAAATATCTTCTCTATAGGCAATAAGAATGACCAATTCGTCAGCAACGATATTTCGAAAGACGTTAACAACCATGGTACTTGGTGTCTGGTGTCTTCGGAAATCTATAGTCTTTGTTGGAAATCCACCTATAATCGGTTCTGACGAAATCTGATCCTGATAAACGAACTGCAACTGCGAATCCACTAGTCTACCCTTCATTATTTCGCCGATAGAGTATATACTATTGACCATACTCTGATTTATGGTCTGGCTCACAGTTTTGAGGAAATCTGTAGTATTGCTATCCTTGTTCCATGTAAATCTCATAAAAATAGGTTTTGCAAACAAACCTACCATATTAGATACACTTGCATCCGTTCTGCCGCTGAACTGAGAGCCAAAAGCAACATCACAGGAACCAGTCTCTGTGCCTAAAAGCATCACGAAAGCAGCCGTTGTCAACGTATTCATTGTGATGTTATTCTCTGCACAGAAAGTTGTTGCCTCTGAAGCCTTAACTCCTAATATTCTTTTCTCACGTTCCACATAATTTGATCCTGCATTCTCAACATAGAGTGTATGAGGATAATCCTTGAACATGGTCATGAATCCTTCTCGTGCTGATTCGTATAAGTCTGTTCCGTGCATAGCATGATCCTCAAGAGCGACATTCATATAAGAATCCTTCTCCATATCAATATCCCTACCAGAATATGCATCTTCTATATCTGCAAATAAAATAGACATAGATCCACCATCAAAAATGCTATGATGAACATTGAAGAACAGATATTGCGCTGAAGGAGTCTTGAGCAGACGGAACTGGAACAACCTCTCTTCAAAATATCTGAACGCTTTCATCAGTTTTGGCTTTAATGCTTCAAACTCCTCGTCTGTCAAGTGTTCTATTTCTAAACTTACAGGTTCTTTCTGTATATTCTGGACGATGGTACCATCCGCTGTACGATGGTACCTTATAAACATTGCAGGGTGAATATCAAGAGTCTTGATAATAGATTCTGCAAGTCGATTTAGGTCAACTTCATCATTAAGTAGTACTAGATTTGCAATAGTCAATACAGGCATCCCTTCAAGAGGAACACATACTTCAAGATATGCCTTCTGAATATCTGTTAGCGGATACATTCCGTGCTCTCCAACGCCTACCGATACTACTTTTTCCAGTGATGCATACAGTTCAGCAATCTTGCGAGGTGTTCTTCCACTATTCACCATTGTGGTAATGTTCTTCATCTGAAGGTGTTGCTGCAATTGCATCGCACGGATGCTATCACCCCCCAATAAGAAGAAGTCATCATCAATGCCTACACGCTCCAGTTTCAGCACCTTGGCAAAGGCATCACACAATGCCTTCTCAACCTCATTGGTAGGAGCCACGTATTCACTCTGATTCGTAGCAGTAGTAGCAGGCGATTTCAGATTCTTCCGATCGACTTTAAAGCTGGCATTCAGAGGGAAACTATCCATCTGAACCATATAGGCAGGCACCATATATGCAGGGAGCGTCTTTTTAAGTTCCGCCTCAATCTTCGTCGAGTCAAGGTCTGAGTCTGGATTAAGAATGTAATAGCCCACAAGATACTGACGTGAGAGATCTTCGGTAGTAAAACCCTTGACAACGGCATCCTTGATGCCTGACATCTGCTTCATCACCGTCTCTATCTCGCCTGGTTCCACACGCTGACCATTGATTTTTACCATCCAGTCTTTACGCTGTACATAAAGATAGTCACCATTAGGTAAGCGTTTCATGAGATCGCCAGTGTGCTGTACGCCCCCTTGAGTCAAATCTTGAGTACGCACAGGATCCTTGAAATACTGTGGGGTTGAAAATCCACTCTTGATACAAAGCTCGCCAAGTTCACCGTCTGGCACTTCGTTGCCCTGCTCATCCAGCAGACAGACCTCAATACCAGGAACAGGCTGTCCCACTGGCGAATTATCATATCCTTTATCTATTAATTTGATCATTAATGTACCTGCAGTTTCTGTCTGACCATAGCAGTTAATCAACGTATAATTTTCGGAATAACATCCTACCAGTCGTTCACTACCTGTAAAAATGATCTTCAATTTACTTGGAAAATTACTTATAACCTGCAGGATAGAAGGACTTATAAAAGCTGTTTCTATATTATTGACTTCCATATACTTCATCAATTTGGCAGGATCCGTCTTGATGTCCTTAGTTAGAATATGTACGGTCACATTCAGACAAATTCGAACTAATACTGAAACAATTGCAACAAAATAGTTCGGTGCTATAGATGCAAATGAACTAAATTTGTCATATCCCATTTTTACTGTACCATACATTTCTTTTGCGATGAATCCCCTATCTGAATGTTGCACACCTTTGGGATTACCTGTGCTACCACTGGTAAAGAACATGACACAAGGCTGACAACTCTGACGTTCGTAAATATCCGAGCATCCTTCTGTAAGTTGCTTGGCTTTGTCTATAAAAGCGGAATCAATCATAAACTCAGCCTCACAGACTTGCATGATGTAGTTTACGCGATCCTCAGGGAACGAACTTCCTAAATTTACCGCACAATTGCCTGTCATCCAGATTGCAATCTCTGCTGCAAAATATTCCATGCTATCAGGCAATACTATCGGAATGATTTTTCCTACACTGCTGGTTGACTTAATCTGTGCAGCAATCTTCTCTGTCAATGCCCATAATTCGGCATTTGTTGTCTTGCGTGTAGCATTATTATCCACTATTACTACCTTGTCTGGGTAGGACAAGGCATTTTGCTTTACTCTCTTTATATAATTAACAATTTCCATACTTTCAAATTTGATAAATTATTGAATTTTTGATTTAAAAAATTAGTTATTCGGTCCCTTTATAATTTATTTATTATCGATTCGAGGTTTTCTGTCAGTGCTTCAACATATTTGTGTGTATATTTGCTGCTGTCGTACCATACCTCGAAAGTGAAGTCCGTCACTCCCTTGTCGTAGATAAATGTACACAATGGACTTGTCCTTGGGGTATCTCTTGGCAATTTCTGAGTTTCCGACTCGATACCGTCAAGCATGAGTGTGTTGGAGCCTAACTGTCCCTGATAAATGAATAATGGAGCATCCAAAGGAAGATTTATCATCTGTATCAGTTCGTTCACGGACAACATAGTGCGTGCCATATTACCCAATATGTGTTCCTTGCTTCTGGTTAGGTAATCTGCCATGCTATCCTGCTCATTCCAGTGAAAACGGTATATTCTTGGCGTTGCAATGAAACCGAACGTGCGCTGAGATTTTTGTGACATACGACCGTGGAAAGAGGTTCCTATACGCACATCCCTTCGGTTTACATCCTTATCGATAGCTTGGGCAAGGGTTGCCATGAAGAGTGCATTGAGTGTTACTCCGTACTTTCTGCAGAGGGTATCCATCTGCTGATGAGAAGGAATGGCAAGCTGTTTCTGGTAAGTCTTCATCTCGCCCTCAACTTTCATGTCATTGCCAGGATATGAACCTTCGAACTCACGAGCAAACCATTCTTTACATTCTTCAAATACTGCAGAATGACGTGCTCGTTCCATCTCTGCATTAAACTCAAAGACTGTCTGCTCCTCACATGGTATCTGCATGCCGCTATATGCCTGTGATATTTCAGTTACCAATATGGAGTCCGACGTACCGTCGGTAATGATATGATGGATATTACAACTTAGATAGACAGCACTCTCAGTCTTGATCAGTCTGATTTCAAACAACATCTCCTCCAGATAACGAAAACAGCGGATGATGTTTGGACGTAGTTCTTCAAACTCCTTGTCTGACATTTCCTCAATATCCAGATGCCATCGTTCAGCAGAAGGTTGCATACGATATTCCCCCTGCTCGTTGGTTACTATCCGTATCTTCATACTTGGATGTGCATTTACCGCACTCTCTACTGCATTTTTCAAACGCTCCACATCAATGCTTAAAGGTAGACGATGAATAAAGGGGATATTGCCAGCCGAACTATTGGGCGCGGCAAGAGCCATCTGAAGGAAATAAAGTGGAGCTGTTGTCAATGGATAATCAACCATGGTTTGAAACTCACCTTCTGTACTAAGACTTTCATCAATAAACTCAGCTATTTTGCGAGGTGTTCCCTTGCTCAACACAATATTTGCTGGAATGTCGTATTGCATAGTTTGCAGCAGTTCCATAAGCCTAATGCTGTCGCCACCGAGTTGCGCAAAGCTGTCGTTAACTCCCACTCGTTCCAGTTTCAGTACTTTGGCAAAGGCATCGCAGAGAGCCTTTTCCACCTCGTTTGTTGGAGCTACATATTCGCTCTGCATAGAGGTTAAGTCAGGTGGCAGCAGACTCTTACGATCAATCTTGTTGTTGGCATTAAGCGGAAATGCTTCCATCTCAACCATGTACTGAGGCACCATATACGATGGTAACTTCTTCTCCAGTTCTGTCTTGATGCAGTCTGCATCAAGAGCAGAACCACTCTCAAGGATGTAATAACCTACCAGATACTGACGGGTAAGGTCTTCGGTGGTGAAACCCTTGACGATAGCATCCTTTACTCCTTGGATATGTCGCATTACAGACTCTACTTCGCCTGGTTCCACACGTTGTCCATTGATCTTCACCATCCAGTCCTTGCGCTGGACGTAGAGAATATCACCATTAGGCAGACGCTTCATCAAGTCGCCCGAATGCATTACTCCGCCAGCAACGAGTGCCGCAGTACGCTCTGGATCCTTATAGTAAACAGGGGGCTTGATGCCACTGGTGTAGCAGAGTTCACCCACTTCTCCATCAGGCACTTCCTGACCATCTTCATTAATAATCATTACCTCCACGCCTGGAATTGGCTTGCCGATAGGGGTATTGTCATAATTCTTGTCCAAGGGCTTGATAAACACTGGTCCTGCGACCTCTGTCTGTCCGAAGGTATTCAGCACGGTGTACTCTTCTGAATAGCATCCTACCAGACGTTCACCAGTAGCTATTACGGCTTTCAGGGACTTGGCCCTGTTCTTGTATATACGCAGCAATGACGGACTGATGATTGCCAACTCAATCTGTTGTGCAGCAATATAGTCCTCTAACAAGTGAACATCACGTCTGATCTCTGGTGCAAGAAGATGGAGTTCACTACCAGCAAGCATCATTGAATAGGTAATTACCATTGCAGCAAAATAGCAAGGTGTTGGGGTCGCAAACTTTGCATAGTCATTCAGAGGTATGGTCTTAGCTAAGCCAGCAATTGGAAACATGGAGGCTGCATCAGAGTGCAGTACGCCCTTTGGATTACCAGTACTGCCACTGGTATAGTACATGGAGCATGGTTGGTCGGATGTTCGTGGACGAATGTTTGTATATTTCTCGTTGAGTTGACGTGCCTCCTCAATGAACTTTCCGTCTATCATGAATTCTGCCTCACAGTGATGCATGATGTAATCAACACGCTCCTGAGGAAACGACAATCCCATGTGGACCGCTGCATTGCCAGTCATCCATATTGCAATCTCAGATGCAAAATACTCCATGCTGTCAGCCAGATATATTGGCACAAAGAATCTCTCTTTGCCTTGCAAGCGCTGATTGATAAGATATGCAATTTTCTGTACCAGTGTCCAGAACTCAGCATAGGTGGTTCGGCGGGTGGCTTTCTCATCAACAAACATCACCTTGTTAGGTGTAGAGTTGACAAAAGACTGTAATTTTTTTATAAAATTAATGATTTCCATATTTTATTCTTTAATGTATAGACAATAAATATTTTTTGAATGGTGAAACTATAGAAAGTTAAGAGTAGAAGACAGGAACTCATCAGAACTGAGTTTCAATTTTGTAAGACGTTCGTAAGCCTCATCTGGTATCTCATAGCTATAGTTCGGATCGAAATCAGCTGCAGTGAAGCATAGATGTTTCTCCAGTCCGAGTGCCTTAAGAATAGACTCCAAGCGTGCTATGCCACGAGTAGAATTTCCCGTAACGATGAACGGACGATGGAACTGTATGCTGAACACCGTGGCATGGAATGAATCGGTGATGACCATCTTTGAGTCGCGGAAACTGCGTAGCCACTGCTCCAGAGGTTGCTGTATGCGTTCCTCAATCGTGGCATTGATATTCTCTACCTTGCTCTGCATATAAAATGGAGTGAGCTGCTTTGCCTCACAAACAGTACTGATAAGATTCTCTTTCTCATCATCAAAACCTAGGACATAGCAGGCTGCATCTCCTGCAAGTGGCTGTGTCTTGCAATTGTCAATAAGCATTTCGTAATCCGTTCGTTCAAGCAAAAGGGTTGGATCAAGTGCCTGCACGGCATCATTGCGCCCAAGCACATTCTTACACAAATCCACTCCAGAGCTTTCACGCACCGATACCGCATCAAACTGTGCGAGCAGACGTGATATCTCAGGAATTAACTCTTCTGATGCCTCCCATGTGTCAAGTCCGAACGAAGGGGCATAGGCAATACGCTTAACGTCCCACCCGTCAGTAAATTTCAAGAATACATCCTCCATTTCTCCAATCATATACTTGACACACATATAACGCCATATCTGGTCAGATCCTACTACATAGGCATCATAGTCATTTTTGCTAATATCTGCAAAATTTATATCACGAGTTTTTAGATATTGATCTATGAATCGGTCTGTATGTTGCTTTATAGTCTTGACGTCGTCCTTGTTCATGCCATGAAAATATGGCAACATTGATTCGATGTCCTTCGGAATTATTATTTCTACCATATGTCCTTTTTTCTCCAATACGGTCTGTAAAGCGTATGCCTGAATCACCCCTCCGTAGTTGGTGTGGGGCTGAAGAGTAATAATTGCTATTCTTGCCATAATGCTATTTATTAATATATGGTAAATTCTATAGTTGTGATTGATACCTTCTGAGGACAGATAAAATGATCTGTCGTATAACGATATAGACCAGCCCTATTGGTAACGATGAGCTGATATGGCTTACCCATCTCTACCTGAGTCCAGAACACAGGGGCATCTTCTGTAGCAAGAGGTTTGAGTTCGTAGAAGTTCACGCCCTTGATGCACTCAAAAAGGTTGGAATCGTCGGCAACCGCCTTACCAAGAATTGCTTCCTCAGTGAAGTAGTAACCATGGTTATGAGGCAGGTCGCCAGTGTAGCGCTTCATCTGCTGGAATGCTTCGTAGTGTTCACCAGAGCCGAAGGCCACGCTGCGCTGAAGATTTGGCCACAGTTTTGTTGCAACGGCATCAAAACCTGTAGAGAGGATTGTCTGCAACTCGTTGCGACGCTCATCCGAACACTTAACTTCGTTGACGAGGTCGCGCCAGTTCTCCTCAATATAGTGGAAGAATGTCACTACCTCCTCACAAGTGAACGCTACGAGTTGATCCATGTCTGTCTTTGCAAGTGCATCAAGTACGAGGTTCCTGTAATCTGCATCACACTGAGGGAAATAAGTTGACATTGATGATGCAAAATAGGTTGTCATGATACCATTTTCCAAATAGTGGTATTTAAAATATGACTTCACCAAAGCGCTGTAAAGAGTATCAATAACAGCTGTATCATTTGTCATTCCCAATATAGGCTTGCTTGTTGAAAGCAATAAGTTATTATGATTGTTCAGAATGCTGTTTACTGCTTCATGATAGTGGCCCAGATGCTCCCCTGTACAAGGAAGAAGTATTCCTGTGTCTGTGCGTAGATAAATGATAGATGGTGCAGTGGTGAGAAGTTTCTTTTGACCTACACGATACTGAAGGTTTATGAGTGGTTTATAAAACACAGCATCTGTCTGTGGCATACGGAACTGCCAAGCATCAAGTGTAGTAATGCTGTGGAAATCATTACGTACTGCTATGTCTGTGTCATTATTGTTTTGAAGTATCTTCTTTAGGGTTATGAATCCAGACAATTCATCGACGGCCAACGACATTATACTCTTTTCAGGGTTCAGAATAATTTCACGAATCAAACGCAGTGCGTTGGCATCTTCTTCCTCTGATATTAGCGGATAACGGGTATTGAGTTTCAGGGAAATCAGGTATTTACCTAACAAATCCTTTATCTCATAACGTTGTTCTGTTGTCAAATCCTGACAGTAAAGAATATTTCCAAGCAAAGAATAGTTAAAAGTGAACGCAATCATGTTGTAGTCAATGCCGTACTTTATCACAGCATCTATGATGGTTTTGTAACCACGGGCATACTGCACAACTGTATTAGCAGGCTTCACAACATTCTGTACGATGGATGAGTCATTGATAACGTATTTATATCCAATATACTGGTTTAGATATGTTACCCTATTAGAATGAGCTATACAGTGAAGTACGAAAAGAACGTCCTCTGCACACAGCACTTCGTTGTCAAAGCAGATGCTGTTTTCGTTCAGCATCTTGCTACTATAGAAATATGACGTTGACATACCCCATGTGCCGTAAAGCATTTTTTCGGTATCCCAGTGTCCATACTCCATTATGGTGCGACGTTCGGTGTTATTGAATATGGAAGTGGCATTAAACATATTTACGTTGTCTGATCCCTTAACAGACTCTCTACGTACGTAAATCATATCTGACTTCGTCTCCTCTATCTCCTTCAACACAACCTCGAAACAATCATCAGAATAATAATCGTCGCCATCAAGTAGCCCGATGTAAGGTGCTTCAACAAGTTCCAGACCACGGTTACGTGGAGATGAAGGTGTGCGATGCTCATCATTAAGTTCTTCAAGGACAACGTTGCTGTCATTGGCAAACATCTCCTTAAGCATAGAGAGATACTTTGGCTCACAGTTGTGTACAACGATAATCCACTGAACATTCTCAAAACCGATGGTCTGACGACGCATTGACGCCACACATTCGGAGAAATACTTCATATCCACATTGTGGAATGGTGTAACTACTGAAACTAGATATTTTTTGTTTTGCTCCATAAAAATTATAGATTATTGATTATCATTTTGAAATTTCTATCATTGGCTCAGCCATATTTCTGAGTGTATTTACTGCTGTCGTACCAGATGTCTATAGAAAAGTCTATCTTCACCTCGTATCGTATGCAAAATTACATATTTTACCCGTCGCAAATTGTTCTTTTGACAATATTTATCAACATCTCGAATGAAAATGTAAACACCATTTTTTCGGAATAGAATCTGGTTCTTTCCAATTTACAGGACATGAAGATGACTACTACATAAAATTACACGAAGAAGCCTACTCCATCGCATCCGCAACGATTTCCGCTATATCTTTCACTTGAACGTCAACACCTTTCACAAAGGTCTTTTTGCACAACGGACAAGCTGTAGCCAACACGTCGGGATTTTGTTTCAACAAAACTTTGAGTGTTTCTGCTTTAATCTCGTTTCTCGATGCCATAGACAAACTCAAATCGCCAAGCGAGCCACTGCAACACAAAGAGTTGACTTTTTCCTGCTGCGTACTCTGCAAAGCGCCTGTCATGCGCAACAAATCACGTGGTGGCTCGTACACTCCGCAACCTCGTCCTAATTCGCACGGATCGTGATATACAATAGATTTGTCGGATTTCTTCAACGAAATTCGTCCTTGCTGTACCAACTCCAAGAAGTATTCGGAATGGTGCTTAATGGTGATTTGACCTAATTCATAATCGTCTCTAAACACTTTGTAACAAATCGGACACGAAACCAACAATGTTGTTGCTCCCGATTCTATAATTTTTTCGCGATTGTACTCTATCAACTTCTTTGCCGCCTGGTATTGTCCGGCCAACATCAACGGACGACCGCAACACGCTCCTTTTTCCTTGTCCAAAAATTGATAATTCACATTGGCCTTTTCCAATACTTTTACTACGGATTTCTTTATACCCGGCGTCATGTGCGTCATACAACCTGCAAAATAAATCACTTCTGGTTTCGTATTTTCCTGTGGCGGTTCTACAGGCAATGTCTGCAAAAATGCATAATCAGAATTATATTCCTTAGTCGCACGGATACGTTGTGAAATACGCAAATCGTTCAAATTGATATTGACCGGACATGCTTGCTCGCAACGGCCGCACAACAAGCAGTTGAACAACTTTCGGTCTGTTAAGTTTTGGTCGCGGATGTTTTTCAAAATATATACGGACTGGTTGTTCGATATATTTGAAATGTGCATCTGACACACATCTATACAAATTCCGCAACGTGAGCACGAATACACTTGAATACGCGAATATGAATTGAATTCCTTTTTCAACTTCACTCCCGTGCTTCGAACGCATATCAACAAAACTTCCGTTAAAATGTGCATATAACGCGACCACGGCATACAAACGAAGAACACGCCCAAACTGATTGAATAGCCCCACCACAACGCATTTTCGGTTGCGTGGCTTATTTCTATCCATTCAAAGAAATGACCGACAGCATTCGTCAAAAATCCACCATTATGATAGAACGACGCTGTTGCACCTTCGGCCAACAAACGTAATGGAAAAATCAGCCACAACGAATACATTGCGAATCTATCGCCGGGTTTCAGTTTCGTAGTTTTCTTGATACCGAAAATTTTACTGTTGATTCGTTTAAAATACGCAAGCAATACGCCGCTCAACACAAACAGCAGCAAAAAGTCCATCAAGTTTGCCATAAACGGTTCACCCGGGAATGTGTCGTGAACAAAATATTGGAAGAAAATCGGATTCCACGGATATGTCAGTCCCGAGCCTGAATACACAGCCCATTCAACGTGACCGAACACTATCAGCAAAAACCAACCGAACGCAAGACTCATGTGCATATATCCCAACAACGGATTTCGTTTGAATATACGACGGTGAATCAAACATTCCATAAAACATTCCTTGATTGCGGCCAACGTACGTCGTGTGAAAATACTATGAACGATACGCAGTTTATCTATTTTCGAAAGTTTTGAAATCCAAAGGCTATATTTTACAAGTAAAATAAGCAACAGGATTATCAATCCAACGGTAAATGGTAGTACGAAGCTGTTTTCCATTATTCTTGATCTTTAATGTCAAAAATTGTCAATCCTTTTTTGATCAACATTATAACATTTCGGGTATTGATGCCGCGCGGACATTCCAACAAACATTTTCCGCACAACATACATTTATCTATTTCCTCGTGGGTTTTCGCCAAGTCGCCCAAACGAATCTGCAAGTTCAATTTTCTGATATTGAATGCAGTAAGATTTCCCGCGCTGCAAATTGCAGTACACGAACCGCACGACAAACAAGCGTTGAACGTAGGTTCGTTTTCGAGAATATAGCGAATCAAACGTTTGTCGGTTTTGTCGTAGTCAACCGCACGTGATTTTGTTGTAGTAAAGCCGAAATCTTTCATATCGCCGAATTAATAAAATAATCACGGACAGCAAATGCCGCCGCTTTTGCGTGACTTACCGTATCAAAAATCGACATTGGTCCTACGCTTGTTCCCGCTGTGAACAACCCCGGAACGTTCGTCAAGTTTGAGCCAATATGATGATCCAAAGGTTTTACGAAACGATTTGCTGCACATTCCAATCCACACGATTGCTGGAACAAAGCAGTGCTTTTTGGTGATTCCATGCCAACCATCAACACCAACATATCGACGTGCATTCTGCAAGGACGGGCAGCCAACGTATCTTCCACCTTCAATTGCAATGTTCCGTCAGGATTTTCGGCAACTTCTGACAAACGGCCACGAACAAACTGTACGTGGTATTTTTCCTGAGCTTCGCGGTACATTTCCTCGAAACCTTGTCCGTACATACGCAAATCCATATAACAACAGAACACTTCGGCCTGCGGGAATAATTGTTTCATGTGTATGGCTTGTTTCACAGCCGTTACGCAGCACAATTTTGAACAATAGTGATTGCCCGATTTTTCGTCACGCGAACCAACACAATGAATAAAAGCAATTTTTTGAGGAATTTTATCTGTTGGAGTTCTAAACTCTTGTCCATTCAACTGATTGAAACGCTTTTCCAAATCGGCGGAAGTCAATACATTGTCGTAAATCTTATAACCATATTCCTCTTTACGTTCCGCATTGAAAAGATTGTAACCCGAAGCAATCACTACCGCACGGCTACGAAAAACAACGTCGCGCGATGTATGAACTTCGAATGCGCCATCTTCCAACTTTTTAATAGAAATAACATCGGTATTAAGATATATGGTAAGAGCACGTTTACGCGTTTCGTCGGTGTAATGAGCAATTACCTCCGACGCTTCACGAAACGTAGGGAACAGTGTGTTCCAATTATTTACGTGTCCGCCAATGTTTTTTTCTTTTTCAACAACTACGGTTTCGTAACCTAAATCCTGCAACGAACAAGCCGCTTCAATACCAGCAATTCCGCCACCAATTATGAGAACGTCTATCATATTTCAATTGATAATTGATAACTGATAATTGATAATTGCAATTACCTCTAACGTAACTGTCAATTCTCAATCGTCAATTTTCCATTAAACATTTATCATTACAAACTAACACTTCAAATTTATTGGACTTTCAGGAATCGGCATTTGATTTCCGTTTTTGTCCAAGTATTTTGCTTTTGGATCGTATTCTATACCAAGTTTATCAAGCAATGGTTCGCATTGAACCTGATGCATTTGCAATCCTAAATCCCATGGATTGTAGCCAAGAACCAGACCTGCCATTTCTTCGTATGTCAAAACCGGTATTCCGTAACCATTTTCATCGTAAGTCACGCCTTCCATTTCTGCCAATGTATATTGCCATTTGTCCATAAACATTGAACATCCTGGACAATTAGCAACAATAAAATCGGGTTTGTACGATTTCATCGATTCCAATTTCTTTTTCGTATTTGAAACCGAATAACCACGATTTGCCTGAACCAAATAGTTTCGGAAACCAAATCCGCAACAATGGCGTCGTTCTGGATAATCAACCACATTTCCACCCCACGATTCAATCATACCACTCAAAACTTGTGGAAATTCTGCTCCGCCAACACCCTTTGTTGGAAACATTTTTGCATAGTGGCAACCAATATGTTCCACGACGTTCAATGGTTCTCCCGTTTTGGCATTTACCAATTTGTATTTTGCCTTTTGAGCGATTTCATCACGGAATTTATAGATAATATCGCTGGTATGGGCAATGTTCTTTGGCACATTAAACTCGCGTTTTGTAGCTTTGTACAAATACTCGCGGATTTTCTCCAACTGTTCCGGAAAATGTTGCCACAAATCAAGAATTTCGGTATATATGCCAAAAGACGTCACGCACGAAATTGCCACATTTTCCAAACCAGCTTCCGTCATCAATGCAAAATGACGGGCAACAACTGTTTGTATAGTATCGAACGGAACAATATCGGAATGATAACCGATACCCGTACACGTTGTATGATTCGGATCGTCGAAAATATTTTTTCCCAATTCATCACGCAAAATACGCAAGAACGCCACTTCAGAAGCAGGGAAAAAATTCTGACGGATGCAACTACGCGCATAATAATAATTATCGTCGGCTATTTCTTTCTGATAAGAACTCCAAATTTGTTTTTTACCCTCTAAATTCATAGTCTTAATCTTGGTGTTGGTTACTATTATACGTGAGCACGTGCATCAAATATTCATTGTTATTTTCGTCGGTGCTCATATTCATTTCCTCGGCTTTTTTCTGTGAAGCCGATTCTATCGCATCATAAAAATCCTGACCGCCGGTAACCCTAAAAATCTCGGCTAGTTCATCAAGATTTTTTTGATGAATCTTGCGCATTGCACCAGCGCCATCCTTATACAAATTTGCCCCCAATCGGTCGTACAATGCTTCGCGGTTTTCGTATGCCCATTCCCAAATAACACCTTGTTCAGGGTGAAGTTCGGGTTTTACAAGCACTGGATGCACGCAATAACCATATTTCAGAATACTTTCGCCTATTGTTTTTTTCAATCCATATTGTTGACGGCCTTTTTCGCTTTCGGTGAAAAAACCACATTTCTGCGACAAAGTACGTAATGCCTGGATAATCATTCCAGCAGCATTACCACGAGGGCAACGCGTTTTGCAGGACATACATTGTCCACAATACCATATCAAATTCGACTTCAACAAATGTTCTATTTCTTCGTTATCACGACGTTGAACAATTGTTACAATCATTCTCGGATCGTATTTATAAAATTCAGCAGCAGGACAAATGGCGCAACATACGCCACAATTCAAGCAAGAATGAAGAGCTTCCTGAAAACGGACATCTTTCTCTAATTCAGCAACATAATCCATATCGTTTCTTTTATGTTTTGAATTCTTCTTTTGACTGTAACAAAGTATCAAAAAAAACTCAAGAAAAACGATAGTGCAAAAACGTAAATTCCCGAATACGTAAAAAAACGTAGTTTCAAGACAACAAACTTTCTTTTTACCATTTATCAACACATTATATATAAGTTTGTTTATTTGGTATATTTGCGAAAACTGAAAAAAAAATGTTTAAACCAGCTATTGAATTTGAACCTCGTGAAGTTATCAAGAAGTTTCAGGAGGAAAAGATGCGGGAATTGTTGCAATATTTACAGGCAAAATCTCCATATTACAAGAATATGTTTCAGAAAGAACATATTGATATTCAAAAGATCAAGACATTAGAAGACCTTAAATATATACCCTTTACGACCAAAGAGGATTTACAATTACATAACGACGAGTTTCTTTGTGTAGATAAATCAATGGTTGTTGACTATATGTCAACTTCGGGAACTTTGAGTGAGCCAACGACATTTGCAGCCACAGCAAACGACTGGAAACGTCTTGCCTACAATGAAGCAATTTCTTTCACCTGCGCAGACGGACATCCCGGAGAAGTATATCAACTTATGACAACACTTGACAAGCGCTTCATGGCTGGACTTGCCTACTTTGAAGGAGTTAAGATGATGGGAGGTTCGGTTATACGCGTTGGTAACGGCATTCCTGCACTTCAATGGGAAACAATAAAACGTTTACACCCAGAAGCAATTATTTGTGTACCATCTTTCATTTTGCGAATCATTAAATATGCAGAAGAAAATGGTATAGACTACAAAAACTGCGGTGTAAAGAAAGCCATCTGCATCGGCGAGAATCTCCGCGACGAGAATTACGACCTGAATCTGTTAGGTACACGTATAAAAGAGAAATGGGACATTAAATTATACTCTACATACGCATCTACAGAAATGGGGACATCGTTCTGCGAATGCGGTGCTGGGAAAGGTGGTCATCACCATCCAGAATTAATCATCTGCGAAATCATAGACGAAAACGGGAATGTTGTTAAAGAAGGGGAATATGGTGAATTGACAGTCTGTACACTCGGAGTGGAAGGTATGCCATTGCTTCGTTTCCGCACCGGTGACATTGCGTGCTTCCATTACGAGCCTTGTTCTTGCGGACGTACTACTATGAGAATCAGTCCATTAAAAGGAAGAAAGAACCAGATGTTAAAAGTAAAAGGGACAACCCTCTACCCTGCTGCAATTTTCGATGTGCTCGACAACATTGAGTATGTTGAGAATTACTTAGTAGAAGCAAGTACCAACGAAATCGGTATGGATGAAGTTTCAGTATCAATTGGCTGTAAAAATCCAAAAGACGAATTGATTAATGACCTAAAAGACAGATTTAGAGCACGAATCCGCGTTGCTCCAAATATACAGTTCAGACCAATTGATGAAATCAACAAACGTAACTTTCCAGAAGCGAAACGAAAACCTATAAAATTCTTTGATAACCGTAAAAAATAGCACTATGCCAAATTTTGACGACATACGACCATATAATGATGACGAAGTACAAACGGCCATAAAGAGTGTGCTCGATGACATGTATTTTCCCTGGTTAGTAAACAAACTTGCTCCAGACAAAAGTTTTAACGAGGTAAAGAAAGAGTTTCTACAGATTAAAAGCATCCAGGAATTTCAAGAAACAATTTCATTTCCTGTCATCAAACGTATTATCGGTGATTCCATCACGGAATTCACTTGTAGCGGAGCTGAAAGTCTGCCAAACGACAAGCCATACTTGTTCATTTCCAACCACCGTGACATTGTATTGGACGCAGCATTACTCAACATCTATCTTTATGAAGCAAAACATGGTCAAACGGAAATAACATTCGGCAGCAACCTTATGAAAAATGACATTTCTGTCGATTTAGGTAAACTCAACCGTATGTTCCGTATTAATAGAAGTGGGAATCTCCGTGATTTATACAGAGACTATTTCACCGTATCATCGTATATACGACACGTGATTACAGAAAAAAAGCGTTCAGTATGGATTGCTCAACGCAATGGCAGGACCAAAGACGGCGACGACAAGACAGAACCAGCTGTAATCAAAATGTTTGCAATGAGCAGCGATGAAAATTTCGTTGAAAACTTATCGGCACTGGCTATAACTCCGGTATCGGTTTCGTATGAATACGAACCTTGTGCATTTGCCAAAGCTGCAGAATTGTTCGTTTCATCTTTCACGACATACAAAAAAGGGAAAAATGAGGACTACGAAAGCATCTGGCGTGGTATTGTAGAACTAAAAGGTCACGTAAACTTTACAATTACAAAACCAATTACAAAAGAAGAACTGCAATACTGTGATTCGTTTGACAAAGGTGAAAAATTCAGCCAACTTGCACATATAATTGACCAAAGAATATACGACGCCTACAATTTGGAAAAAAACAACTACATAGCATACGATACGCTTACGAAGGGAAAGAAATTTGCTCAATATTATACAGAAGAAGACAAGAAAAGTTTCCTTGAATATTTGGCAAACGGCATAGAAAAATTGGATACGCCGAAAAACAAAAGCGACCTGGAAGCAATCGTATTGAAAATCTATGCTAATCCTGTAAAAAATAAATTTGAAGAATAATCTTGTCATGATAGATATAACTGAATCAACGATTGAACGCATTGTAATCCACAAAATCGGATGCAAATCACTCGCGGAGAATGATCCAAGAAAAGAGAATTTCTATTCTAAACACGAAATACAGTTTATCGACGAAGACACCCAATCCATACTGAAAAATTTCTTCGGTTTGGTTCTTAAATCACCAGAATACTACAAATTCCAAGACAACAACAGTTCTGTACCACAGGAAGTTAGAAGGATATTTGAACAGAAGGCAAATTTTTATGACGCATCTATTCAAATGGCAAAAAAAATCTACAACATCACCGACGAAGAAAACCAATGCTACAGCGAATTGTACCTTGTATATTTCTCCAACTGTGTTGTTGACGATATTACGACCACTGCCGTCGGCATTTATATGTCAGATGCAAAAGAAACATTCCTAAAAATTATGCAAAACGAAAACGAAGTGAATTTTCAGCAGGAAAAAGGCATCAGCCTCAAAAAACTGGACAGAGGATGCATAATTTTTAATGTTGAAGAAGATTCTGGTTACATTATCAAAGCACAAGATAATACCAAAGGCGACAATGTATATTGGATAGACTCATTTTTAGAAGCAAAAGCCATTGAAAATGAATATTTTAACACCGAATCTTTTCTGAAAATCTGTAAAGAATTCAATGACGAAGTTTTAGCTAAAAATGAATCTGTAAAAAATGAGGAACGTATTCAATTTCTTCAAAATTCACTGAACTACTTTCAAACCAATCAGACGTTTAATCAAGAACAATTTGCAAACGAAACTATTGGTAACGAAGCAGTTATACACGAATTCAACAATTTCAAGCAACGCTACCGCAACAATCACGAAATTGAAGCACCTGAGACATTCGACATCGATGAAACAGCAGTAAAGAAATCAAAAAAATATCTGCGTAGCGTCATAAAACTTGATAAAAACTTCCACATATACGTCCATTCACGACCGGAATTTCTGCAAAGAGGTTACGACGAAGAAAAAGGAAAAAGTTTTTATAAAGTATTCTTTGAAATAGAAAGTTAGACCTCAAATTGTTTTTACCTTTGAGAGTTCAAATATGAAAAGCATACTCACACATAGATTTCTATTTATAGCATTGTTAAGCTGCATAACAATGCTTTGCTTTTCTTGTCGCAGAGGTATTGACGAAGGTACGCTCACCTACAAAATAGAGTTCAACGAGCAGGAAAAAGCTGAACGAAGTATCATTGGACTTTTACCAGAGACAATGAAATATTACTACAAAGAAAAAAGTTCCACTATGGAAATTAGTGCCTTTGGTATGTTCAGAACCGCATATATTTCAAATTTCAAAGACAAAACAAACAGCATACTATTTTATTTCATGCCGAAAAAATATACTTGCGGTGCAAAATTCGGAGAAAAAATGATAGGCTTTGACCCATTGCCAGGTATCATTTTAACACAAACAGATGAAAAAAAGGAAATTTTAGGCTTAACTGCACATAAAATACACGTATCTTTCAAAGATACAAAACAAGAGGAATATGACATTTGGTATACAAAAGATTTAAAGGTTAACAATCCCAATTGGCACACTCCTTACAAAGATGTTGATGGTGTTTTACTTGATTATAGAATTAAACTTAAAGATATTTCTATGCACATATATTTAAATGAAATATCGGATAAAGTTGTTGACTATGCGAAATTTATTGTACCAGATGATTTCGTAAAAGTTGATGTAGATAGCATGAATGCTATTTTTGATGAATATTTAAAAATGGAATTCGAATGATAGAATGGCTTAAAAATAAATTAAAACTTAATTCAGAAAACAATCCACGGAGAGTTGTCGCAACTCTTATCATACTTGTCATTTGTTGTTTTCTTTCTGTATCGTTTATTTCCTTCTTATTTACGTGGGATTACGATCAAAGTGAATTACACAGAGATGTATTTGATATAATTTTGCAGGAAAATGACAACGAAGTAGACACCGACGCTTACAAAGTCAAAAATTCCGGTGGTATTTTGGGAGCTTATATTGCGAAATTCTTCATCCACGACACATTCGGTATTGCATCATTTGCACTAATTTTTGCATTACTATATATTGCTTTTAGAATTTGGTGGGAACCCAAAACAACAAACGAAAGCACCAACATCATCAAACAATACAAAAAAACCGACAGCAAAGTGTTACTCAATACTTTTATGATAATGTTCCTACTGTCAATCACATTAGGTTTGATTTGTAATACGTTATGCGACGGCAATATTTGTGGAAATTTTGGATATCAATTTAGTTACATACTGCTGCCTCACATGTGCGGCAATTTTATGACGGGATTATTAATACTAGCGCTCATTCTTGGTTACGTTTTTATAGCATTCAATCCAAAATTCAATTTTAACTTTGGGAAAAAAGAAACAAAACCATTAGAAAACAAACAAGAAGAAACTCAGGAGCAACAAATTGCTAACGAAGACACTCCAATTTCAGAGCAAAATACACCTGCAAATCCATTCTTAGAACAAACATCACAGTTTGAAGACGAAAACACACAACCTCTTGCCAACGAACAGGAAGAGACATTCACTGAACTAGAGCAAGAGCCAGTACAAGAACCACTAGCCGATCCAATTGAAACTATTGAAGAACACAACGACGAGAATGTAGCAGAAAATCCTCAATTAGAGCTGGAAAATCCTGAAGAAAATATTGACGAAGAACAAGAAGAGGAAGAGCAGCCACAAGATGAAAATAATGACGAGGAGACTGAAGATGACAACGACACGTCGTTAGATCCTAATGACGAGGACGAAGAAGCATCTACTCAAGAATTGGAAGAAGTCGACGATGAGAGTCAGCACGATATTGCTGGTATGCAAATCACCAATACTAACACAGCCGTAGTTGACACATCGCACATAGAAATGGAAATGCAGGATTATGATCCTAAAGCAGATTTGTCCCACTTTAAACAACCTGGTGTTGACTTACTAAAAAT
Organism: uncultured Bacteroidales bacterium; assembly: GCA_937892155.1. Classification (GTDB taxonomy): domain Bacteria; phylum Bacteroidota; class Bacteroidia; order Bacteroidales; family UBA1715; genus UBA1715. The sequence goes on along the minus strand of CALAUG010000055.1, from coordinate 5,850 downwards.
ATACGACAACGACAGAGAAGCTGTTCAAGTTGACGAAGACGAGCAACTTGCCAACAAAAATCTTATTGAAAGCACACTGCTCAGTTTTGGTGTAGAAATAGAATCAATTACAGCGACTGTTGGACCAACCATTACGTTGTACGAAATAGTACCAAAAGCAGGTACCAGAATTACCAGAATACAAACTTTGGAGAAAGACATCATGATGAGTCTTTCTGCTCTTGGTATCCGTATTATTGCGCCGATTCCGGGTAAAGGAACTGTCGGCATTGAAGTCCCTAACAAGAAACGTCAAACCGTATCAATGTATTCGGTAATCAATTCGCAGGTATTCAAAGAATCAAAGATGGAATTGCCTGTCGCTTTAGGAAAGACGATTACCAACGACGTATATATGTTCGACCTTGCTAAAATGCCTCACCTTTTGGTTGCTGGTGCTACCGGACAAGGTAAATCTGTCGGTTTGAACGCCATTATCACATCTTTGCTATATAAGAAACATCCGTCACAGTTAAAATTTGTACTTGTCGATCCAAAAATGGTTGAATTCTCCATCTATGGGGGGCTTATAAAACACTATATGGCCCAATATCCAGGTGAAGAAAATATAATCCTTACAGACTGTGCAAAAGTGCTTCAGACACTAAAATCTTTGGTACAGGAAATGGAGGACCGCTATAAATTGCTGATGGATGCACATTGTAGAAATATTATTGAATACAACGAGAAGTTCATTCACAGGGAACTAAATCCTAACAAAGGACATAAATACCTATGCTACATGGTGATAATTATCGACGAGTTCGGTGACTTCATTATGCAAGCTGGTAAAGAAATAGAAACACCAATTGCACGTATTGCACAAAAAGCCCGTGCCGTTGGTATGCACTTGATACTTGCCACACAACGTCCAAGTGTGAATGTGATTACCGGTATTATCAAAGCGAACATTCCTGGCAGAATTGCATTTAGAACATCTTCTGGTGTTGACAGTAAGACAATTTTGGATGCATACGGTGCTGAAGGATTGGTTGGTAAGGGCGACTTGCTTGTTTCCAATGCCGGAGCTGCTCCCGAACGTGTACAGTGTGCATTTGTTGATACTCCAGAAGTTGAAAGAATTGTAAACTTCATCAGCAAGCAACAGGGCTATGGTGAACCTATGCAATTACCAGAAGTTAAAGAACAAAATCAAGACGGCGGAGCTGGCAGTGATTCGGATAAAGGCGGAGGCGAAATTGACGCATTGTTTGAAGATGCCGCACGTGTTGTAGTTATTGGAAAATCAGGTTCTACATCGGCCATCCAACGTAAATTTTCCGTAGGATATAACCGTGCAGGTAGAATTATGGATCAACTAGAATATTACAAAATAGTTGGAGCATATAACGGAGCAAAAGCTAGAGATGTTCTGGTCGACGAAATGGGCCTGGAACAACTTCTTGACGATTTACGAAACAAGGGTTTATTAAAATAAAAAGTTTGGAACAATAATTGGATGTAAACAACCAATTCTAAAAAAAACAGTAATATGAAAAAAATCATTTCTCTCCTATCTGTCCTTGCAATCTGCACAGTTGCAGTTTTCGGACAAAACACTAAAGATGCAAAAGCTATACTTGATAAAGTTTCCCAAAAAACTAAAAGTTATAGCACAATAAGCATTAACTATTCGTTGGTACATACTTCTCCAAACGGAACAAACGACAAAGCGACAGGAAATTTGTTAATGAAAGGCAATAAATATCAAATGTCATTCCTCGACAACATTTTGTACTGCGACGGAAAAAATCTATGGACCTATATGGTTGAAGAAAAAGAAGTTGTTGTTTCAACGGTTGACAATAGCGATTCAGAAGCACTGAACCCTGCAAAAGTTCTTACGATGTATGAAAAAGGATTTAAATACAAATTTATTCAGGACCGCTTTGAAGCAAGCCGTGCAATTTACGTAATAGACCTCTACCCTGTTGATATTGAAAATAGTGAATATTCAAAAGTTCGACTATCAATCGACAAAGACAAAACACAACTTTGGAAAGCTGAATATTTCTCTAAAGATGGTAACAAATACACAATCACCGTCAACACATTCAAAGTAAATGAACAAATTCCTGAAACGTCATTTACTTTCGATAAAGCAAAACATCCAGGTGTAAAAGTTATTGACGAACGTTAATAGTCCTTGTATGACATTAGAACAGCGCATTTCGGCATTCATTTCGTTCGGGCATTACATACAAAATGTCAAAAACGACGAAGCGAATGCCGATTTTGTGAAAGCACTTTCGCGTGCCGAAGCAAAAAATCCGTGGTTCTCGCAATCAACCATACGCGCTGCATTAGATGAAATTGCACAGATTCTTGAAGAAAAAACATTCCGTTCTTGGATTTCCAGATTTTATTTTCAAGAGAAAAATGCAAGACGAATAGCACTCGTGACCGAAGGGAAAACACCGTTCGACAGTTTTCAAGACATTTTGTGCATTTTACTGACAGGCAACATTCTCATCGTAAAACCTTCAGATAAAGATTTCATTTTAGTCTCGTTTCTGCTATCACAATTAATCGCTATTGAACCAGAATTTGCACCATTTATATCGATTCAAGACTGTGTTTTGCCAAAATTCGATGCGATTATCACCCCATTCACGAACAAAAGCGTAGAATTATACCTACAAAAAGTTCCACACATCATTAGGAAAGAAAAAACATCGGTTGCAATTCTAACAGGCAAAGAAACAGCAGCAGATTTAAAACAATTGGGGAACGACATCTTCTATAACTTCGGACTCAGTCCAAGAAATGTTTCAAAAATATATATGCCAGAAACGTTTGACGAGACAAAAATTCTTGATGCCTTGGAAGAATACAATTCTGTTTCAATGCATTACAAGTATATGAACAACTACGAATACAACAAATCAATTTATTTGGTTGCCCAACAAAAACATTTTGACAATGGCTTTTTGATTCTCAAAGAAGACAAAGCCCTGAAATCACCGTTGGCTGTTGTATTCTACGAAAAATACTCCAATATTAACGAAGTACAAAAATCATTGGAGCAATACAGAGACGAAATTTTATACGTGGTCGGCACTCAGGCACAAGTTCCATTCGGAGCAACCAGAACACCACGCATTGAAGAATATAACTCAACGCTAAACTTCTTAATCAATCTTTAATATGATCTACAAATTCAGAATTATCAGCGACGAAAATGAATTATTCAGCAGAACTATTGAAATTTCTGCCGACGACACATTTCTCAAATTTCACAAGGCAATTCTTAAAGCCTGTGATTTTAAAGATTCAGAAATGACATCTTTCTTCATTTCAAACAACGACTGGGACAAAGAGCAGGAAATAACCTTGTTTGATATGGGAGAAGAAGACACAGGAACTATTCCTATGCAGAAAGCAAAGCTGAAAGATTATATCAGCGAAAAAGACGATAAAATCATCTACCAATTTGACTTTTTCGGTGACCGTGCCCTATTCTGTACATTGACAGATATTGTAGAAAAAGACACAAAGAAAAAATATCCAATTTGTTCTCATTCCACAGGCAATGCTCCGTTACAAAAGATGGATGAGGAAATGGAAGATTTCAACGAACTATTCAACGAAACTGGTATAGACGACGATGACGATCTATTCAGCAACGAAGACAAAGATGAACTAGGATTCAGCGATGAATTTGGTGCAGACGAATTCGGCGGTAGCTACGATGACTTTGGTGGCGGAAACGATTACGATTACTAATGAGAACTAATCTCTAACTTATTTTTTGTCCGCTTCGTTGTATCCCAAAATATTGAACATATCTTCCGCTGTTTGTTCTTCACGATACACGTAATCTTTAAAATTGCCTGTTTCGTCGCGGTCGATGACAATATATTTTGGTGAAGGAATCAAACAGTGTTTTATGCCTCCGTAACCACTAATTGAATCCTGATATGCGCCAGTATGGAAAAAGCCTATATACAAAGGTTCTTTCTCCTTCTCTGAGTATGACGGCAACATTACCTCCTGATTCAAATCCTCCGAGTTATAATAATCGGAATGGTCGCAACTAATACCGCCAATATTCACACGCTTGTATTCATTCTGCCATTTATTGATTGGCAATAGGATGAATTTTTCGTGAATGCCCCACGCATCAGGAATTGTGTTCATCAAACTATTGTTGATGATGTACCAGCATTCCGTGTCGTTTTGTTGTTTCTGTTCCAAAACTTGGAAAATAATTGCGCCACTCTCTCCCACCGTGTATTTACCAAATTCAGTATAAATATTCGGATCGTCAATTTTTTCCTTTGCGCATGCTTCTTTAATATTTTTTATGATTTCACCAATGATGTAATCATAATCATATTCAAAACCTAAGTGGTTACGAATTGGAAGTCCACCACCCAAATCAAGGGAATCAAGAGTATCACATTGTTTTTTCAGTTCTATATACACTTTCAAAGCCTTTTGAAATTCTCCCCAATAGTACAAACTATCCTTAATACCAGAATCAACAAAGAAATGAAGCATTTTCAGTTCAAGATTCTTCTTTGTTTTCAAACGTTTGTAGAAATGAGAAATTTCGTTTGGACGAATTCCCAAACGAGATGTATAATAAGCAGACTGAGACTCTTCGTTGATAGCCATACGAATTCCGACTTTCAATTTTTTGCGTCCCATAACTTTTTCCAAACGGTCAAGTTCCTCGGTACTGTCAAGAATTGTAATGGTATTGTGAAAGCCTAAATCACGCAACATCACAATCTTACGAAGATATTCCTCGGTTTTGTATCCATTGTGAATAACCACCAAATTCTTATCAACCTTTTTTGCCTGATACAATTTGATAATCAAATCAATATCGAAAGACGACGATGTTTCCAAATTAACATTATGCTTCAATGCCTCGTTAATCACATGGTAGAAGTGGTTACATTTGGTGCAATAACAATACTCATAATCACCTTTGTAATTATAATATTTGATTGCTTTGTTAAAAAGATTTCGGGCTTTGCGAATCTGTTCACCAATTTTCGGTAAATAAATAAACCGGAACGGCGTGCCGTATTTATCAATTAAATATTTGAGAGAAACTCCTTGGAAAGTTAGGAAACCATCACGAAGGTCAAAGCCTTCCTGAGGGAAATAGAAACTTTGTTCTATCAAATCAAAATACGTATTCTTCATCGCTTTCTGTCAATCATATAAAACCCGTAATTTTTTCTATAATTAGTCGCAAATATATCATTTTTTCAGAATACGGAATTAACAAGCGAAAAAGTTTTGATGGCAGAGGGTTAAGCATGAGAAATTTGAGTCAGGATTCAAGACCTGAAACTTTGGAACTGAAGTTTTCCAAACACTCTAATTCTTGGTTTTTGCATTTTGATTCTACAACGCTTTGAGCGACACAAACGGCACCAGCATTTCTTCCAACGAAATGCCACCATGCTGAAACGTATCTTTGTAATATTTTGCGTAGTAATTGTAATTGTTTGGATATGCAAAAAAGTCCTGATTTGTTGCAAAAATATATGACGAACTCAAATGACACTGTGGTAAACGGGCTTCTATCGGCTTGGTAATTTCAAACACTTCTTTGGGATTATAATTAAGATTCTTTCCTACTTTGTAACGCAGATTGGTATTAGTGTTTTTATCACCAACCACCTTGATTGCGTTACGGACATGTATTGTGCCGTGATCAGTAGTCAATACAACTTTATATCCCATATTCTTGACCATCTCAAAAAACTCCTTGATGGCAGAATGTTGGAACCATGTCTTTGTCAATGATCGGTATGCGGCATCTGTAGACGCAAGTTCACGTATCATCTT
>CALAUG010000054.1 GCA_937892155.1 uncultured Bacteroidales bacterium | reverse complement strand
TGGGTCTCAAAGCCGCGATAGGTGATAGTCTCGACGGTGTTACGCTCACAAAGCCAGATGAGACCCTCGTATTGTTTTTGCTGCATCGGCGGCTCTTCTTCGCCTTTGAAGACCTTGCAGAACTTCAGTGCTTCTTGATTGTATCTGTCCATAGTGAAAAATCCGTTTGCAAAGATAATCAAAATATACCAAAGCCACCGCAATGATTTTGCAGTGGCTTTAGGGGGTTAGATAGGGTAGGTTATCGCTCTCCTAGAGTCTCGACGATGTTCACAACAATCATGCTGAACCCAAGAACCACTCCGCCGAAGAAAGAGCAGATGGCGAGCGTGCTGAATAGTTCGCCCAGACGGTCGGCGAGTTGCTGGTTGTGGATAAACGACACACCGAGACATACAAAAAGAAACACGATAGACGCTAGCGCGAAAAGCAGCGCTGCGTTGATAAGTCGTTGAGGAATCTTGTCCATAGTAGTGGGGATTAAGGGTCGTTATTCCATGTCGGATGTACTGAAACCGTTCATGTGAATCTCGCGGGCGTCGTGGTCGATGTCAAGGTCGATGGCGCATGCCCATTGGAAATACTGCTCCATCTTCTCCTCGAAAGTCATCAGCCGTTTGCCGTGCCAATGCCCCGAAGCATCAAAATAAGGTTGACAGTTCTCTTCGGTGGTCTCTTTGGAGACCTCGTGCTCCTTGGCACCGCGGAACGAGAATCCGCTTTGCCAAAACACCTTGTAGTCGGGATGAGCCTGGAGTGCCTTTCTGCAGAGTGAGGCACCGCCCAATGAATAATGTTCTTTGTTAGCCATATTAATCTAATGTATTATAGTAATAACTCAATTCTTCGCCTTTTAGGTGGCTGACGGCCCATTGGTCAGCCTCGCGCCACAAAGCGTCGTAGACCTCAGCCAACGGTCTGTTAGATTGATAGTGTGCCCAAATCTTGTGATTGAGCACGAGCACCAATTCGGTCAGATAGCGATAATCTGTCTTCCATTCGTTGAAAGCTCGTTTGTAGGTGTCTTTGACAGCCTCGATGCCGAAACGGTCGGCGATGGAGAAATCCATCCAGAAAGTGGTGATACAATTGTATCCGCAGCACTCCTTCATCCATTGTTCAAATGTCATGCTTGATAAGTTTTGATGTTTATTGATATTTTCATGCCGCAAAGATAACCCCAAAAAGGTGTATAATGCAAATTTTTCTATTAAAAATTTAGATGTCGCAATTCGTTGTAAAACAAATCTATAATAATGCGTTAGATAAAATTAGTGATTGTATAGTAATACAAAAGGGGTAAAAAGATGTCATAAAACCATTGAAAAAGTTGGTTGAATCAAATTTATTGACTACTTTTGCACCGTCAATCATTCACACATAAATTATGAAAGAAAAAGTATTGTCTCAGCTGAAAACGTCCTATGCAAAGTACGGTTTCAAAAAAGATGAATTAGAGGGTCTTGCTGAACTGATTGCCAAGAACCTCGCCGACGATGCCACCGATGAAGATGTGACCGTTGCCGTGGGCAACGCGGAAGCATGGGCATTGATGACGCAGAAAATCGCCACCCGCACTGCCACTGAGGTAGAGAAGAAATTCAACAAACCAGAACCTAAGCCCGAGCCTAAACCCGAACCCAAACCAGAAGAGAAGAAGGAAAAGGATGAGACTCAGGAAATCAAGAAGACCCTGAAAGCGCTGCAGTCGCAGTTTGCCGAGATGAATGCCGCACAGAAAGCCGAGAAACTCTCGGCGCGACTGGTCAACGACGCTCGACTCCGCGACATCCCTGTTGCGTTTATCAATATGTATCAGCTGCAGAACGAGGAAGAACTCGATGCACTGGTCACGAAGATTGAATCGGACTTCTCCAACATCAAATCGCAGATGCTGAAAAACGGCATCGTGGCTCAGATGCCATCCAAAGGCAGTGATCTCGGACAGGAACTCCCAACGACCGAGGAACTGAAAGCCCTTGCCAAATCGATGATATAACAACCAATAAAACCATACCAGACAATGAAAACTCCCCAAGAACTCAACAACGACTACTACCAAGATTTTGAGCGCCCGACACGAAGCCTCAATGGCCAGGAACTCGAAATCTTCACCATGTACGACGAACTCATCGTCAGCAACGTACGCCAAACCAAACTCGGCGGCGCTTCCGTAGGTGCCAACCCTAACGGATTCCTCAATGGCCAGGTCTTCCCTGCCGGCACTCCTGTGCTGTATGACCCTGAGAGCAGCAGCTTCTATCTCGCCACACTCTGTGTCTACGAAGCAGGCAGCGGCACCGACCCATTCCTCGGCTTCGGCAAGAACACTACCGGCGGCAGCGGCTCCGGCATCCAACCAGAAGAGGTCGTTGGTGTCCTTATCCGTTCCCACGACTTCTCCAAAGACGAATTCGTTGGCGACGGTGTTGCCGTCTGTGCCCATATCGACGCACAGGCCTATGCCAATGCCATCCACGAATTCCTTGACAACGAAGAATATACCGCCAACTCCTATCTGGTCAACGACCAGAATCAGTACTATCCCGTACGCAACTGGTTCAACTCGCCAACCCTTGCGCTCACCATTGAGAATGCTTTCGTTGAGGAGCAACGAAACAATGATGACTAATCATGCGATATATCTGTCAGACAACGGAGTGGGGCGGTCGGTCGCTTGACCTCCTCAAGAGCGAGATTCCTCACCTTGAGTTGGTGGTTGACAACGGCTATCGGAGTGCCTTCAAGACCTTCTGCCGCTCGTTGGCGCTCACCGATGAGCCCTGTGTGCGACTGGAGGATGATGCCACACCATGTAACTGCTTTACTGAAAACATAGAGCGAGTCATTGCCCAGCGTCCCAACGCCCTCATCAACTTCTTCGCCATGTATCCGAAGATACGCTTTGGAGAACGCCAGGGCTTTTTTCCTCGCGACGGTCGCACCTTTGCCTACAACGTGTGCACCTACTATCCCGAGGGCTATGCAAGCCGCTTGCTGGCGTTCCTGGAGCACGAGGCGAAGAGCGAGGAGTATGATGTTGAACTGGGTCGATGGCTGCAGCGAAACCACCTGCATTACCTCCAGTACGTCCCCAACCTCGTCAACCACGCCCCCTCCGTCAGTCTGATAGATCCCGCAAGACCTGTCACCCGCACTGACTATTCGTTTCATCGTTAGTGCAACAAAAAGGCAGATGCTGCAAGCACCTGCCTATGATCTACAGTCCGACGGCACTGTGAGTCCGTCATCGTTCTGCTAGTTCTTATCTCATGATCCCAAAATATTCAACATCCTTAGTTGAAATTGGTTTATTGTATTTTCATTTTGCTTGGAGTCTTGTCCGTGAGGATAGGGCTCCAGATTTTTTTATCTATTACCTCCATATGGGATTTTGTCCACTAAGTGTTGTCGGTTTTATTCCATTATCCTATCAAGAATATTTTTAGCCACAGATTCTGCCATTTTTGTTGAATCAACAAAAGTCTTAATTGCAGCATCTTTTTTATCTTCTAACATTGCAGTCACTAACTTAGATGATAGTTGATTGTAAGCACTGTTATTAACGAACTTGCATTGACTATATACCGATACAACATATTCTTTTGCATCATCAGCCTCAAGTCCGGTGTAATCAATGTACACCTTGCATGCCTCTGCATACCTACCCATTTCAGTAAGTTTTTTAATGTCTTCATACATATTTGAACCATTCAAATCTATATCATCATAAGATGAATCTGTGATCTCCGTGCCTGACAAACTGTTTATTTGTTGTATATTGTCAGCAGAACCACTAGATAAATTCAATGATTTAAGTATTTCTATTCCCCTTGTAATCAGTTCTTCCTTTCGCTCGTTATTACGAATAATGCGAAGTTCTAACTCATGTTCTTGCTCAAATTCTTCTTTCTTTTTTAACTCATTGACAAAGTCTGCTTTGTCAATATTTACCTTTTTCTCAAAATCGGAACGAATACGTTTAGCTTCAATCTCGTAATCATCTTGAGAGATTATTCCCTCATCAAGGAAAGATTTGATTTCGTGCAGTAAACGATACATGTTGTATCTGCTGTAATTCTTTGAATTATCTGATAATTTCACAGCAGTACCTTGTGCAGAAACCATAAACATGGACATACCTTTTGCCGATATGTTGTCAAAATCAATATGAACCCCAATAATCGCGTTTGCGCCTTTTAATTCTGCTTTTTCTTTGAGTTGTTTAAGGACATCTTCACAAAGATCATTCATCGCATTTCGATATGTACCAGAGTGTCCGCCAAAAATATCAGAGATACTTGCAGTCAAATCTGACAAAAAACCAGTTCCTGAAACTTGAGTAGCAATGACCAATCCTAAGTATGACTCAATCTCTACTCCATCTATTTTTTGAGTTGTATAAAGTTGCATAATAACTATTTTAAAGTTTTGCGCAAAGATACTATAATTTTTTCGCACGGCGAAAATCTTCGATGGCAAAGCAATCGTAGAGTGTTTTGTCATTGAAAAGCACTACCTTTGTGCCTATAATTCTACTGAAAACTATGCTGAACATATTAATCAACGGAGTGCATTGCTCCGAGTATGGACTGACGCCGCTTCGGGGCTGTCTTGGCGAGCTGATGAAGCCGGCGAAGCCCAAAGCACCCATTGTCAATACCAACAAAGCCATCAACGGCGATGTCGTGGCGCTCTATCACGGCCAAGTGCAGAGTCGCACACTCACACTATTCTTCCTTATCAAAGGCTTCGGCGGAGTAGAGCAACTGCAAGATGCCCTTGACCGACTAACCACCGCACTCCTGCAAGGCGAGGACGGCAAGGGCACCAACAATATCTTTGTTGAGGAACTCAACCGCCACTACTACCTCTTCTACGAAGAGATGAGCGAATACAACGCCATCGGCGAGTCGGACCGCGCCCTCCTTCGCATCAAATTCCTTGAACCCAACCCGACGAACCATGCAGAATAGCATCTCTCATATCCAGGTGTTTGATCCAACCGACGACATGGTGCTGGAACTCGACCTCCAGCAGGCGAGCCAAGTTGTCGAGACCGTGGGCGGCGATGCCTACGTGCGCATCGTCAGCCATAGCACCCGAGCCATCAACATACTTCCGTACTCCTATATCCAATATAATGGTCAGAACTGGTACATCCGCGATCTCTATATGCCGCAGCTCGCCGACGGCTATTGCACCTACGACGTCAACTTCTACCGCCCACATTGCCTCCTGGGCAACTTCACCATGGCACGCCCCGTCAGTGTCACCGACACACAAGGCACGACCACCACATGGATAGAGCCCAACTTCGCCATCAACGCCAACAAGAAAACCATCTGCGAACTCATCCTCTCTGCCATCGACCGCTGTGTCAGTCAGCGCTTCCAAAACTACTTCTCCCACGAATTTGACCGCCTCAGCCTACCACCAGGCAACGACTACGCCGACACCAAACTTATGTCGTTCTCGTGGGAAGGGGCAACCATCCGACAAGCTCTGGACGATGTGGCAAACGCTTACGAGTGCGACTGGTGGATGGCTGGCGGCATCCTCTATATGGAGAAATACGAAACCTCCACCATCATCGACCTCTCCACCAACTACGGCGAGAGTGGCGGCATGAAAGGCAACGTCTCCAACGGCGTCGCATCCTTGAGATTTGGCAACGGCAACCAGTCGCGACCCACGAAACTCTACCTCTACGGCGGCACTCGCAACATCACCCCCAAGCAAGCCGTAGAGAGCGGACTCGACATCAGCTACGACACCCGACTGCGCCTCGAACCTAATCATCGCTACACCATCCACCTTGCCGACGGCACGACTACCACACTGCAGACCGACAGCCGTGGCGGCGTAGGCACCGATGACGGCAGAGAGGAAGTCATCCTTGACGACGATATCTACCCCAGCATGACCTTCGGCATCCAGCAAGTGAGCGTCACCAACCAAGCCAACGGTCGTCCGCTGTTCCACTGCAAGGCACAGGCGCTCAATGCCACCTCAGCCACCCTGGCAGCCGAGATCGTACAGGCCGACGGCATCAACCCCACCATCGTCTTCGAGAGCGGCAACCTCAATGGCATCGAGTTTGAAGTACGCTTTGCCACCCGCTCCGAAAAATACGGCGACTTCGACTTCATCATCGTCCCCATAGAGAGCGACTATGCCCTCATCCCCAACACTGTCCTCACCCCCAAGTTCGGCGACCAGTTCGCGCTGCTCGGCATCGTCATGACCCCGCATTATATCCTTGAGGCACAAGAACGCCTTGCCGAGAAAGCCTACGAAACGCTGAAAAACTACCAACTCTTTCAGCCCGTCATCAACGTCACATGCGAGCCACGCTATATCGAAGACAACAACATCACCATCCATCTCGGCGACATCGTACGCATAGCCGACAACCACTTCCTCGGCGGTTTCTATCAGAATAGGGTAGAGTACCTCCGCTATCCCGTCGCTAGTCCTTGGGAACTGGAGCTGCGACTGAGCGAGAACAAACCCAAAGGCATCATCAAAGAGCGCACCTTCGAACTGCAGGAACTGCGCAACTGGTACGAGCGGCTCACCTCGGCAGCCCTTGGCGAGAACAAATTCATCGAGATCATGTCCGACAACCACATCGAGGCACTGACCTCCGACGTCGACTCCATCCGTATAACAGTCCCCATCGGCATCAACACCCCGAGCACCTTTGCCCTCACCTCCAATGTGGTGCGTAAAGGCTCCACTGCCGTCCTCTCCAAAGGCATGCTGCAGCCCAAGCAAGGCGCATCCATTCTTATCCCCGAGACACCCATCGACCTCACCCAACTCCGTACCAACGAGACCTACTCGCTCCTTGCACGCTTTGCTCCCGATGACACACAGGCAGAGGTTGTCCTCCTTGGTAACCAAAGCAACGAACTCCTCCCGTTGGCAAACCAACAGCAAGTGCTGCTTGTCACCCTCACCAACATCAACGACACCTGGCAATGGCGCTATAGCGATGTGCGACCGCTAAGCATCACCTCCAACGGCATCGTCCTTGCCTCCGACATCATGCCCGAAGAGATAAAAGCCATTACAGAACCCATCGCCCTTGCTGCCAATACCCTCTATGTCGGTCGGGAACTGCTGATGAGCGACCCTGCCCTTCAGACCTTGAAGAAACAGTTGGATATCTCAGGCGGCAAAGACGGCGCCTCTGCCTATGAGATAGCGGTGGCGCATGGCTTCAAAGGAACCAAAGAAGAGTGGCTGAAATCGCTGCAAGGAGAGAAAGGCGATAAGGGCGACAAGGGTGACAGTTATGTCCTTACCTCATCCGACCTCGACAAGATAGCCCAGATGGCAGCAGAACGAATAGAAAACGCAGAAAAGATAGCTTGGTAGTATGAATAAGATAATCAGTGACACCATGCTGACGGCATTGGCCGACGCCATCCGCAGCAAGACGGGAAAATCGGCGAAGATGACGCCTGCAGAGATGGTCAATGCGATAAACGGCATCGAAACCATGCCCACGCCAACCACAATGACCGTGAACAGCACCTCCACCTCGGCGTTGTCCATCTCATTTAGTGGATTGAAGCGACAACCCACGATTTTCTCAGTCACACTTTGTTCGCAGTTCACCACAGCCCAGCGCTACGTCATCACAAACTGCGCCTTCGATGGCATGCGCCTTTACAACACCACCCGCTACTCGCGCACTGGCAACAACACCGACTACACCTATGTCGGCACCTCCTTCACCTGGACCTACGCCAACGGCACCCTGACAATAAAAAGTCCCGCCAACAACAGCTCTGG
>CALAUG010000053.1 GCA_937892155.1 uncultured Bacteroidales bacterium | reverse complement strand
CGTTCTCCGGCTTCAGCCTCAACTCAAACGTCGGGCGCATCACCATGAACGGCAAGATTTTCCTGGCATTCGACGACATTTTGTGGTACATCCCGAAAAGCAGGTTCAGGAAATACGGGATAACGGAGGTTGAGAAGGTTGAGTGAGAATAAAGTAGAAAAGGATATTAGGTCATACTAACCGTTTTGCCATTTAAAAATTCAAATTTGAATTTGGCATACAGTTTATCAATATCATCTAATTTTTCAAAATTGAAATTCTCGTAAGTTATTGAATTATAATAAAATCTGATTGCAGTCACAGTATCGCAAAGTTTGTCGTCAATCATTCTCCTGACAATTTCACGTCCTATTTGATTGTTGTTTGTCATTATCTCTTCCTTTCTAATTTTGATATGGCTTTTTCAGTCACAAAACAATATTGAAATGTCAAGTGTTTGTATTTCAAACTGTCAAGCAGTTCAAACTTATTAATTTCCCCATTTTCATACCTTAAAAACTGTGACCTTACTTGGTCGTTTGCAATCGGACCGATTATCACATCATAATCTTGATTCACGGCATTTCTGTTCCTGTCGATAAAATCGATCCATGTCTCGCTATAAGAATTAAATTCCAGTACAAGCAACTTACCATTTTTCAAGTTGTTTTCATCAAAACAAAATGTTGTCACAAAAGGTTTGCGTGTCTCAGAAGACGGTTTGGCAGCCTTATATTTTGCAAAATCGTTTGCTTGCTTGAAATTGTCACTCAAATAAAACCCACGTCCGAAGTCTTTGAAATACTGTGACTTGGATAAATCTATTGTTTCAATTAAAACGTCCGAACCGTGATATAACAACATTATATTTTCCCTCCGTTAGCTTGGCAGACTTCCCTCACATCGTTGATTGCATATTCAAAGTCGAAAGTGTGAATGACATTGTAAAATTTATTGACAAAGGCTATTCCTTTGTAACGGTCAAGATAGTTGAAAGCTTGTTTCTCGGTGAGTCCGAATTTCTTGGCGAACTCACTGACAAGCAACATTATATAATTTATTTTATAAAGTTTCTGTTTCGACATTAACATAAAATTTGCGCAAAAATACATATAATTTTCGAGAAAGTGTTATAGACGGAAACAATTTTTCAACTTTTCAGAGTTGATGTCGCATCACTCATCTTTTTTGAATTTTTGCAAAGACAGCCACTCCAGGCTTTAGTCTAAATTTTGGGTGGCGTTATAGTTGATCTGGATGAATACTCTGGACGCTATGTAATTTACTATGCTAACGATGATTTCTTTTACGATTACAAACAGGCGGCAAAGGCAATGGGAGCAAGCAACATCAAGGCTCTGGAGTTTCAGCACTTCAACGACCATTTCACTTTTAAAGTTACGACCTATGCCAGATTCTAATTTTATCCCAAGAAGATATAGGGCAGACATTCCGGCTATAGAAGCTGAATATGGAGAATTGATTGATGGGAAAGTAATCTCTACCTCTCTTCAGGATTTCTCAAAAATCTGCCCTCGTGATTATCTCAAAATCCAGGCATATCAGGGTCTAACAAATTTCTTACGGAACAGATACGGAGTGGTCTTATCCCTCCATTCACAAAAAACTAAAAATGAATAGCTACATCTATAAACAGGAGCGGGGTTTGATGTCCTCGCTCCTATTCTATTTGTCCAATACTTTGCTGTCCGTTGTCTATTTATTCTGAAATGCCCAGATTATCACCTTTACAAATTTTGTCTGCCTTTGCTGCGGAATGATATTGATGCTGAAATTGCAATCTTTATTTGGCAGCACAGTTCTGGCACATAGATTTAGCCTTTTCTTTTCTGCATCGGTAAGAGGAAATAGTTCTGACACATAGACATTAGTATTCAGTTTCTCAGCCGTTGAAAAATTGACGGCCATATACTTTTTTTATTCCGTTCTATTCATACAAAACCGTGTGAGCTATTCAATGTATCGATGCTCATCAGCGAGAACCTGCCAGAAATTTGCCAGACGCTCGTTTTTGGAGACCACATCACCATTACGATAACAATCCGCAATCATACGCTGAGCTTTAGTATCTCCCTTTTCTGCTTTGTTGTAATAGTAGTCAAACTCGCCTTTCTTGGGCTTAGGGTGCTTAATGGTATCCACTATTCCGTAAGCCTGTAAAATAGCCATTGGCACCCAATCTGACTGTTCATCCAGTTCGTTTTCATAAGCATGTATTTCCCGGGCTCTTTTATAGACGTAAGCTTTTGCTTCCTGAGCATAATTTGTTTCATCAGGGTTCTTCGCTAGACGCAATCTTTTCTCGTAGTCCTTGAAATAACTGTCCATCTCAAGTAAAAAAGGAAGGTAATATCCCTCGCCGCATTCATCCTTGGACTGCTTTTCTAATCTCCTCCATTTTTTAATTTGGTCAATATCTACTCCATTAGGTACTAACGTTGACCAGAATATTTGACTGCATATATATTCTATGGCCTTAGAAGTGTCTCCCTTTTGTTTATAAAAATGTACCATCGTTCCATAAAGGAACACCAATAATCGGTTTGAATCAATTCTGTCATTCATCTCACGAATATAGAACAGACTCTTGTTATAACATTCGAGACATTCAGTCTCATTCGTTGTATACAAGATATTGCCCGCATAATACGATGCCAATACGTATTTGTCAACATCGCACATCATCGGGTTGTTTTTGTAACAGTAGAATCCCTTGTTTTCAACAGATACAATGAATTCCTCCCTCATTTCAGGATGCCTCGCAACCTCAATGAGTTTATCCGTGACGCTTTTGATAATTTGTTCTTCTGTTATCATAGTAAATTACAACTTTTTCGGTAGCCTCTTCTCATCGGACAATCCATGAATTAGTCGCCAGTTTTACAACATCACTGTTTCTTTGTTCGGCAAGGACTTTTATCTTCTTGTGCAGAGACGTCCATATCAGGTTTATAAAGTCTCCTGTATGGTATTCTTCATTGACGCGGTGAGTTTCCTTTCCTTTTCCGCCCTGTCCATAAGATCGTCCGAAATGGCGGTGAGTTCTGTAACGATGAGAGGGTCATAAATATTTATTTGCCAGATGACTACCGCCGATTTTTACTTTTCATCCTTCTTTTCATCATCTTCTTTCTTGTCCTTGGGTAACATTCCTATTACAACCAACGCACAGAGGATTTCGCCTATTATTTTCAGAGCCTTATGCCCTTCCCAAAAGGCAGGTTTCCCAATAACAAGCCATAAGACAAGGGCGACCCATAATAAAATTGCAATTATCTGGGTTACGGCATCATTTGCTTTTATTGCAATGGAAAACAAAATTAAGATGACAACAAAAATGCCAATTATTCCGGGTACTGCCATAATGGTGTTATTTAAACAGATTTTTCAATTTTGAGAAAACACATTTACTTGTATTGTATATTTCCATCGGGTAGAACGTAACATTTACAGTAATATCCCTTTCAGAAACAGACGCTTCTTCATATTCTTTCAGGCTCTCCTGACTAATCCCCAAACCTGAAACTGACAATGAAGCCTTTTCTTCTGTAACGCTTTCCTTGCTCCGTTGTTCGGAATAATGGGCATTGTATTTCATAGAATTTGTCCGTTCCCTACGTTCCTTATAGTTGTCCTTCCATTCATCCTCATGCGGATACCATATCAAATCGTCAGGGAGATAAGGATGCAGATTCGGCGTTGGATTATTATGTATTTCTATTCTAACCTTTTTTGCGATTGAATAGGACTTCTTTTCACTTTCCTTCTTTTCTCTCTCTGCTTTAACAGGGACACCATCGACCTCTCCTTCGCCTTTTTGGACTGTTGAGTTGAATTCTTTGGATTTTCCTTTGTTTACTATTTCATTGTCAATCGTAACCACTTCAGCTCCCCAAGCATTCAACAACTTCTTTAATTCTCGAAGTTTGTCCTCAAACACCTCGTCCAGATAAGACTTTGCCGATATATACATATTGTCCCTATAAGGATGCAACATATATATCACATCTTTCTCAGGAATTCGTTGTTGCCCAAACGATAGACCTTTCGGGCGGTTTCGTAAAGGTAATACGACACAATCTTTATTCGGGAATACATCAAGACTGTCTTTAAACACAAGTAGCTGCCTATCCTCCGGCTTAATTTTTAAGAAGTTCTCCAGATATTCGTGTTCCAATTTCTCAGGCTGAACTATGCCGTCAAACACCTTGGTTTTTATCTCCTTCGGAAGGTCACGAATACTTGAATAAAACCGAAGTAGGTCTATCAGTTCCGAAGGGTTAGATAGGTTAGAATATGCCTTCTGATGCTGTTCAATTATGGCCTCAAATTCTTTGCGTGAAGCTTCCATATCATCTGGTAGGAGAATTGGTTCATCACAATGAGAACAAGTTGTCATATTGACAAAATTAGCAGCACCAAAAATTGCTCCACCGTATGCACCTAATATAGCATTCGCAGTCTTTGAAACTACATTTTTCGATTCCGAAGATAACTCTTTTGCAAAAGCATCAGCTGATACAAGAGTCCTTAAAATAATATTTTGTTTATTGATATGATGCCACCTTCCACACTTATAACATTGAAACAAGGCAAATTCTTTTTTATCCCCTATCAAGAATCTGGATATGGATTTGACTCCTGTAGCAACAGTTTCGGCAACTGTCTTTTTCTTTTCTGAATCTTTCATTTTATCTGTCATATCTCTTATTTGTTGATTTCTTTATACACGGCTGACAAGGCTTTCCTTGTCCAAGCGATTAAGTCTTTATGTTGTTCCTTCCATTCGGCATCGTGTGTGTCGAAATATCTCAAAGCCTCGGTAAATGTTTTCTCGGCTTCCTTGTAATCTTTTGGCGTAGCAGGAGGATGTGGCAGATTGAGAACAAGACGGAATCCTATCGTAGAATCTCCCATATCAGCGTTATTTCCCCCACGGCTTGATACTCGTCCCAATTCCGGATCTGATTTCAAACATCCAGAACGGACAACTCGAAGGAAGCCATTGATGACATGATGATTTGGATTGACTTGTTCTTCTTCGGTATAACCGTACATAGCATCTTCACACCACTCACATAGGTTTCCATCCATAACGAATTGTTCACCACGAGCTGCATATTCCCATTCAGCCTCAGTTGGAAGTCGGAATACTCGCTCACCCATCAGTGCCTTCAGTTCCTTGTCTTTAGCACAGCATTCATTCAGGTGACGGATAAATTCTTGTATATCCTCGTAACTCACACAACAGACAGGGCAATTCTCACCCACCCGGCAATCTTCATCATAAGTTGGCTCTGACCCCATAATTGTTCTCCAAAGGATTTGAGTTACAGTTGTCTCGCTGATGGAGAAATCTGTCAATGAAACCTTATGGACAGGGGATTCTTCTTTTTCCGCCTTCGGGTCATAATTCGGTTTTTCTGGATTGTCGGCCTGCGCTCCCATAAAAAAAGAACCTCCCTTCACGTTAACCATACATAAGGGAACACCCATCACAGAAAATACTTGCTTTTCACCTTTTGATTTCATGCCAATTATCCTTTCATGTGTTCGATTTCGCTTGCTCTATCCTCAGAAATATCCAACATCTTCCGAAGTTTCTCTAACAGTCGGCGTTCCTTGTCGGTTACAACACCATCAACGGCAACAGCTTTGTATTCGTCCAGATACTCCTTTTCATCATCTGTTAATTGAGGCTGTAAAGATGCTTCCAATTCTCCGGCACGTTCTGATGAGATTCCGAGTTTTGCCCTGAGTTTATCCAGCAATCTTCTTTCACCAGCACCGATCTCACCACAACCAAAACAACTCGGCAATTTCCCGGCTTACTGTGCCTGTTCCATAGCACGTCCCACAAGTGCAATCGTGCATGCGTCCCGTTGTTCCGAAATCCCTTACGACACCGGTGCCGTGGCAAACAGGACACGTCACTCTTTCCTGTTTTCTTCGCCTTTCTGCCTCTTGACGCTGCCTTTCTTGCTCTTCTCTTCTCTGCCTTTCCTGCCTCTGCAATGTTATCAGATAGTTTATAGCTAATTCGTATCCGCATTCTGCACTTTTTTGGTAATATTCCATTGCCGCATTGTGGTTTTTTGCAGTGCCATTTCCGTTGTCGTAGCAGACAGCAAGGTTATACATTGACATGGGGTCGTTTAATGCTGCACCCTGAGAAAAATAACTAAATGCCTTTTCGTAATTCACATCCGTGCCGTAACCCATCGCATAACAGATACCCAATGCGCCATAAGCCGGAGCGTATTTTTGTTCTCCCGCCGTCTTAAAGTAGCCGAATGCGCTGGTCATATCTTTTGGGAGATTATAATTTCCAGAAAATAACGCATTACCATATTCGTATTGTGAAAAGGAATCACCCATATCAGCCGCCTTTTTCAACCACGACACGCCATGTTCCATGTCATCAACCGAAAAATAGTAAAGAGAAACGTTTCGAGCGGATGACGCATTGCCTAAATTGGCGGCTTCCTTGTAAAGATTCACACTTTGCAGTGTGTCTGCGGCGTTTTTTCCCGAACTAAGGTATAGTGATGCCAACAAATCCTTACTGAATTTAGTGTTTTCTCCAGCATCCATATTCAGGTACTTCACCGCCTCCAACGAGTCATTTTTGTTTCCGGTGTTTTCCAGTAGAATCTCGGCGATTTTAAAGGCGGCCTCTTTTTTTCCATACCTTAAACTTTTCTTGTACGCAGTCAATTCCTTTTCTTTCAACATACCATCTGCCTCTATGTCGGAAGAATACAGCCGACCTAAGCAGTAAGCAGCCTCTGCATTTTTGTGTTTCACCGCGATTTCATAATGTTTTTCTGCTTCACTGAGATTTCCAGCGGCTTCAGCGTCTGCACCTTGACGATAGTGATTGTTTCCAATCATTGTAGGGATGGCTATTGCACCTATTCCCAACAAAACCAAACAGCCGCCAAATAAATAGATCTTTTTCATTTTGATTATGATTTTTTTCGGGTCCTATAACTTTTTTCATCCTCGCCGGCGGCATAGAACCCATTAATCCGCTGGTGAGGTTTATTCTTGTATTACAATGCCATTGACACATTCCGCAACAACACGAAAAATGATTATTAATCAATCTTTTTATTCTCAAGTAACCATCGTTCTTGATATGAACGACGCGCTGCCCATGCAATATCGTTCATATATGCCAAATTCATTGCAGCACTGACGCTAGCACCAACGATTGGAATAGTAGCTAACGCTTTTCTTTTTGTGACATTTATTCCCATTTTTTTAGCAAGTGATTTCACAGCTATGACGGCCGCACCTTTTGTTCCTTGTTTTTCCATTCCTTTCCATGCAGTTTTTAGTATTAAAACTTGAATTTGACGAAGCGTAGCAACAGATACCACCTTTTCCTTCATGGTATTGGAACTTGCAATAGACATAATTGTCATTGCAAATTGTTTTTCATATTCAGTATCACAATCATAACCATAACACACTCCAATTTTATGAATAACGCGGAACCCCATTGTTATTAGAGACGGAACGTCAACAATCAATCCAGCAAGCCCTATGAAGCCAGCTCCTGTCCCTTCTGCTACAGCTACTGCATTTGCCCAATTATGGACCTCGTTGGCAAGTTTGTCAGATAATTGTAAATCTTTTGTGCGCAACTCATCAATTGATTCTACGCAAGCATCTCTTTTAATGTCGTCGGTATCTGTCAAAAACCGAGCAAGAGCATTAAATGTTGTGATTACTCCTTCTATTGCTTTTTTGGGTATTATTTGTTCTGTCAACCTTTCTATAGGTTTAAATAGGAATCCAACAGTCTTTTCTATCACACTCGGTTTTTCATTTTTCCAATTATTTATCGCTTGTAACTGAGATAATTCGTATTCGCTTAATTTTAATGTTTCCATATCATATTAATTTTATAAATTATCATCCTATCCTTTCCACATCCAGCCACGCCATGCCCAAGCAGCCGGCCTTTTTGATGTCTATTCCGTAAATCCGCATGAATGCGTTCGCGACCTCTGTTCCGCCGTTGGTGCAGACCGGGTTGCTCATCGATGCGGTCACCACCTCAACGGTCATCCCAGGTTCTATCCTTATGCCGTTGCTCTGTTTCCTGACTTTCGTCGTAATTCTGAATCTTGCCATAATGT
>CALAUG010000052.1 GCA_937892155.1 uncultured Bacteroidales bacterium | reverse complement strand
GGACCTACGCCAACGGCACCCTGACAATAAAAAGTCCCGCCAACAACAGCTCTGGTGGAGTCTGGTGCGGCGGAACATATCGCTTGATCTGCGTATAATTTTAGTATGATGTATTATTCTGATAGAGCGAGGCGGAGGCCTCTTTGGCTGCTTTTACCCCTGTTATCAGGATAATTGCCATAACGATATGAAGAGCGACACGTCCAAGAATCTCCCC
Organism: uncultured Bacteroidales bacterium; assembly: GCA_937892155.1. Taxonomy (GTDB): domain Bacteria; phylum Bacteroidota; class Bacteroidia; order Bacteroidales; family UBA1715; genus UBA1715. The sequence continues at coordinate 45,483 of CALAUG010000052.1, read as the reverse complement.
TCCAACTACTGCCACGGCACAAACGATAATATCCTGTGGAAGGACCTTTAGGATTGGTCTGATAGGAACTGCTATAACTTCCATACCAATCAGAACACCATTCCAAAACATTGCCTGTCATATCATACAATCCAAGTTCGTTGGGTTGCTTTTGTTTGACGGGGTGAGTTTGTCCTTCACTATTACTATCATACCATGCTACATCATCGATATTGTTGCTACCACTGTATTTATAACCATGCGAATTGTTGCCACCACGAGCAGCAAACTCCCATTCGGCTTCGGTTGGCATACGGAAGTTCTTGCCTGTAAGACTGTTCAACTTACGTATAAACTCCTGGCAGTCGTTCCATGAAATGTACTCTACAGGCCTTAAAATGTTACCTTCATATTCTGAAGGATTATTACCCATTACAGCTACCCATAAAGCCTGGGTTACCTCCGTTTCGCCAATGGCAAACGAACTGAGCGTAACGGAGTGGGCTGGTTTTTCTGATTCAGATACGTTTGTCAATTGATTGTCATGAGCCCCCATAGTAAATGTGCCGCCTTGAACATAGACCATTGTAAACGAAACACCATTTACCCTAAAGGTTTGCTTGCCTATTTTGGGCTCAGCAGTTACTTTAAATACAATCTGAGAACCGACAATCTTATCTACCTCTGCTAGTGCATCCCAAATGATGGTCTTGTTGCCTGCGGTTACATTGTTACCGACATCGCCTGTGACATGCTTCAATGGCGTAGAAAATGTCTTACCGCCATCAGTAGAAACTAAAAGACTGATATTCGCAGTCTTGTCCAAGTTGTAAGTCACTTCAACCTTCTTGTTGACTTGACGGAATGCACAGTTTGTGACATTCTGAGCCGTACATACTCCAAAAGTAAGGAGAACTAGAATAATTAAGATGATCTTTTTCATTCTGTGTTATTCTGATAGAGCGAGGCGTAGACCAATACCGTTGCTCTTATAGTTTGAATCTACATTACCACGATACGAGGAACGACAGAATCTGGCAGTGCCATACCAACTACCACCACGGATTACGCGGTGGAGAAATTCACGTGATGAATTCTTAGGATTTATGCTTTGACCACTGCTATAATAGTTGATGTCATACGCATCGTAGCAATATTCATAAACGTTGCCTGTCATATCATAGATACCAAGTTCGTTAGCTTGTTTCTGTTTGACTGGGTGAGTTTGTTTGGTCTTGTGGATTGCGCTGTTATCACAATACCAGGCTACTTCACCGATATTATTGCTGCCGCTGTATTTATATCCAAGTGTTTTGTTGCCGCCGCGGGCAGCATATTCCCATTCGGCTTCTGTAGGTAAACGGAAGTTTTTGCCTGTAAGACGATTTAACTTGCGTATAAACTCTTGACAATCGTTCCAAGAGATATAATACATTGGATAATTGCTGCCGACACCATTGGTGTTTTTGCCAAGACGACTAGCTGCTTGTGTCACAGATTTACCCATCACAGCCTTCCACATTGCCTGTGTCACCTCTGTCTCGCCTATTGAGAAAGAACTGAGCGTAACGGAATGTGCCGGTTTTTCTTCAGCAAAAGCATCACTGCCTTGCTCCGAGGTCGCACCCATAGTAAATGTACCGCCTTGAACATAGATCATTGTAAACGACACACCATTGACAGTAAATGTCTGTTTGCCCATAGAACCAGCAGTCACCTTAAACACAATCTGCGAACCGACGATTTTGTCCACATCTTCCAATGCATCCCAGATGATGGTCTTGTTGCCTGGAGTTACGTTGTTTCCGACATCGCCAGTGACATGCTCCAATGGAGCAGAAAACGTCTTACCTCCATCAGTTGAAACCGAAAGAGTGATGTTTGCAGTCTTGTCCAAGGTATAAGTCACTTCAACCTTTTTGTTTACCTGACGGAATGCGACATTGGTAACATCCTGAGCCATCGCAGAAAATGCTGCAAAAACAGTAGTAAGTATAATGATAACGAGCCTCTTCATAATTATCGTTTTGAGATGCAAAAATACAACTTTTTTCGCACTGTGAAAATATTAGATATTTTTTGTAACTTTGCAAGGTGTTATATTATCTCATTTCCTAAAATTAAAATAGAGTATACTTGTGTGAATATGGTTGGTAATGAGTAGTTGGCACATTGATTAGTAAAGATTAAACGCAATTGAAAATAGTAGAATTATAGAGATATGAAAAGAATTCTTACTTTGGGCTTTGCTGTATTGTCAGCATGTTTTGCTCTTAAAGGTCAAAACACAACATCTGTTGGTAGTTTGAATATTCAAAAGGAGGTGAAACCTGCAATTTTGAATATCGTGGACAACTCTGTGAAATTTTTAGATCGCTCAGGCAATAATGCCATTGATGCTAATGAAGAGTGTACGATCCAATTCAAGGTGACAAACACTGGTATGGGCGATGGCATCGGTTGTAAGGCTCATGTACGTTTAGTTGGAACAACCGACGGCATTAAAGCACACGATATATCTCTTCCAACAATTCCTGTAGGTGGTTCAAAGGATGTAGAACTTACTTTGAGTTCTGGCATGACTACTAAAGACGGAAGCGTGGATGTTGTTTTCTATGTAGAAGAGCCTAACGGCTTTGGTACCGACGAGATGCATCTCAAAGTGAATACCAAAGCATTTATTGCTCCGCAATTGAAAATTGTTGACTATGCAGTGACTGGTGAATCTGGCAGTTCTTTGGTGAAGAAGGAAAAGTTCAATCTTCAGTTTGTTCTCCAAAATACTCAGTATGGTAATGCTGAGAATGTGAGTGTAGATGTTCAATTTCCTGAGGGCGTATTCGTGCTTGATGGTCAACAGTCAATAGCTATCCCAACATTGAAAGCAGGCGAGACACGTTCCTTGGAGTATCAGTTGATAGTGAACAATACTTATACTTCGCAACAGATTCCTGTTACTATCAAATTGAGAGAGAAGCATGGTAAATACGCTGAGAACCGCACCATCAACTTGGCGTTGAACCAAACTCTGGATTCTAAGAAGATTTCTGTCAATGAGATTGAGCGTAAGTTTGATGAAATCAAGATTGCTCAAATTGGTAGTGATGTAGATAAGAATATCCCGCAGGTAACGGTAAAGAATGAACGTACCTTTGCCTTGATTATTGCCAACGAAAATTACCAGCAAGTGGCCAAAGTGCCTTTTGCTCGCAACGACGGTAAGGTGTTTGCGGAGTATTGCGAAAAAACTTTGGGTATGCCTCATAGCAATGTTCATATGGTTGCAGATGCAACGCTCAATAATATTCGTACAGAGGTTGATTGGCTGAAGAAAATTCAGCAAGCATATAAAGGCAACGCGAGAATCGTTGTTTACTATGCTGGTCACGGCATTCCAGATGAGCAGAGTCGCACAGCTTTCCTCCTGCCTGTTGATGGTAATGGTAATAATGCTCAGACAGGTTATAAACTCGATGATCTCTATGCTACATTGGGTAACGAACCATCGCAATCGGTAGTTGTCTTCTTGGATGCTTGTTTCTCTGGCAGTCGTCGTGAAGATGGTATGTTGACTCAGGCTCGTGGTGTAGCTATCAAAGCTAAGAATGGACAACCTCAAGGTAATATGGTGGTGTTCTCTGCTGCCCAAGGCGACGAGACTGCTTATCCTAACAACGAAGAAGGTCACGGCATGTTTACCTATTTCCTTTTGAAAAAGCTCCAAGAAACTAAGGGAGAGGTTACTTTAAAAGAACTAGGCGACTATATTCGTACACAAGTTTCACAACAATCTGTTGTAAAAAACAATAAATCACAAACCCCATGCGTTATCCCATCAACCATCGTTGGTCAGACATGGGAGCATTGGACTTTGAAATAGTATGTGTAAGTGATGCGAATCCGTCTTGTTGTTATATTGTTATTGTTGGCATTGATTGGCTCAGCTCAGAATGTCACCAACGTTTCTTTCCGACAGGTTGGTCAGAAAGTTGAGGTAACCTATACCTTGGACAAAACAGCACCTATTAGCCTTTCGGTTTCAACTGATGGCGGCAAGACTTTTTCTGCACCATTGAAGCATGTGTCAGGCGATGTCGGTGACAGAGTTACCGCTGGTAAAAAGACCATCATTTGGGATGCATTGGCTGAAGTGGATAAGATTGTCGGTTCACAGATTGTGTTTAGGGTAACTGCAAAGCCAATAGAACCACAGACTTTTACACTCAACGGAGTCTCGTTTACGATGGTTTATGTTCAGGGCGGCACATTTACTATGGGTGCTACTTATGAGCAAGGACATGATGATTATAATGAAGACGAAAAACCGACTCATACTGTTAGTTTAAGTTCTTTTTTTATAGGAGAAGCTGAGGTAACTCAAGAATTATGGCAAGCGGTCATGAGGAATAACCCTTCATATCCAACAAATATTGGAGATAAAAATCCTGTAGATGGTGTAAGTTGGCAAGACTGTCAAGTCTTTATCAAAACACTAAATTCTTTATTGTCACCAAAACTTAATGGCAAACATTTTCGCTTGCCAACCGAGGCTGAATGGGAGTATGCTGCTCGTGGAGGCAATAAATCACGTGGCTTCAAATACAGTGGCAGTAACAATATTGACGAAGTAGCTTGGTATAATGGAATTAGTAACTACATTACCCACCCTGTCAAACAAAAGCAACCCAACGAACTCGGTTTGTATGATATGAGTGGGAATGTTAGAGAATGGTGTTTAGATTGGTATAGCGATTACAGCAGTATCTCTCAGAGTAATCCCAAAGGTGCATCTAGAGGGTCCGAACGCATTATACGAGGAGGAAGTTATTATTGTATGAGTTGCTATTGTCACTTATCTCATCGTCACACTAGCCCTCCTAACGGTTCTGATTTTTTAACGGGCTTCCGTCTAGTTCTTTCTGAATAATTGAAATATGAAAAAGATATCAACCATAATAATCCTTTGTTTTGTTGTGTTGACCCTTTCTGCTCAAAAGGCAACCAATGTCGTTGCTCGTCAGGTGGGCAAGAATATTGAGGTTACTTATGACCTAGATAAAGCGAGTGATGTTAGTCTCTCTGTTTCCACTGACGGTGGCAGGACATACTCTCAGCCTTTGGTTCATGTGAGTGGTAATGTTGGTAAAGGGGTTACTTCTGGTTCAAACAAAAAGATTATCTGGGATGTTTTGTCAGAACATGAATCGTTGATTTACGGAAGTGTTGTTTTTATGGTCAATACTTTATCAGATCAAACTTTTACTGTCAAGGGTGTTTCTTTTACAATGGTTTATGTTCAAGGTGGTACGTTTACCATGGGTGCAACCTTAGAGCAAGACAGCGATGTCTTGGGTGATGAAAAACCTACCCACTCCGTTACTCTCAGTTCATTCTCTATTGGTGAGACGGAAGTGACACAGGCATTGTGGCAGGCTGTGATGGGAAAAAACGTTACCCAAATTGCAAATCGCAATGTAATGAGCATCAATGGTGTCGGCAGCAATTATCCAATGTATTATATCTCTTGGGACGATTGTCAGACTTTTATTAGCAAGTTAAACAATCTTTTATTAAATCAGTTAGGCGGCAAGCATTTCCGTCTTCCTACCGAAGCCGAATGGGAATATGCAGCCAAAGGAGGTAACAAATCTCGCGTCTATAAATATAGTGGCAGCAATAACTTTAGTGATGTGGCTTGGTTTGTTGGCAATAGCAATTCTTCATCTCACCCTGTCAAACAGAAACGACCTAACGAACTCGGTCTATATGATATGAGTGGTAATGTGTGGGAATGGTGTTCAGATTGGTATGGGAGTTACAGCTATTCTTCGCAAATCAATCCTACAGGTCCATCCAGTGGGTCTTACCGCGTGCTTCGTGGCGGTAGTTGGTTCGACGTCATCAGTAATTGTCACTCCTCGTTTCGTTACTATCTCAACTCAGACTACAAGAGCGACTACCTTGGCCTCCGCCTAGTTCTTTCTGAATAATTGAAATATGAAAAAGATATCAACCATAATAATCCTTTATTTTTTTGCGTTGAACCTCTTAGCTCAAAAGGCAACCAATGTCGTTGCCCGTCAGGTGGGCAAGAATATCGAGGTTACATATGACCTTGATAAAGCCAGTGATGTGAGTCTCTCCGTATCCACTGATGGTGGTAAGACATATTCTCAGCCGTTGGTTCATGTGAGTGGTAATGTTGGTAAAGGAGTTGCTTCTGGTTCAAACAAAAAGATTATCTGGGATGTTTTGTCAGAACGTGAATCGTTGATTTACGGAAGTGTTGTTTTTAAGGTCAATACTAATACTTTATCAGATCAGACTTTTACTTTCAAGGGCGTGTCTTTCAAGATGATTTATGTTCAGGAAGGTACATTTTCTATGGGTGCAACCTCGGAGCAAGAAAGTGATGCAGAATCAGATGAAAAGCCTGCACATTCTGTTACGCTCAGTTCGTTCTCTATAGGCGAGACCGAGGTGACGCAAGCATTATGGACGGTTGTGATGGGTCGGAATCCATCAAAATTCATTGGTGGCAATAGACCTGTGGAACAAGTTTCTTGGAACGATTGTCTGACTTTTATTAGCAAGTTAAATAATCTTCTGTCAAGTCAGTTGGGTGGCAAACGTTTTCGTATGCCTACTGAAGCCGAATGGGAATATGCTGCCCGAGGTGGTAATAAATCTCGCGGCTACAAATATAGCGGCAGCAATAATATTGGCGATGTGGCTTGGTGTAATAGTATTAGTAACTACACAACCCACCTTGTCAAACAAAAGCTACCCAATGAATTAGGTCTCTATGACATGAGCGGCAATGTTTGGGAATGGTGTCAAGATTGGTATGGAGGTTATAGCAGCCCTTCTCAAACCAATCCTAAAGGTCCATCCAGTGGGTCTTACCGCATACGTCGTGGCGGTAGCTGGGGCTGTGATGCTTGGCGCTGTCGCTCCTCAAAGCGTAATCTCGCCCACCCTGCGAGCAGTGACGATGACCTTGGTCTCCGCCTTGTCCTCTCCGAATAAGAATAAGAATAATAAATTAAAGATGATGAACAAGATAATATTAATATTTTTTCTGATGTTTTTTGTGTTGAGCCTTTCAGCGCAAAAGGCAACCAATGTCATTGCTCGTCAGGTGGGAAAGAACATAGAAGTGACCTATGACTTAGATCAAATGAGTGATGTAAGTTTATCGGTTTCTACTGACGGAGGAAAAACATTCTCTCAACCTTTACTTCATGTAAGTGGTGATGCAGGCAAAAAAATATCTCCTGGTTCAAATAAAAAAATTATGTGGGTTGTGTTGGATGATAGAGAGAGTTTAGTTTCTGGAAATGTGGTTTTTAGAATAAATACAGAAGAGAATTCTATCAGACAAATAACAAATGGTTATGTGGTAAAAGTTAATGGGATTGTTTTTAATTTTGTAAATGTTATAGGTGGAAATTTTGTAATGGGTGCAACTTCTGAACAAGTAGACTATGCAGAACGTTCTGAAAAACCTGCTCATTATGTTACACTAAGCACTTTTTCTTTAGGAGAGACCGAAGTGACTCAAGAACTTTGGGAATATGTTATGGGAAATAATCCATCTAAATATAGCAACCCTAAAAATCCTGTAGAAAATGTAACATTTAAGGATTGCCAAAAGTTTATTAATACACTAAATTTTCTATTGAAAGATCAATTGAATGGTAAAGTGTTTCGTCTACCAACAGAGGCAGAATGGGAATATGCAGCACGAGGTGGAAATAGGGCGCAAAGACAATTATATAGTGGAAGTGGTGTGATTAATAATGTAGCATGGTATAAAGATAATAGTAATAACCACACCCATCAAGTAAAGCAAAAACAGCCTAATGAACTAGGACTTTATGATATGAGCGGTAACGTTTGGGAGTGGTGCTCGGACTTATCTTGTAGTTATAGTTCTTCTGCTCAAACTAATCCTAAGGGAGCTTCTGATGGTGTATATCGAGTTGTTCGAGGGGGCAGTTGGAATGTTAATCCAAAAAACTGTCGAGTTTCCTGTAGGAATGCAGTCTCTAATGATAATGGATATGGTATAGGACTACGTTTGGTTCTCTCGGATAATAAGTAGTTGGTTTACAAAAATAACAATATAAATACTATTGATATATGAAAAAACAATTGATGTTAGCAGTTGCGCTTCTTGGTAGTGCTATGATAATGGCACAGAGCAATGTAAGTGCACCGATTTCTGTGAATATTGTTAAAGAGGTGATTCCTCCTATTCTAAATATAATTCCTGGTTCTCTGGAGTTTGTAGAACCGAGTAACAACCAAATGATAGACGCCAATGAGACATGTCACATTCGTTTCAAAGTGAAAAATTCAGGCAAAGGAGATGGATATGGCTGCGAAGCAAAGATTTCAGCTGTGGGTACCACTTCTGGTTTGACTTTCTCACAACAGAAACTGCAGACAATAGCTGCAGGTTCAACAACAACAATCGATTTTCCTATAACAGGAAATATGCAAACTAAAGATGGTTCCGTTACTTTTACAATGAAAGTTGAAGAACCAATGGGATTTGGTACCGATCCAGTAGAATTGACTGTGTCCACAAAAGCGTTTGTCTCCCCAATGTTGAAAATTGTGGACTATGCTATAACAAGTGAGATTGGTAGCAGTGTTTTAGAAAAGAAAACTCCATTCAATCTCCAACTGATGCTACAAAATACACAACATGGAATAGCAGAAAATATTCAAGTGGAAATTGTTTTACCGGAGAATGTTTATATTACTGATGGCGAAAAATTGACTAAATTCGCCGCTATGGATGCAGGTGCCTCAAAATCGCTGGATTACTCCCTGATTGTAAATAATAACTATAGTGGAACAACGATTCCCGTTCAGGTTAAGGTGAAGGAAAAATATGGTAAGTATGCTGAGAATCGCACCATCAACCTCCAGTTGAATCAAACCTTTGCCAGTGCCAAACTGAATGTCCAGGCAGTTGAACAGCAACAAAAACAAATTGAGTTGGCCTCATTAAAAAGTAGTGTGGATAAGAATATCCCAGTTACAACTCAGCAATCGAAAAATACTTTTGCCGTCATCATTGCCAATGAAAATTATCAAAAAGTGGAGAACGTAGCATTTGCATTGAACGACGGAAATATCTTCCGCGAATATTGCGAAAAGACTTTAGGTATCCCAAAGCAGAATATTCACTACGTATCGAATGCTACTGGCAATAATATCAAAGGAGAAATCAACTGGTTGAAAAATGTGCTCGGCGCCTACAACGGCAAAGCAAAGGTCGTGTTCTATTATGCCGGACACGGTATTCCTGATGAATCAAGCAGAACGGCATATCTGCTCCCAATAGATGGAAACGGTTCTGATGTTAGCACGGGATATAAACTTGATAACCTCTATGCCGAGTTAGGCAGCATGCCTTCAGAATCAGTAACGATTTTTATGGATGCATGTTTTTCTGGTTCCAAACGTGATAATGGCATGCTTACTCAAGCTCGTGGTGTTGCCATCAAAGCTAAAAGTGGCCAACCTCAGGGTAATATGGTCGTTTTCTCTGCTGCTCAAGGCGATGAAACTGCCTATCCTAACAAAAACGAGGGTCATGGCATGTTTACCTATTTCCTCTTGAAAAAACTTCAAGAGACCAAAGGCGATGTGACACTCCAGGAATTAGGGGAGTATATCAGAACTAATGTTCGCCAACAATCCGTTGTACTGAACGGCAAACCACAAACTCCAACTGTGAGTGCTTCTGCCGAGGTTAGCCTGGATTGGCAAACATGGAAACTGAAATAAACGATTACGATAAAAGACAATCTAATAACACAAACAATACATTACGAAAATGAAAAAATTGATGATGGTTGCTATGGCCTTAATCGTAGCATGTGGCGTGTGCTTCGCACAAGACGCTAAAGAGATTCGTAAAGAACGTCAACAAATCTCTAAACTCGCCAAGAAAGAACTTGAAGAGAAGGTGACCAAAACGACCAAGAAAGAGGCAAAACGTCTGAAACATGAAGGTTGGGTTGTTTCACCGGGTGCCCTTCCTTTGGAAAAACAGCTTGAACGTAGCTATCTGATGGAGTTTGAGTATGACCAAAACCTCTATCCGAAATACATCATGGCAAATGCTCAATCTATTGGCGAAAACTATGATGCAGCAAAAACTGCAGCAACAAGTATTGCTATCACCAACTTGGCTGGTCAAATCCAAACAGAGGTGACTGCTTTGATTGAAAACACTGTTGCCAATCGCCAACTCTCTGCAGAAGATGCCGCTTCATTGACCGAGACCGTAATGGCAAGCAAAAATTTGATTAGCCAAAGCATTGGTCGCGTCATCACAGTTGTTGAATGCTATCGTGTGCTTGGAAACAAAAACAAAGAAGTGATGGTTCGCATTGCTTACAACGGTGAAATGGCTAAAGAAGCTGCCAAGAAAGCCGTTCGTCAAGAACTTGAGAAGAAAGGACAGAATCTTCACGAACAACTCGACAAAGCATTAGGTTTCTAATGAAACGACTTTTAGTCACATTAATAATTGCATTTACTTGTTTGATGTCAGGCTTTGCTCAAGCCGACATCAAGCATGTAAGTGCTGTTTACGAGTACATCTCAGACAATCCCAATGAGACTCCAGAACATGCAGAACGCATAGCTATAGAACGTGCTAAACAAAAAGCCATTGAAGATCGTTTTGGCTTGGATGTAAGTAGCGTCAATTCCACTTTTATTCATTCTTTGAATAGAGGAGAGGAGTCTAAGTCATTAACCAACGTTTTCTCTATTGGCGAGAATTCCGTGCGTGGTGAATGGATTGAAACAATTAAAGAACAAGTAATTGACAAACGCTTTGAACGTGGCTTTTGGCGTGTGAAAGTAGAAGTTGTTGGTAAAGCTCGTCAAAAGACCAAGGCTTCAATTGAGATTCACTCTCAACTAATCAATAATACTCACGACCGTATGGCTCGTGATGTGTTTTATGACGGAGATGATATTTATCTCCGTTTCTCTGCACCTGTTGATGGATCGTTGTGTGTCTATCTTGTCGATGAAGACCAACAGGTTTATTGCCTTCTTCCTTATGAAGACAGCAATTTGGGGCACTATCCCATCAAAGCCAACGAAGACTATCTCTTTTTTTCGGAAGAAACAGATCGTGGCGCAACAGAATACACACTAAACACACAACGTGAAGCAGAGGCAAATGCTATCTATGTTGTGTTCTCTCCAAATAACATTGTCAAAGCTAAAGACAAAAAAGGAGAAACTAACTGGCGAAATGAGTCACTGCCAAGAAACCTTAGTTATGGGGACTTTCTGAAATGGCTCAGCAAAAATCAAACTAATGACGAACAAATGGTCGTGAAAAGCGACGTAATCACTATAAGACGATGAAAAGACGATTTGTGGTTGCTGGTTTATTGATTTTCTGTGTGATTGCTTCGGCGCAGACTTTAGAGGAACGTTATAAGGCGTTTCAACAGTCTGCCCAAAAGGATTACAGCGATTTTAGAACTGAGGCAAATAAAAAATATGCGGAGTTCCTACGCTCATCCTGGGAGTATTTTAAGACTGCTCCGGCAATACCTGTTCCCGAAGAGAAACCTGTTCCACCTGTAGTCTATGATGATAAACAGAAGAAAGAACAGGAACAACGGAAAGATCAAGAGATAATACCAGAGATTGTTCCTGTGCCAGAACCACAACCTCAGCCACAACCAATTGTCCCAATCTTCGATAATCAACAGGAGGAACAGCATCAAATCATAAATATAAAGTTTTACGGAACGGACTTGAAGTTTCGTTACCCAAAGAATACAACTCTAACCATTTCGCCTGTCAATGGCGATGGACTTGCCAATTGTTGGGAGCAGTTATCAAAAGATGAATTTGATCTGTTGGTTGCCGACTGTTTGGCAGCTCGTGACAACCATAATCTTTGCGATTGGGCTTACCTTCAAATGCTACAAATGGTAGCAGAAAATGTACTTGGACAGACAAACGAGGCAGTGATGCTTCAAGCATATGTTTATGCTATCTCTGGCTATAAGATGCGTATTGGTGTCTCAAAGCAGAAGAAAATCTATCTTTTGGTTGGGTCATCATCTCAGATTTATGGTCAACCCTATTTCACAGTAGATGGTGAGATGTTTTATCCATTCAACTGCAAGGAGGATGGTCTTGCCATCTGTGGAGCTTCTTTTGAAGACGAAAAGCCTCTATCTCTCTTTATTACAAAAGAGCAACAATTAGTTCCAAAGTCTGTTCAACGTACTCGCAACTCCAAGTTAGGACTCAATGCTCAATGTGTGGTCAATACCAATCTGATAGATTTCTATAATCACTATCCCACGTTCCAAATCAACGATGATTTTGGTACACGTTGGGCGGCTTATGCCAATACACCTTTAGATGCCCTGACACGTAATAAACTCTATCCAATATTAAGAGAACGCACTAAAGGATTAAATGAGTTGCAGGCTGTTGGTCAACTCTTGAACTGGGTTCAGACGGCATTTGTGTATGAATATGACGATAAGGTTTGGGGACAAGACCGTGCTTTCTTTGCAGAGGAAAGCATCTACTACCCATATTGTGACTGTGAAGACCGTAGCATCCTTTTCTCTCGTATTGTACGCGATGTACTTCATTTAGATGTCGTGTTGCTATACTACCCAGGACATTTAGCAACAGCTGTTCATTTTACCCAAGACGTGAAAGGTGACTATCTCATCATCAATGGTAAGAAATATGTAGTCTGCGATCCCACCTACATTAACGCTCCTGTTGGTGCCACAATGCCAAATATGAACAACCAAACAGCAAAAGTGATAGTGCTGAAATAAAGTGCATATCCCAATAAATGGCTAAAGAGGTGTATCAAAAACTGATATACCTCTTTTTATTATAATCAAGACAACTATTCTCAAGAACTCTGTCAAACGTATCTTAATTGAATATGGTAGAGACTTGTTGCCAACAATACTGGAGTGTCTGGTGCGGCGGAACATATCGTTTGATCTGCGTGTGAAGAGGCAGAAAAAACGGTCTAAGTTTGGGGACTATTATAGTATTTTTGTCCAAATTGCTGGCATTGTAGATTTGTATTCAGGGTCTATGAGATGAAGTTGTTCGCGAATGATGCCTCTGCGGCGAATTGCCGGTTGGAGGCAATATTCATTAAATTCTTCACGATTGACTTCTTCAACAGTAGTCCAATGCGGAAAGAGTAATTTCATATAAGCAACAGCAATATGTTTGACTGCAGTAAAGTCACGCATGTTGGCGGTATGGTCGTAGTCAATCAGTTTGTCAAACAATTCAGCATAAGAGTTCTGGACGCGCATGTTGTGCATGATTTCGGAAAAATACTCCATGTTCATAGTCCATCCCTTATATATCATATCCTTTTGGATGCTTGGAAGATACCAACCTTCAATGAAACAATGGAAACGGTCTATTAAGGCTGACTCTCTAAAGTTATCTGGAAGTTCGTCCAAATAACGATTAGAACGTGGACGACGGCTGTCGGTTAAGCCGATATTGCCCATTAGCATTACGCCACATTCGGAAGTAAAGGCGACATTGCCGACAGTACATTTTCCTTGTTCCAAATATGATTTTAATGCACCTTGCAACTCTGCTGGCTCTTGAAATTCGATAGTCTGAATTTCATCAAAGGCGCAAAAATCATGGTTGCCCATAATACCTTTTTGTTTCTTGTTTTTATCGTAGAAAAGAGATGCTCGAGTAACCTTTCCTCCACTGATAAGCCAACCATATTTACTGATATTGTTGAACACGTATGATTTACCGGTTCCTTTTGGAGCAAGTTCGATTACATTGAGACGAGGTTCAACGAACAACAGGAGACGAGAAACAAACTCAAGTTTCTGATGGAAATTTGCAAAAGCATCTGGCTCATATTCCATTGCAGAGATAACCAAATCAAGCCACTCTTCCATCGTAAAATTCTTACGCACATTTTGAATAAAACTGATGTCAACAGATGCATATGGTTTGAAAGGTTTGAAGTCTACCATCTCAACATGGTTCTTCTTGCCATCTTCGTCTGCTGTAAGGCAAATCTTGATGATGCCCCACATCTCTCCGTCATGGAGATCTTCCGGATATTTGCTGGCAAGATAATCAGGAATAATGCCTTCATTGTCTTTGATGCCAAGGTCAATGATGCCGAAACGGCGAACACTGTGGAGCAAGTCAATATTGACAGTAAAACGAGTGAGGAGAGTTAACGTTTGTCCATCAATTAAACGACTTCGAATATCTCCTGTTGGCATTACTGTATTTAGGAAATTAGTAATACCGGCGCGGTCTACTTCTTCTCCACGAGCAAAACGTTTCAGCAGATAATCTTTTACAAAAGCAGGCAGATTACGGCCAGCAAAAATATTACCAGTTGTAGAGCTATCCTTGAAAATAGCTTGTTGACCAAGATAGGTCTGTACCTTTTCTGTTATACTTGTTTTCATAACATATCTCCGAACAGGTCTTCCTCCTGAACGGCCATCTTAATTGTAATTGTGAATTCTTTTGTTTCTAGACCTACACGCAAAACAATTTTCTTTGCGTTTGGATTTAAATCTAAGCGGTCAGAAGTAAATACAACACCCTTGCCACTTATCTTATATGATTTGCCGTTGTACTCAACCACAGGGGAATCTTTATCAGAAAGACCGTATATTTCAGCGATGAATACAGGATTGGCCTCTTCTAGTTCAAAAGTCTTTTGAACGGCAGTCCATGTTGCTACACGCTTTTCTGGCGAAATAATGATAACAGGAACGAGTTCTTCTTCTGGTGTTGCGCCTCCATGAGCTCCCATACCAGATGGTATTTTTGCTGCGAGAGATTCGTGGCGTAATGAACATACCGTTTTATTGTTGCCTAGTACAAGATATTTGCTGTCTTTGACAGGACTTCCCTTACCAGAATATTCAACAACACGCCCCCAATGGTCTGACTTGAATCCTTTGAGGTTATAGCCTTCGCAAAGTTGCGATAGATAAGACATTCCATGGTCTGAAACAATGGCAATCTTTTCTCCTGCATGAGCCTTCAACATTTTTTCCAACTCACGACGCATCATAGTAAGGTCTTCAATGATGTAATTTGGATAGGCTCGGCAAGTATGTGCCACTTCGTCCAGATCTCCTATCTTATCAAAACATAAGTTATTGGAGAGTTTAACAATCTCGTCACGGTTGATATCGGTACGAGAAGGTAGCAGAGAAGATGCCACATATGCTTCATTGAGATAGTATCCCTCAGATTCCATTTCTTTGACGACTTGTTCAATAAATGGAATCCAATCCAAGCCCAATCCGTCAATCCAAAAATAATGTTGTATATCAGTTCGATTATTCAGGAGAGAGCGTGTATGCATGAATTTGTTTGACCATTTAAAGTGGGTCAATTCATTCTCGTTTTTCTCTGCGATATAGGCTTGAATTGTTGGGGTATACTCGTTCTTAATCTTAGCCTCTTTATAAGCATCAATATAATCTAAAACCCACACTTCCTCCGATTGGGCAACCGTTTTGCCCATATAATAGTATAAATCAGGGTATAGGTCTTTAAGTTGGTCTCTGTCTATTTTTCCGGAAGCATACCACTCAATAATTAGTTGACGCTCCGTATAACTATGCGTACCAAGATATGTTGTAGCAGATAGTATGCCCTGAGTCTCTGCAATCTTTCGAATGGCATCAACAACAAGATGTTGGGTGTCAATCGGAAGTTCAACTCCGTTCTCGGCTGCATTTCGAAGGCCAATCTCTCGCTGCTCCAAATACTGCTGAGGGTTGTCAAGGCTAAAGATGCTTTTCGCTAAAAGTTGAGCCAAAGCAGTATCTGTATACGATTCCATGTGATGAAGAACTTGGCAAATATAACCTTGGTCGCAGAATTTATAGGTGTAGTATTTGGCAAGCAACCATCTCATAAACGAGTCTTTATGTTCAAACCATTGCTTGAAAAATACTGTATAGTCTGCTAAATTATGAATGCCAAACTGCTCATTGAAGAACTGTTCAAACTTAAAATGATGGATATTAATCCGCTTAGCCAACATCTCCCAGTATATGCTCTCTTCCTCTCGATACTCAATGCAATCAACATCGAGTTTCAAACCTTTAGTCAGAAACTCATAAGCATTTGTGCATACGCAAAAAGAAAAAGCATTATCTGGCTGAGCATAATTAGCATGAGAGAATATCGAGTGTGATGTGCAGATAATCTTTTCACGGAGTTCGGGGTACTTCCAAAAACCAAGCCAATCAGTAACGTTCTCTGCTATGCTATAGTGCGTTTCGAGTCCCTGTACTCCATAAGTCGTTTTGTCAGTAAGGATAAGTCGGTAATCCATTTGGTGGTCGGGATTACGATAATACCAAATGAATGATTGCGAGTCATCTCTAAAATGCTGCATCTTACCCTCGAGACCGACAATTGGGATGTAAATACGCTGACGAGTGGCATAGCCACCTGCTAGTGAATCAAATCCTTTGACCGTATTAACCAAGGTGTTGAATTCTGCCTTTTCGGGATGGTTATTGTAGAATCTCGCCAATTCAGAGAAAGGCATAATAACACGATATTTTGTAGGCTGATTTTGTATCAAGTCTTTGATATTATCGGCCAGGCGTTTGTGGCTAATCATCGTGTCAGGATATTCGGTATCCATCCAGTCTTCAATACGCTGAATTTGGATATCTCCCAACTGCATCAGATCTTCTACAAACAAACTGCAATCGTGAAAATTATCAAAAAGCACAAACCGCACAGGGAAACGGTCTGCTGTTGTAGACCCTTCGCCTGTGAATGTTCGGTCTTTAATTACTGCATGTCTAAGTTTGTCGAAATCGTCGAAGGATTCAAACATTTTATTCCAGAATTATATCCAATATAAATTCATAACCATTCTCACAGAGTTTGTTGAGAATAGCCTTTGCTTCTTCAATATCAGAAAGAGAACTTACTTTAGCAACTGCCTGTTTGAGTTTCTCCGTAGTTGCTTTCTGCTGCATCTTCTCTTCTTCCTCTTTAAGTTGGCGGTATTCCTCTTCTCGGCGACGGCGTTCTTCTTCCTCTTTCTGACGACGTTCTTCTTCCTCGCGACGATGAATCTCTGCTGTTTCTGCCAACTTCCAGTTTTTCAGTTGGTCCCAAACGGCGTTTTCTTCCCAAAGGCCAACTCCAGATTCCATGTGCTGGTGAATGTAAGCTGTAGCATCTTCATAATTCGTAGGAGTAAGTTTTACGTTTGGCTCCATCATGAGATACTCCATGAAACCTACCTCAAAATTATTTTTTGAACGGTCAATTAAGCCCATCAACTCATACTTCACCTCTGTAAGCAAAGTATCGGTCTCTACCATCAGGGCTGGGTTCTTAACGCCAACTTCTGTACATATCTTGCTGATGTTGTCAATAAGTTTGCAAAGTTTATCCTTGCTACTTTGGCTTTCCATTTCAGGACAATACTTGATTGACCACAAAGGGAAACCAATTTCTTGACAATATCCATTACGCAAAGCCCAACGTGCGTCAGTGAGACTGCTGACATCCTTATAGTCTTTAAGGGTATTCAAAGAGAAGACTTTGATAAGCGTCTTGGCAATCTGACCCTCCTCTTTAGTCTCAAATTTTACGTCTACTTTGCTGCGATTGCCAGAACCCGAATCCCATATTTTATATGTCTCGTAAATGAGTTCCAACATACGCTGTGCTCCAATAGGCTTTCCGTTGGTGTCGAAAACTTTGTCCACATATGATTTCAAAGCAAAGGCTAGCATTCCATAGCCAGAATGAGAGCAGAACAAGCCATAAGGTGGTTTGGTCAAATCTTCGAATTTGTCCGCCAAATTGAATACATTCTGTTTTTCCGAGTGGTCAATTTTTGATTTGACAAATTTCGACACAACTAATAGAGGATGATTTGGGTCGCAGTCATCCTTGAATTTCAAGTTGTCGTCAACACTATCTTGAAGTAATAGGAGCATGTGCTTTGCAGGGCCTGTGCATCTTTGGGTTATCTCTTCCTTTGTGTTGAATGATAATACATTGTCAGCCGTACCTTTTGAGTGCTGTTTGACCCAACATGTCTGAGGAGCCTTCAAACGGAGGATCTCCAAAGATTCAGGACCACGGTTAAATATCTTGGTTGCAACAACACTGTTTATTGTTGTTGCCAATTGACGAGCATTTACTGAAGAACTTTCGTCCGGAAGGAAAACGGAGCAAACACCAGCCTTGATGCTGCGAATCCAGTCTTCTATAATAGCCTTTGCATTATCTGTATGTGATTTTGCTTGCTCTCCGAAACCATGTTTGCTAGCACATTGTGCATTGGCTTGATACTCAATAAAACGTTCAAAATCTAGAGGGTCTATAATAGTATCAAAGACAAAGAATGCTACGTTTTTGAAACGGTCGTCTTGTGAGGCTTTTTGGGCAATCTCTTTCAATAATGACAGTTCTGCCGAAGTACGAGCCATCATCAAAGCAATGAATATCTCGTATGAGGCGGATGCTTTATAGCCATTTTCAATCTTATTAAGCAGGGTATATTCATTTGCCTCTTCAGAGTAGAACTCAAAACGATAAGGACGGTTTACGCCTTTAAGCATCTTATCAAATTCCTTCTGAGCGGTATCGCCAAATTTGAGGATTTGAGAGGTGTACTTAAAATCATTTGCAAGAAGTTGTTTGCGGATTTCTTCGATTTCCTTGGTGTCAAGGGCGGAGAATCGAATCTCGTAAATACCCTGAGGTGAACGCTGAACAACACCTTGGGTGTTAATCCAGTTGAGAATCTCATCCATTTCGCTGTCGATAGGCGTGCCGACAAACATGTTGCGTATATTCTCCTCGCTTGGAGTGACTGTCTCATTGTTGGCAAGGTTATTCAAGGCATTCAAAAGCAAGATTGCCTTAAATACTGCGGCGTAATGCTCACCTTCATGTTCAACATGCAGGTGATATGAATTATATCGCTCGGTAACTACTCCGTATTTAGTTACCTTGTTATTAAACTCATCAAGAACGAAATCCCACAAATAATCGGCAGTAATCATGTCGCCATTCTTGAAATGCTCCTCGCTATCAAGGAACTCACGAATGGCAGGATTGCTACCCAAAAACTCAAATACAGAACGTGATGACGAACCTGCTTCGCGGGCATAATAGGTTGCCATATTTGCTGTAGCAGGGTGAACTGGGAATAGGTTCTTCAGGTCGTGGAGTGTCTCAGTCGGATTGTTTGAAGTGTTCGCATATTTATCATAAACAGAATGCATTATGGCAAAATACCTGTCTGTCATATTATGATATGCTAAACATGCAGCGTTATCTGGATTTTCGTCATGGATAAACTTGCGAGACATGATTTTGAAGGCACTGACTGGTTCCATGTTGTAGTGCATGAAGCGGTAGCGACCGGTGGTCTTCATGCGCTCTTCTGCTTTCAGATTATCCAGTGCAGATGGGTGGGCAATGTGGAAGAAGTAAGAGTTATTCTTTGCTTCCATTGTTGCTTCAGCCAACTCTTGAAGATCAACGAGCAGAGATGGACCAAGGTCGGAAAGCATGACATCGGTAAACTCGTCCCAAATCAGCAGGATGCCTTTGTAATCCGTTTCCTGGGCAAGTTTATCTTGAACCTCAAAGAACCACTTACAGAGATTTTCTTGCTCTAGACGAACATGAAGACCGGATTCGCGCAGAGCATTCTTCATGAGTGTTAGCACTGAAGAATCTGCGGCTTTTAAATCCTTTATTAGTTTATTACGGTCAGGAGCATAAGAAGCAAGTTCTGCATTTTGAGCAATGATATTATCCCAAATGATTGGGTTCTTCTCAATGTTGGAAATATAGTTGTCAAAGTCGGTACGAACAACGATATCCAAGCTAGCAGCATTCAAAGCCTTAACTACATGGGTCTGAATTTGCAGAGAGAGATCATCCTTATGAGCGATAGAGCAATGGCCTACCATTGTAACAGGGAATAGGCGAGTCTTTTCTCGCAAGTCCCATAAAGATTGACGGAGAATGGCAAATTTCGGATTTGCAAACTCTTGATTTACGTACTCCTCAATCTCTTCTACCGGGTCACAAAGGAGATGCTTAATGACAGCAGCAGCATGGCTCTTACCTGTACCATATGTACCTTCAAGCCAAAAAGAGCGGTGCTCATCAATTACCTTATTACTTACAGAGCCAATTACTTTGCTCAGAATCTCGTTGAATTGAATATTAGGAATAAAATTGCTCCATTCTCCAGACTCTTCCATCTGGATATTATAGGCTGATTTTGTCTCGCGAATACGGATCGCGTCAGAATATTTGTTTGCCATGAATTTGGGTAGTTATTTTAGGTAATAATCCTCAATAGAGGTGCGCAAATAATTGCGTGTTTCTTTATCTTGTAAAATATCCCACAATGCGTTATCAAGATAGATATAGTCAACGTTTGTGCGCAACATAGCCGCAGAGGGCGCTTTTGTCACAATCTTCTCTCCTTTCCATTTAATATGGTAGAAAGGTTCGCTTGCCAAAAAATAAGTAGGATAGTTAAATGGAGTTGTAACTCCATACTTTCCTTGTAACAAACGATATTGTGTTTCAAGTTCATCTACAGAAACCCTATTGTTACCTACATGACCAGCTTCAACAGCACAGCATAGTCCAATAAGTAGTAGAGGTTTTGCTGGCAAGATGACTCCCTTACATTTTTGGCAATGCATAGAAAGAACTATCTCTTTATAAATCTGTAGTTGAATATTAGATGCCATTAGAACATTCGATTAATTATGTCCATCGGTGTGAGGCCTTCCTGGAGAGTAATGTGATTAAGACCCATGTTGAGCTCAGCATTAAGAACTCTATCTTTGGCAGAATTAAGAGTACGAAGAAGTTTCTCAAATCGCTCTTTGGAGAGGCAGAACTCTTTGGCAATGCCGCCATTAGAGTCTTCCTCGTAAAAATCTTTTACACGAAGAGCAGTTGTTCCTAACTTCTGAGCATATTTGTAAAGTGAATATGCTACGGTAATCTCTGATAAATCTTCATACTCTTTACGAATATAAAGTTTTTTATCAAAAGGCTCACCTTGTTTCAAGTCTTCTCCAATCGGAGAATACTTGAATACTTGCATCAGTGCACTAAAAGCATATTCAATGGTAGTTCTAGTAAATGAGGATGCAAAGTAATCATATCCCAATTCGGTAAGATGGGCAGTGTCAAAAGTTTGATTACTACGGACATTGTTTACAAACCACTTAACCAACTGCGAGTTCTGCGAAAGATTAACCCAAATTAGAGACCATATCAGTTCTGGGTCATTAGTAAGATTGTCCACACAAAATTGACCAAAATCAGTCAAAATGTTTTTGCTGTCTATGATTTCGGCATCTTTAAGCCATGCCTTAAAACTTGGAACCATCTTGTTGCCTAATGAATTGTTGTTTGGCAACCAGAAGTCAACTTCAGGGTTTAATACAAATTCTTCAAGCCATTCCTCATGGATACCAAAAGTTCCATATTTGGAGATGTTTCCTACATTGGTTTTATTTTCCATGCTTATTACTAGTGAATTTGCCACAATGCATCCATAGTCATGGAATTCCAGGCATTTGTGACAATGTGTACATTTTTCTTTATCAATTTTTACTTGAGGATATACAGAGAGTGCTCCTGTTGGACACTCAACTTCACAAGCCTCGCAACTAATGCAAAAAGTCGCTTTATAAAGAACTCGCTTTAATTCTTTTACAAGCATTATATCTGATGCATTGTAAAGAGTAAAAGTATAGTCAGACTCGCTCTTATAAACGATTTCGTATTCAAAGACTTTACCTTTATATTTAAGTTCGCCAACTGCCTTCTTCTCAGTTTTAAAATATGTAAACTCTCCAATGGTAATTAACCATTTATCTAAATCAATCTTTGCATTCTTTACCTGAGCAACAAAATTTGGCGTAGACTTTAGGACATCAACACTTGATTTTTGGTCAAGCATATTACCGCTTGCTCTAAGCTTCCATTTTCTTTCCTTGATATACTCGTCCAAATTCGGAATGCGACGACTTTTTGCTAAATCTAAAACTTTAGAAAGGAACGGATCTAATTCCTTTTTGTAGCACCGGTTAACCACCATGTCATCCCATGGAGAGGAGAATGGACAGAATATACATCCTACACGAGGTTTCCCGTAGCGATATGCTTCATTAATTTGAAGACGATAGCGGAAGATATATAAAAAAATCTCAGTAGTATTCCACTTCAAGATTGGACGAGCGTTCGTTACAAAATTATGCTTTACTCCCTTGCCAATTCTCTCGTAGCTAGAACGCCTTACACTTTCCTCTGAACGAACACCTTCAAATGCAAGTACCTTTGCCTGTTTATTTGTTCCCGGTACTTTTAGCGTACGATAGAGTGGTGCTGTTTTCATTACAGCGCAGCACCAACGATGCTTGTCGCTAGGAGTTCCGATTTTATCCCAATAATTCAAGACAGACTCAT
This sequence comes from uncultured Bacteroidales bacterium, assembly GCA_937892155.1. GTDB lineage: Bacteria > Bacteroidota > Bacteroidia > Bacteroidales > UBA1715 > UBA1715. Next base: position 22,941 of record CALAUG010000052.1, on the reverse strand, counting down.
GGTTTTTGGCCAACGAGAACTTTAATGAAGGAAACTTTTCATGATAGTGTTTCTGCACTTGCTCATACAAGGAAAGTGAACTTGGCAGTTCATATCCAGTGTCCGAATAAATCACTTGGAAAGCATCTGGTGGAAGGGCTCTTGTGCAGAGATCAAGAACAACCTGACTATCCTTTCCTCCAGAAAATGAGGCCAGGAAATAGTCTACTTTGGTGGTTTGAAGAACTTTCTTGCCCTGCTTCTCTGCCTCAGTTTCCGGCATAATGTCAAAGCTATCGCAATCCTCTTTAACGATGGCCATTTTGGTCTTCGTTTTCTTTTCTTGACGAGCAGCCAAAACCTCAAAGTCCATTTGGTTTGCTGCATATTTATCCGTCAATTTGTTGGCGCGAGTATATGTGTCGTAAGTGTCACGTATGAACTCTATTGCTTCGCTTTCGCACAAAAACATTTGTTCGCGTGTGCGTTCAAGCATAGTTTCCATATCTACAGGAATAAGAGACTGCTGCTCTTTGCCTGAAACAAACTCTACGGTTGCCTTATCGTAAATATTGGCTCCCTTGGCTTCAAACATCTTCTCCCCTCGATAGAAGTATTCCTTATTGCAAGCCCACATCAATGGTTCATGACATTCTGGATACTCCCACCCCAGTTCCTTTAGTCCAAGCAAATTTAATTCCTCATAGAAAACTGGGCGCGGAGAGATGCTCAATGTATCCTTGGTAACGAGAGAACCTAGAGTCACACCTCCTGTTTCTTTATCCCATGAAACTTTAAACATGTTGAACTTTAATAAATATGAGTTTGATTTTACATCCTTATTTTAGTTTGCAAATATACAACTTTTTCCCGAAACTTTCGCACGGCGAAAAAATGCGGGTGGGTTTTGTGAAATCGCTTGTTGTTCGGTTGTTTCCGACTAACTTTGCACCATGGAACAGACTGAAAACAACAGATACGCAATAGAAAGCAATGTCGTTTACCGAGAACTGGAGATGGCAAAGGGCAGCGGCTTCCTGACCGTCTCGGAGCAGGGGTCGGCACGCAGTGGCAAGACCTACAACACGATGCTGTGGCTCATCGTCAAGTGCATCCAGAACCCCGGGATGACTGTCTCGGTGGTGCGTGCCACGATGCCCGCACTGAAGGGCTCGGTGTTTCGCGACTTCAGGGAGATCATCGGACGGATGGATGCCTACGACCGTAGGTGCCTCAATAAGTCGGAGATGATATACACGTTTCCCAACGGCTCGTGGATCGAGTTCTTCTCTGTCGACAACGAACAGAAGCTGCGTGGCCGCAAGCGCCGCATCCTTTATGTGAACGAGGCCAACGAGGTGTCGCAGTTGGAGTTTCAGCAGCTGCAGTTCCGCACCACCGAGTTCACTATCATCGACTACAACCCGTCGTTCAGCGAGGACCACTGGATATGCACCGACCTCAACAACGACCCCACGACCTACCACTTCATTACCACCTACAGGGACAACACTTTCCTTGAGCATCGTATCATCAACGAGATTGAGTCGCTGAAGGAGAAGAACCCGTCGCTCTGGCGTGTTTATGGACTTGGTCTGCAGGCCATCGTGGAGGGTCTGATATTCCCGACGGTGGAGATTGTGGACGACTTCCCGAAGCAGGTGAAAAGACAGTGGATAGGCGTTGATTTCGGATACTCCAACGACCCGACAGCCATCGTGCGCGTGGGATTGGACGGCTCCGACCTCTACCTCGATGAGGAGTGCTACCGGACGGAGATGGTGACCCGCGACATCGTAGGCGAGCTGAAACGTATCAATGCAACACAAAAACGTTACTTCAAGATAATCAGTGAGAGTGCCGACCCCCGACTGATTCAGGAGATTGCCATGGCAGGTCTGGATATTCACCCTGTGAGGAAATACCCTGGGTCGGTTGACGCTGGCATTCTCTTTATGCAAGGACAGAAGCTGCATATCACCCGACGGAGTCTGAACTTCCGCAAGGAGCAGCGCAACTACACCTACCGTCAGGACAAAGACGGTCATTGGATCAACGAGCCTGTCGACGCCTTCAATCACTGCTGGGATGCCGCCCGCTATGTAGTGATGAACGAGGTGATGGGTACCAAGGGACACGCCCTTTCAACACAACAGATAGCAGATATTGTATTATGACCTTTGAAGAGTTTCTGAACAACTATTGCAACGGCGACATCACCGTGTGCTATTACCGACTGAGTCAGGTGAAAGAGCCGTTTGAGAAATCGCTCGACCAAATTAGGAGCGAGTACGACCCCAACAAACATAAAGTCTTTGACCAAACCTACCGCAAGAAGAAGAAAACGCGCGTTCAGGACGGCTACGACGAGCATGGCGAGCCGAAGTACAAGAATAAGTATGCCGAGGTGTGCCGTGTGGCCATCCCCGTGCAGCGAGTGCTGGTGGAGCGGTCGGTGGGTTTCCTCTTCTCCATCCCTGTAGACTACTCGTATAAGGACGATGTGAGCGAGGCGGCACAGGAACTACATAACATCGTGCTGAAGTGTTTTGAGGAGAACAAAATCGACTACTTCGACAAGAAGCTGGCGCGTGAGGTGGCGATCTGTCGTGAGGCTGCCGAACTGTGGTATCATCTGCCCGACGAAGAGGGCAAGCCGAGTGGTGACATCCGAGTGATGATGTTCTCGCCGCTTAAGGGTGATGAACTCTTGCCGATGTTTGATGCCTACGGTCGTATGATAGCCTTCATGCGTGTCTATTACACCAAAGACTACATCCATCCCGTCAAGACGCGCCACATCGATGTCTATACCGCCAAGATGCTGTATTCCTTTGTTGTTGATGACCGCAATCAGATAGGGGAGACCAGTGTGGCTCCACACGGCTTCGACCGCATCCCGTTGGTCTATTATCGTCAGGATGAGACGGAGTGGGACAGTGTGCAGCCTGCGATTCAGCGGATGGAAGACCTCGTGTCAAACTGGGGCGATACCGACGATTACTTCGGCTCGCCGTCGTATTTCGTGAAGGGCTCGCTGCTGGGCTATGCAGAGAAAGGGGAACAGGGTAAGATATATCAGGCGGACGGCGACAGCGACATGCGTGTGCTCTCGTGGGACAACTCACCGGAGTCGATGCGCAACGAACTCGCCACGCTGACGAACATCGTGTTCTCGTATACACAGACGCCCGACGTGAGCTTTGAGAACATGAAGACCTTGGGCAACAACACGAGCGGTGTGGCGCTGAAGCTGATGTTTACTGACCCGCATATGAAAGCGCAGGTGAAGACGGAGATGTATGGCGAGATGTTCACCCGCCGCTACAATATCGTGAAGGCTGTTTTGGCTGCTTTAAACGGCACGAGTCAGCGCGTAGCCGATGAGTTGTATGTTCGTCCACTTTTCACCCCTTATGTGCCGCAGAACGACCTCGAAGCGCTTCAGATGCTGACACAATGCACCACGCAGCCTATCCTCAGTCAGGAGACCGCCGTAGCGAAGAACCCCCTTGTCGACAACCCACAAGACGAGATCACTCGCCTACAAACAGAAACCGCCGCCCAAACAGAACGCAACCTGTTCGAAGCGACGGAGTAGAGGGGGGAAATATTTCTTGATAGAGAATGACCCTGTAAGATTAATTCTTTCTATCTGAATTTTTCTATATACTCATAAATGATTTCTGCATCTTCAAGATATTCAGTATCAGAGCCCTTTCGTATATAGAGCTTTTTGTCAAAAAAAATTGGCTTTTCTTCAGATTCTAAAGTTAGTACAAGTAATACGTGGTTGTTATATGTCACCATCTTTAAATCCTGTTGGATTTTCGTTTTGTAATAAGTGTCAATCGGACAGTTTTCAATTTCTTTTTTTATCTCGCGTACTAGTTTATCGCCTTCGCCTTCATAATATTTATTTATTTCATCCTCCAATCCTGTTACATAGAAATGGGTATTTGAAACGGGACTATAATTTTCTTCCTTTTTATAGAATGTACAGAAATTCTTCATGGCTCTCTCACCATCGGAAATTCCTACAATTACATACCCCCTAGAGTGGGCACTTTTATTTGCTTCTGCTGTAAGAATTTCTACACATTTCTTAACTAATTTTTTGTTGAATTCTGTCGCTCCTACTTGTATTTCATGAAAACCCATTTTATAATCATATTGATTACCTTCTGTGATAGAAAGGTGTAATAAATTATCTAACTGAAAGGCCCAATTCTCATGTGCAACATCAGAACCTATAGACTTACAAAATGCTTTCTTTATTATAGCAGCAATGGAATCGATCTTTTCCTTTCTATATTTTGCGTTCCAATTATCATCTGATATGCCTCTCAGATGATTTGATCCGATGCCACTTAATTCGTTTATTAATATGTTCATATTGTTGATCTGCATGGATTCTTTTATTAATAATTCAAAAAAAGCTAAATATATTACTTGGAAAGCTCTACCCAAACCTTCACCTTTGTTTTTTGTATATATTAAAGATCGGAAGTCTTTTCCAGAAATTTCTATGACAGTTTTTAGAGTGCTAAATACATCCATAAACCAAGTTTGGATTTTTGATTCACCAAAAGCAATAATTTTAGATTCTACAGTATGGGCCAAATCATTTTCTTCCTCATCATATCTATATAATCGGTCTAATGTTTTTGCAGAAGGAGAAGTGCTCTCCCCAAGAATAATGTATGCGAGCACCCAAGCTATTAGTTCTTCATCTCTAGAAACTCTCATTCTTGGAATTGTTACTATCTTTTGTTTAACCCAAAAAATGTCTTCCATTTTTATGCAATAATCTAGCTTAATATTAGACAAACTTATGCTTCTCATTTTGCTAAGTTCAATTAAATCTGATGAGGATACATCACCTCGAATTTGAGAAGATAATCTTCTAACTAATGTAGGGAATCTACCTAATGCGCCAGCTTGTCGAATTTCTTGCTCAGATAACTGTCTTCCGTAGGAATTTATTCTACGGAAAATTTCTTCAACATCTTCTGTCAGAGCCGTTACATAGGAAAATGGCAATTGATATGAAACAATATCCATACAAACATCTTGATCTAAGATTGGATGTTTTTGCTCTATTAATTTTTTATCCCTCCGATTTATTGTGTGAGCCAATGTGTTTAGATTGAAATATGCCAGATTACCATCCACTGATATGGGAAACTCATTTTCTATAAATGATACAATAGCATTTAATCTTTGCATTCCGTCTATAATTTCGTATTTCTGAACATCTCTTTCAGAAACATCTGCGACCAATAACAATGGGACTGAATAATGATTGTAGATAGAATCAATGAATGCTATTTTTTCTTCTTGTGTCCACACGAGTTTTCTTTGATACCTTCTGTTTACAATAAAATTTCCTTTTACATAATTATCATAAACAACTTGAATACTGTCAGATTTACTTGATATTGTTGTCTTCATATTGTTAATTTTTCTATGATATTTTTATATTTATTACCACAATGTTAAATTTATGATAATATAAATGACGATTGATGATGTCTTTCTACCTTTATTATCTTTCAATTTTAAATAATGGTAGTAGTCCTTATTTGATTCGCAATTTCACTAAAAATCTGTATTTCTGGAGTCTCTAATGAAACGACAAGAGAGTACTTTACTTGAACGTGTTCATATTCAAGATAATTTCTAAACCAACCACTTGATGGATAAATAGCTATTTTATTGCAACTTGCCAATTGTGCACCAGTCATCTCAATGCTATCAGATATTATACTTCCCTGATTACGCATCTGCTTACCGATAGCCCACCTTGTATTGAGTTCTGGATTAGCCACACTCTCTTCGTCGTTCTCCTTAATTCGTCTAATACGATTCTCAAATGCATGAAGATCCTCTGTCGGTCCATTTATATCAAAGTTGAGCCGCAAAGACTGATACGTGTATTTTTTCAACATGCCACGAGATCCTGGAGAAGGACAAATATAGTATGATAGCGTAATCTTTAGTCTGACATTCACTTCACCCATTTGCAGCAAAGTCTCCTTAGGCCATGGCAATTCATAGAGGTTCATATGCCCGAACTTCAGATTGTTACTTGCTCCTTTAATGTATGGTTCAATAGTATCTTCAGCAACAAATGTAACATAACTATCAGATGAAGCAAGTGCCTTTTTCTCATTGGGCACACCGTATCCACATGTATGCAACAACGCCAATTTATTCAAACTACCATTCTCCGTGAACATTTCCTTCATCCTATCCGTCCATTCTGCAGAATGAACCATCAACGCACGTATTGACAATGGATTGAGGTTAGGGTTGGCGTTCTTAATCTTTCCTGCTAATCTTGCAGCCAATGCCGTGGCCGCACTAGTAGCATTAGTAGTGGTAAATTTTCTTAGCAACGGTTGAGCATCTGCACAAACCAGAGACAAATCATCAACATCATCTATCGTGTCGCCATTCAAGATGCCATTTCCACCTTCCATCAATATCTCTGGCTTGATGGTGGATTTACCCCATTGAGTAGAAGTACGGCTAAAGGGACTTACACCATCATAAGGAGCAATAACTTGGGAATTTCTGTATTCAGGATTAGCTATTGCAACTTTTTGCGTATATGCTCCTACTGTAATTGCATTCCAAGTCTGGGCAGGATCATCTATTTGGTGAGTATGAAGATAATCAGGGTAATCGACTCCACCTGTTTCATAAATATTTCCTGCAGATATAAACATCATAGAATCACAAGCGCCACCATTGTATAGAGCCAAATCGATAGCCGCAGATGTAGAAGAAGGTATTCCGTCATCTGCACGATAACCAGAAGTAACTGCGGAACATAGTATTTCCGCATCATCATTTCGTCCTGTTAGAATGGCATCTTCCGTAACTACGGCATACATTTCCGGCTCGTTCTGAGGCTCATCTGCACCAGGAATCATCTTGACGGAAGATAAATCGCTATACACTTCAACATGGTCTTGCTGGTATATTACATCCGTCAAATCACCATACAAAACCAAAGAAGCCAAACCTGTACCATGGTTTCTTAAATCGCGGATATTACCATTAATGGTCACAGAATGACAATGATTATCTGACAGGAATCCTTCGATTAACGGATGATGATTTGTAACGCCAGAATCAAGAATGGCAATTCGGCTTGGATTATCAGATACTATCCTATCATTTCTTATTAAATCTACCCAATCATCCTGTTCCCTCATAGAATTTGCCTGAGTCAGAACAGTAGGTCTTCTGTGGACACGAATCTCAGATACACCTTTTATTGAATGAATCACTTGGCTTAAATGATCTCGATTAGCTACCACCAGATAGATAACGACATCATTGAAAACCATATTCCTCATGCATCTGGTAATTCCAATTGCATCAAGTGATGTTTCTACACTTTCGGCTTCAAACAATTCCTTGTCTATCCAAAGCTCAAATTCAGCTGAATTCTCTGAAAGAGCCTCGTAATCCTCCCTTTTTAGGAAAAATGACCTCAATTCCGAACAACTTATACTGGAAATAGAGTTCACCAATGTTGCATTCGTCCTATTCCTACCTTCTTCTGGTTCTATGTTATATTTCTCCAATCTACCACTCAACCAATTAGAGTGATTAGAAGGAAGGAATACGGTTAAACGCTCTTCATGTTCGTTCTCAGACGAACCAATATTCATTAAACGAGGTCCTTTCTTAGCATCAAACTTTTCAGTTGCATTTGCAGTTTTCTCAACAGTTATATCCATGTATGTACCATCAACATGAGGCACATTTTCTGGCAACTGATTTGAAATAAGAGCAAACGAGTCAATAGCGCCAGAATACTGGCTGTTAAGCATTGCACTATGAGCCAATGCGCTTTCACGCTCTACTATTTTGGAACGCGGAAATCCGGCTGTCTCATAATCCACCTGTGAAGATTGCCCTTCAAGAATAATATGCTGATGTTTCGCCATTAACCTATCTGTTTCAGAATACTATTTCTCTGTTTGATAGCTACCTCAAGTATAGAATTGCTCAGAGGCTCTTCATTCAACAATGATTCCTTAGCCGCATCCATGCATACCGATGTGATCTCTGCATGACTCATCCCTTTCAACAAAGGGAGTAATTTAGCCACAATGACTCTAGATGAATCAAAACCATAGAGACAATTAGATAACAATATGCGTATCTCATCATCATCAGGGAGTGAATATTCAATTACATCATCGAATCTGCGGAACAAGGCTTTATCCAATTGCTCACCACAATTCGTTGCTGCCACAATGATACTGTCAGAATCCACACGTTCCATCATTTGCAGGAACGAATTCAGGATTCTTCTCATTTCACCCACCTCATTGTCATGGCCTCTCTGCATACCAATAGCATCGAACTCGTCAAAGAGATACACACCTCTTACATTCGAAATAAGTTCAAACACCTTAGCTAACTTCAGGCTTGATTCACCCATATATTTGGTGATTACACGCTCCATTCTCACCATGTAAAGTGGAATATGAAGCTCATTCGCCAAAATTGAAGCAGTCATAGTCTTACCTGTACCAGAGGGACCTGAGAGGAGAATCTTACTTCTATTTGTCAGATTATTTTTAAACAAGATGTCTCTTTGGACGTATTCGCGAACAATCCTCTTCAACTTATTCTTAACCTCATCCTTGCATACGATATTATCAAATCCGAAGGAATCATCAACCTCCATAACAAATTCTGATAATTCTGAATTGATAGGAGCCAGACTTCTAGCGATAAGACAAGGCCTTTTCTGGTTATTTACCAGATCCGTAATATTACGAGACAAAACCGCATGACCAGCTTTTGCCTCTATAGCAGCTATCTGTAATGCAATCTCTCTGAAACGGCTATCATCCGCCTCAATGTGACTCTTTATTAGAGCTAATATTTGATTCGCGTTTGGCATAAATTAATCGAATTTATGTTTCGCATACTAGAATAAAATTAGTATGAAAAAGTTAGGACTGCAAAATTACAAATTTTTTTCTTATATATTAGTCCTAAGTTTAATCTCTATAAAGTTTCTGTTTACCTGTGGACGGAATTAATAGCCCCTGATTTAATTGTAGGTTAAAGGGTCTTAGATTACATTTTGAAGATTCGCTTTATAAAAACATTAATTAGGTGGGAAGATAAGCGCAAAAGTCTATATAACAAAAGCGTTGGTGGTTCTGTTCTAATTCGGCTTCATTACCATAGCAGTTTTTTGTGATTTTTTCGCACGGCGAAAATTTTCGGTATGAAAGTGCGAATGAATGTTACTGTCTGCAAATATCGCTATCTTTGCATAAGATAGGCTGCGGTTCGGCATAGTTCAAGCAAGCTTGGCTCTGCGCTTACCTTGCACTATCTTTGCAACTCATATCCATTAAATACAAACCATAAAACTATGGCAGAACTGCAAGACGGAACGCTTGATTTTGAGGCGCGATTGACCCTCGTATCCAGCGATGTGCGAAAACTCCAAGAACAACTCAGCGAGATAGGCAAAAGCGGGGAACGCGCCGGCAACAACATCGACCGTGCCCTGGTGGATGCTTTCAGCAACATGACAGCGGCATTGGGTAACTCCACCACAGCGGTGACGGGACAACTCGGCACCTTGGTGGACGTGACACGCGACAGCACCAACGAGATTCAGCAACAATTGCAACTCATCCACGAGCGACTGAATGCCGCCATGGATACCCGTGTCCCCACCGAGAGTTTCCAAAAGATTGAAGAAGGTGCCGAAGAAGCCAGTGAGGTTATCGACACAGGACTCACCCCAATGATAGAGAAAGCATCGAGAGCTCTGGCAGCACTCGGTGTCGGCTTCTCGTTGCAACAGATCGTCACCCAAGTTGCCCGCACCCGTGGCGAGTTCCAACAACTGGAAGTAGCCTTTGAAACCATGCTGGGCAGCGAAGTCAAGGCAGCCACCCTGATGAATCAACTCACCGAGACAGCCGCCCACACCCCGTTTGACCTCAAAGGCATTGCCGACGGTGCCAAGCAGCTGCTTGCCTATGGCTTTGCCGCCGAAGACGTCAACGACACCCTCGTCATGCTGGGCAACGTCGCCTCGGGCTTGTCCATACCATTGAACGACATCGTCTACCTCTACGGCACCACCATGACCCAAGGACGCGTCTTCACGCAAGACCTCCGCCAGTTCATGGGTCGTGGTATCCCATTGGCAGAAGAACTCGCCAAACAGTTCGGCGTAACGAAAGACAAAGTCGGAGAACTGGTCACTGACGGCAAAGTTGGCTTCAACGAAGTAGCCAAAGCCATGCGGGCCATGACCTCCGAAGGCGGACAGTTCTACAACCTCATGGACAAGCAGAGCCAGACCATCAACGGCCTCGTCTCCAACCTCCAGGATGCCATCGACACCATGATGAACGACATCGGCAAGCAGACCCAAGACACCTTCTCCACCGTCCTGCGCCTCGGCATCAGCGCCGTGGAAAACTACAAAGGCGTGGGTCGTGCCTTGGCTGAACTGGTGGCAGTCATCGGCACCTACAAAGGCATCATGATGGCAGTCAATCTGCTGCAAAGGGCGCAAAATAAACTGCTGAGCGAAGCTGCCGTCATCAAAGAACTGAACGCCGTGGCAGGCTACAAGATGGGCGATGCCGAAGCCAAAGCAGCCGCCAAAACCGCCTTGCTGACAGCTGCCCAACGCAACCTCACCGCCGCCTTGAAAGCAAGTGCCTTGGCCAACCCTTACGTCATTCTGGCTGCCTCGGTCACCGCCTTGGGCTTTGCCGTCTACAAAGTCGTCACCTACCAGACACAGATGGAGAAAATCCAGAACGACATAGCCAAAGCGAGTCAACAGGCAGCAAGCAATGCCGAAGCCGAGATTGCCAAACTCAACGAACTGCGAGGCGCACTCTCGGCATGTGCCGAAGAAAGCGATGAATACAACGCCATCCGCAACCAGATTGTCGAGTCGTTTGCCCAATACGATGCCACCCTCACCAACGAGACCACCAGTGTGAGCAGCCTTGCCGAGAAATACGACGACCTCACCCTGGCCATCCAGAAAAGCTTTGCCATCCGAGCCTTCAACGAATCGTACGAGAAGGCACAAACCGAACTTGCCGACACCTACACCAAGCAACTTGAGAAACTCAAGAAACAGATGATCTCAGCCTTTGGCGAAGAGACAGGCGCCGAGATACACCAGAGCCTTGTCAACGCCATTCGTGAGGGCGATGCAACGGCAGAGATTACCACCTGGGGCAATAAGTTGACGGCACGGGTCAAAGGCGTATCCGACGATATCAATGAGTTATTGCGAGGTAAGTATGCCAGTTTGACCGGCAACAAACTGTTCGGCTTTGCAGCCACCGACTTTGTGGCACTTATCAACAACCTGAACAACACTTCCGAGGCGATGAAGAACCTCCGTAAAGAAACCATGCTGACCTATGGACTCAACGAAGAGGATTTCAAGCCACAGACCAAGACCGAGACACCCAACCCAGATACCCCGACACCCCAAGAAGAGAACGAAGAAGCCCGCAAACGGGCTGAGGAGCGGAAGAAACGCATCAAGCAATACAATGCTGAAATCATAGAAGCTACAGCTCAAGCGGAGCTTGAACTCGCCCAAGCACAGATTGACGCTATGGATGACGGCGAAGAGAAGACCGAGCGACAATTGGACCTCAACCTGCAGAAACGCCTTCGAGTCATCGAGCAACAGCGCCGCAAATGGGAAGAAGCCAACAAAGAACTGTTCGGCTCGTTGGAACTGACCCCGGAGCAGCAGAAAGCCATCGAGGCGATGTACGAAGCTGCCCATATGGAGTTTGATACCAACGTGGCAGAAGAGGGGCGCAAGGAGAACGAGCAACTAAACAAAGCACTTCAAGACCGTCTGAAACTATGGCAGACATTCGTGGACAAGCAGAATGCCATCGTGGAAGAGTACGATGAAAGGCGCAAGCAGATAGAAGAGAACAGGAATCTCACTGAACAGGAGCGCGACGAGCAACTGACTGCCACCAACCGTCAGCAACAATACGATACCGACATCCTGATGGCTCAGTTGGGCATCACCGATGAAGAGGTGGCCAACGAACTCACCGAGATCATCCTTCATGCCTACCATCTCGCCACCGACAACGCCGTAGAAGCCATCCAAACGGAATTGCTTGAAGTGACGACTCGCCTCAATGAGATCACCCAAGACGGTGTGACGGTGGATGAAGAAGAGCAAGTACGACAGTTGGAAGCACGACAGCAATCGCTCATCAAAGCCGAGCAAAAAGCCAAACAAGGTGCCGACAAACTTGCTGCCGCAGCCAACAAAGGCGGCATCACCATCAAAGACAAGATGGGTATGGCTGTCAATGCGATGAACACCCTCAACGAAGCCGTCAATGAAGTACGTGATACCTTTGGCGAGTTCTTCAGTGAGAATACGAATAACGCATTGGATATGGTGCAGACTATTCTGTCATCAACCACAGGCGTACTCGACACCTTGCGAGCCACTGGCATAGCATCAGCAGAGGCTTTGAGTACGGCGGAGAAATCGACTGTGATTTTGGCTATCATCCAAGCGGCTATCCAGGTGACGATGGCAATGGTGAGGTTCTTTTCCAACTTCACGAAGAACGCCAGATTGCAGGACCAGATTGACGCCTTTGCAGAAGATGTAGAACGATTGGAAGATGCCTATGAGAAGGCGGTGTTCAGTCATCGCAAACTCGTTGGCGGCAGCTATTTCCGTCAGAGCATACGCGATACCGATGCGCTCAAGGAGGCGTTGAAGGATGTGCAAGAGGAGATACGGCTGACACAGATGCAACTGGAGAACGCCGTAACCAAGAAAGGGCGCAAACGTTATGAAGAGAATCTGCGCGACTTGGAGGAGCAGGCAAGGAACCTGACGGAGAAGATTGAGGGCATCTACGACAATTTCTATGAGAATGTGTTGGCTACCAGTTCTGCCGATTTTGCAAGCAGTCTGACCGACAGCCTCGTTGAAGCATTTGATGCCGGCATGAAGGATATGAGCAGCGTGTTCGACGATGCCATGAATGATATGCTGCGCTCGTTGATCTCTACGCAGATGAAGATGGAGTTGCAAGAGCTCTACGACCCTATCATCGAGCAGTTCCGCAACCGTTTCAGCAGTGGACGAACCGAGGTGACCCAAGCCGACATCGATGCCTTTGTACGTGATATCGAGAGTGCGCAGTCGGCGGGCGAGCAGATTGCCGAAGGATGGCGTACGCTCTACAACGCCATCGGATTGAACACGGGCGATTTGGCTGCTAGCACCAACGCCTTACAGGGTATGACTCAAGACACCGCCGAGGAACTGAACGGACGATTTACGGCGCTTCAGATGAGCGGTGCGAGCATCGACCTCAAGATGGACCGCATCCAGACTACCATCCAACAAATCAGCGGCATCAACAGCGGCATTGCCGAGAGCATCGCCCTCTCAGTCGGCATTGCCAACGACCAACTCAATGTCCTTGAGGATATCCGCAACAACACCCGCGAACTCGCCTCCATCCGCAGCCACCTCAGCCGTATCGAAAGCCAGATGGCGATAGTGACGGGGGAATAAACAACGCCATCTTTCACAATGAAGGATGGCGCTTGATGCTTATAATAAACTTATGTGTAGTTACTTCTTTGTTGGTTTATATTCTTTTGGGATATTGCAAGAATCGAACATTCCACTCATATCTGTAACATTTGACATGTCCCATCTAGAGATATCTCCGTTAAATGAAGACCCGCAAAACATGCCTCTCATATTAGTAACATTAGACACATCCCATCTAGAAATATCTCCGTTAAATTGAGAGTACATTTTGGAAATTGACATCCAATTGAACATACCACTCATATCCGTAACATTAGATACGTTCCATCTAGAGATATCTCCGTTAAATGAAGAGCCGCGAAACATATCACGCATATTCGTAACGTTGGATACATCCCATCTAGAAATATCTCCGTTAAATGAAGATCCGCGAAACATTCCACTCATATCCATAACATTTGACACATTCCATTTTGAGATATCACCATTGAATAGAGAGTGCTGACGGTAGAAATGCTCGTAACAGAACATACCACTCATATCCGTAACATTTGACACATTCCATTTTGAGATATCTCCGTTAAATGAAGAACCGTAAAACATATCACTCATATTCGTAACTTTGGATACATCCCATTTTGAGATATCACCATTAAATTCAGAGTATCTGAACATACCTCTCATATCCAGAACATTGGACACGTTCCATTTTGAAATATCTCCGTTAAATAAAGTGTACTCTCCAGCCATCGGACAGCCACTAAACATGCTATTCATATTCCTTACATTAGACACGTCCCATTTTGAGATATCATGGTTAAATGGTGAATCTTCAAACATGCCACTCATATTCGTGACATTAGATACATTCCACTGAAATAAATAACCATTAAATGGAGAATGTTTGAACATGTGATTCATATCCATAACTTTTGACACATCCCATATAGAAATATCACGATTAAATTGAGAGTTTTCGAACATACCACTCATATCTTCAGCATTGGACACATTCCATTTTGAGATATCACTATTAAATTGAGATCCGCTAAACATGTAAGTCATATACTTAACATTTGATACATTCCATTTTGAAATATCACCATTAAAAAGAGAACCGCTAAACATATAAGTCATATCCGTAACATTGGAGACATTCCATTTGGAAATATCGCCATTGAATTGAGATTCTCGAAACAGCATGGACATATCAGTTACTGCCGATACGTCAATATGATTTAAGTCTGCTTCAATGCCATATTTATTTACCTCTGTCTCTACAATACGTTTAAGTGATTCATCAGTAGCGACGATTCGTTCTTTTTGTGACATAATAAAAAATCTTTGTGTTAGTTCTCTGTGAGAAAAAGAAACAGCGAAAAGACAGCACATTCTTCCACTATAGGTACAGAAAAATACTGATTCCGCAACTTCCGACTGCAAATATACTACATTTTCCCCATTTCTACAACCTATGCAGATTCCTTTTGTCGTCGACAGGCAATCTTTGGTGCTGTTTATGAAATGGTATGGTAGAAGAAGTTTCTGTTGGCAGACTGTCTTCTGAGATTGTGGATTTAGAAATTTGGAGATGGATTTTTAGCGTTTGGATTGGCGGCAGTATTTTATTGTAGAGGAAAGGTCGCAGTAGAGCTGTGGAGAGAATTTCTTTTGCCGAAATCACCAATAACCAATTCGCAGCTGCCATCTTACTCTCAAAAAGCTCAAAATTCAACTTGAAGCAAGGATTTATCTTTGGAGAAAAATGAATGCCAAACAGAAGCCAACAACAAAAAACGCCATCCCTCATAATGAAGGATGGCGTCGGAACTTAATGTTCCATATACATGCTAATAATACCGTGTCAGTCTTGTTTGGCGTTCAGCAAGTCGTCGGTGTAGTATTTCACGCCGCTTTTGTCGCCGTTGCGGTGGGGCGGCTTGATCTCGCCGTTGCTTACTTTGCGGTTGAGTGAGCGGACAGAGATGCCCAGGATGCGGGCAGCGCCGTCGCGGCTCACTTCCTGACGTTGGTTCAGGCCAAGAATCGATTGAATGCTGTCGGCAATCTTTCCGTATTTTGCCTCGTCCCAATTACAAGGATTGGCAGTTATCAGCTCTTCAATTCCTCTGAGCACTGCTGTAAGTCTTTGTCTCCCTTCCACAGGAATGCGTGTAGAATTAGAGTGATACACAAGAAGAAACCGACAAGGAAAAGTCCTAAGCTCCAATAGAACAATGTGTCGTTGAATGCGCCATATCGGTATAATATGTCACAAATACTAATAGTCAAAACGTAGCCAACCATTGATTTGTGAATCCAACAAAAATTCAACTTATGGCTGAGATATAGAAAGATAACGGCGCCAATTGGCGGGGTCATACAGAGATAAGATAAGACTTCCAGATTGATTCCGAACATCATTAGAAAACAGTGGATTGTTAGTCCAACGGTAAAGATAATAGGTGTCCATTTAATAATGAAGTATGGTAGCAGATAGTCTTTGAGTCTGCTGAAATCAAAAAGCTTTTTCATAATCTTTGGTGAAAGAAGTCGGTTTTATTGTTAATTATCGGACGGCAAAATTATAAAATTTCTTCAATTAACAACTCAATTCTAGGATTATTTTTGTCCAAAAATTTCCTGGCTGAAATATTAACACAGTTTCTGTCGTTAGTGATTGTCTTGCAGCTTTGTAAGCAATCAAGAATAACTTTTAAGGCATTATCAAGGTCGGGTCTATTTGAGTTATAATAAACATCTACCGATAACTTGAAAGGCTTGTTTAAATTAACATCTCGGCTCTTACATTGGAGATAAAAATTTCGCTCGTATTCCACCAATTGCTTGGTCTTGCAGAGCGAAGCATGCCCTCCAATCGTGACGATTTTATACGAATTGCTCTTGCTCGGCACCTTGCCGTAGATGATTTCTGTGTACTTTTCCATCAGATTTTAAGATTGCAGCAGTCGTTTTCGTTATGGTTATAGTGATGCTTCCAATATTCGTAGGCTTCAGACTCATCCTCGCAGACCGTCTTCTCTTTGTAGTTCTTGATGAGTTTGATGTATTTCTTCTTAAGCTTCAAAGGGAGGTGTCGATAGTTGCTTTGTTTTACCGTGTACTCGGAGGTGTCAATGTCAAACCAGCGCTCAATCCAACTGTTGACACGCAAGAATTCCACAAGAATCTTGTCGCATTGAATCTTGTTGATGACTTTCATGTCAAGACGCCCTTTCTCAATGAATTGAGGAACGAATGTGGAGAGCCGCACCGAGACATCAAAACCTGCCTTTTGCAGTTTTTCCACAGCCTCAATACGTTTGCTTGGAACCGATGCTCTCTCTATTGTTTTTGAGAATTCGTCGTCGGTGGAGGTGATGGTCACTTGGATATGAGCAAGGTCTTTATCGTAGAGCTTGAGATATTCATCGTCAGCCACCATCGCCGATTTCGTAACGATGAGATAGCCGATATGGAGTTGATTCAAAACTTGGATCGTGTGATAGGTGATACGATGCTGCTTCTCCAATGGTTGGAAACAATCGGTCATGCCGCCGAGGCGAACGATGTCGCCTGGTTTCAGATTTCGTTTTACGGAACGCGCAATGTTCATCATATTCGCCATTGCTGGGTGGGCTGCGTTCCATAACCCACGAAAATCAAGCAGCGATTTTGCGTAACAGTAACTACAATCATGTTGGCATCCTCGTCCGTAAGTGTCCAGACGGGTAGGGTAGTGGCATTTGTTCCCTTCGTTGCCAATGACAGTTTTCAAAAAACTTTTGAATTCATTATATGGCATAGTTTTCAGTTGATTTGCGTATGCAAAGATACTATACATAAGCAAAATAGCACAGATTTGATGCGCTACGGCATGCAGATTTTCGCCGTGCGAAAAAATTGTAGTACTTTTGTGGCGTTAATAGATTTTTATGACTAGACTTTATTCAATCATACTTATACTATGCTTTGCTCTGATTTGCACTGCTCAGAATGTGACTAATGTCGCATTCCGTCAGGTCAACAAAAAGGTTGAGGTGACTTATACTTTGGATAAGACAGCAAACATTAGTCTGTTGGTTTCTACTGACGGCGGTAAGACTTTTTCTTCACCATTGAAGCATGTTACAGGTGATGTTGGCAGCAATGTCACTGCTGGCAATAATACCATCATCTGGGATGCGCTAGCCGAGGTAGACAAAATTGTCGGTTCGCAGATTGTGTTTCAAGTGACTGCAAACGCAATAGAACCCCAAACTTTTACTGTTAACGGTGTTTCTTTTACAATGGTCTATGTTCAAGGTGGCACGTTTACTATGGGAGCAACCTTAGAGCAAGGTAGCGATGCAGAATCAGACGAAAAGCCAGCTCACTCCGTTACGCTCAGTTCGTTCTCTATTGGTGAGACGGAAGTGACGCAGGCATTATGGCAAGCGGTGATGGGTGAATCTGTTACCCAAATTGCAAATCGCATTGGTTGGAGCACCTATGGCGTTGGCAGTAATTATCCTATGTATTACATTTCTTGGAACGATTGCCAGGAGTTTATACGAAAATTGAGCAACCTTACTGGTAAAAACTTCCGTTTGCCCACGGAAGCCGAATGGGAATATGCTGCCCGGGGTGGCAATGAATCACGTGGCTATAAATATAGCGGAAGCAATAATATTAATGATGTGGCTTGGTATTATGATAATAGTACAATTAAAAGAACAAGACAAAACCACCCAGTAAAACAAAAACAAGCCAACGAACTAGGTCTATATGACATGAGCGGCAATGTTTGGGAGTGGTGTTTAGATTGGTACGACAGTTACAGCAGTTCATCTCAGACCGATCCTAAAGGTTCTTATAGTGGGTCTGACCGTGTGCTCCGTGGCGGTAGTTGGGTCGGCAATGTCAGGAGCTGTCGCTCATTGAATCGTGACGGCGACTACCCTGGCATCTGTAACAACTACATTGGTTTTCGTCTTGCCCTCTCTGAGTAATACAATTTTTATGAAAAAAACAGTTTTAGTTATCATAGCTTTCCTAACTATTGGAGTTTGCACTGCTCAGAATGTGACTAATGTAGCATTCCGTCAGGTAAACAAAAAGGTTGAGGTGACTTATACCTTGGACAAGACTGCGAATATCAGTCTTTCAGTTTCTACTGACGGCGGTAAGACATTTTCTGCACCATTGAAGCATGTTACTGGTGATGTTGGCAACAATGTTTCCGCTGGCAATAATAAGACCATCATCTGGGATGCATTGGAAGACGTGGACAAAATCGTCGGTTCTCAGATTGTATTTAAAGTAACTGCTGAGCCCAAAATAGGCAAGCAAACCTTTAGGGTAAATGGTGTTTCGTTTACAATGGTCTATGTTCAAGGCGGCACTTTCACAATGGGTGCAACCTCAGAGCAAGGTAGTGATGCATACTCAGACGAAAAGCCAACCCACTCCGTTACGCTCAGTTCTTTCTCCATAGGTGAGACTGAAGTGACACAGGCACTTTGGCAGGCTGTGATGGGGAGCGTACCAACATACAGCGGCGGTTGGGAAACTCAATATGGTAAAGGAAGTAACTATCCTGCTTATCGTGTTTCTTGGAACGACTGTCAGACTTTTATTAACAAGTTAAACAGCCTTACTGGCAAAAACTTCCGTCTACCTACCGAAGCCGAATGGGAGTTTGCTGCCCGTGGAGGCAATAAATCTCGTGGCTACAAATATAGCGGAAGCAATAGCATTGGCGATGTGGCTTGGTATGATGGAAACAGTAATAGTCAAACTCACCCCGTCAAGCAAAAGCAAGCCAATGAACTCGGCATCTACGATATGAGCGGCAATGTGTTGGAGTGGTGTCAAGATGTGCTCTGTCGTTATAAGAATGTTGATGCGGAAAACCCTTGCGGTAAGGCAAAGAGTGAGTTTAGGGTGAATCGTGGTGGCAGTTTCTGTAACAGCGCTGCCCGTTGTCGCGTCTCCTACCGAAATGCCAGTGCCTACAAAAACAGCAGTCCGATTCTCGGACTTCGCTTGGCATTGGACTTTCCTTGTGCTGAGTTGGAAACGAAAGAAGAAGCCGCTTCAGCCCCCGAAGAAAAGAAAGAAGAAAAGCCGGGTGAACAAGAAGAAGAACTCCAGTTGGAGTGGTTCTTGTGGTGAAGCGTCATCGTTTGAGCGTCAATCCGCTACTGAGGTAGTCCACTTTACCTTCTCCCAAAAGATTCCTTACAGCCTCTGCAATGGCTTCCTTTGAAAAACCATTAAGTGATTCTAAGTAATTAAGGTCGTTGAACAATAACGGTCTCTTCTCCAATTCCTTGATTAAAATCTCCTCAATAGAAACTTTCGATGCGGATTTCTGCTGCTGCTTTTGTTGCAGGCAGACGTCGCAGCGTCCGCATGGTTCGCTATTTTTCTCACCTAAATAGTCGAGCAAAAGCGTGTTTCTGCAAGTGTCGGTAGCGGTGAAATAGTTAATCATTGCTTCAGTTCTTTTGCGCAATCGTGTCAAACGCTCCTCGTAGACAATAGGTGGAATCACCACGTGGCATGCGTCGATGCGGTTGCCGTTGAAACGGAACATAGGCATCTTGCTGTAAGGAATATGATTGATGATTCCGTCCATGTGGAGTTCGCGGAGTGTGTTGTAGATGTCATGACGCTGAATGTTCAACTCCTTGGAGATGCTCTCTTCGTTAATCATAACACGCGAGGTCATGATTCCCTCGTAGCGGCGCAATAGATAGTCAATCACGCGGGGTGCATACTGACTTCGTTCCTGATATTCGTAGAGTTCTTCGCGAGTGCAGCGGAAAGTAACGCTGGAGCCGCTGCTCTCTGGCGACTTCAAGATGATGTAGCCAGCCAGTCTCAGCAGTTCCATCGCTCCGCTTACCATCGCTTCGTTCTTGTGGTAGGTGCGACAAAATTCTGTTTGGTTGAATGGGAAGGCGCGGTCTTCGCCGTAGCCGTCGCCAACGTCGTAGTAATCGCAAAGCTTTTGATAGATCTCTTGAACAAACGCTTTGTCGGGGAAGGCGTTGGTCACCTGAGTTCGGAGCAGTCGGGAGTCGTTGTCGGAGGTCAACAGCACGGCATAGCTTCGCAGGCCATCACGTCCGGCGCGTCCAGCCTCTTGATAATATGCTTCTATGGAGTCGGGAGTGTCCAGATGGATAACCGTTCGAACATTGGGTTTGTCGATGCCCATGCCAAAGGCGTTGGTGGCAACCATGACACGCACCTTGTCGTCTTTCCACTCCTTGAGACGCTCATCGCGCGTCAAACTGGCAAGACCGGCGTGGTAGGACGTTGCGCTGATTCCGTTCTTCTGTAGTATGGCTGCAATGTTCGTTGTCGACTCGCGCAGTCGGACATAGATAATAGATGTTCCAGGTACTCTATTTAATATATGTATAGCTTCGCGAATCTTGTCATCGGTCTTACGAACCACATACGAAAGATTGTCGCGGCGGAAACTCATCTGAAACGATTGGTTGCCATCGCGGAAAAACAGTCGTTGCTTGATGTCTTCCACCACGTCTGGCGGAGCCGTTGCCGTAAGAGCCAAAACGGGGATGTTGGGGAGCAACATCCTGAATTGGGCGATGTTGAGGTAGGAAGGACGGAAGTCAAAGCCCCACTGCGAGATACAGTGTGCCTCATCGACCACAATCATCGAGACTGGAATATAACGGAGTTTCTGGAGGAAGAGAGGGGAGGAAAGGCGCTCGGGCGCAAGGTAGAGAAATTTCACGTTTGGGTCGCTTTCGCAACGTTCAAGTGCCCTCACAATCTCGGTGTGTGTACAACCCGAATAGAGAATCTCAGCGTAGATTCCCTTGTGGTAGAGGTTGATAACCTGGTCTTTCATGAGAGCAATCAGCGGTGAGATAACAATACACACCCCATGAAGGGCAAGGGCTGGCACCTGAAAGGTGATACTCTTGCCGCCACCTGTGGGCATCAGTCCGAAGGTGTCGTGACCCGCGGAGATGCTCTCGATGATTTCCAACTGTAAGGGGCGGAAATTGTCGTATCCCCAATACTTCTTGAGGATATCATGATAGATGGTTGCTCCCATGTGATTTACTGTTTGCTTGCCTCGTACCTCTTCTTCCACTTTGCAAACAGAACGATAGCGATGATGCAGATTACGCCGCCTGCGAGGTATCCGAAGCTGTTAGAGAGGTTGAAGAAATTGAATCCACCTTGTTTTGGAGTGGCTATGAACATAAACGACGAGCAGACCGCTGTCATGAACAAGGCTGGGATTATGCTGATGAGGTAAGACCAACGATGGCTGTGTTTCTTGACCAAATAGATGGTGATGGCCCAGAGGGTGAAGACAGACAGCAGTTGGTTGCACCATGCAAAGTAGTTCCAGATGGTGTTGAAGCTCTCTTTATTGTTGATAGACCAGATGAGAACGATGGTGGTAACCACGAAGATAGGTAGGGCAACCATGAGACGTTTCACGATAGGTTTCTGGTCTAAGTGCAAGAAGTCGGCAATGATGAGGCGGGCAGAGCGGAGAGCTGTGTCGCCTGAGGTAATTGGAGCAAAAACCACACCAAGGAGGGCAAGGATAGAACCGATTCGTCCGAGCCAGGTGTCGGTCAGGAACTTGATGATTCGAGGTGCTGCCGAGCCGTATTCTGCCACCTGATCGGTGTAGTCTCCGCTGAAGAAAAATACGGAAGCGGCTGCTGCCCAGATGAGTGCAACCACACCCTCAGTAATCATGGCACCATAGAAAATGGCTCGACCTTGACGCTCGTTGACCATGCAGCGTGCCATCAGTGGCGATTGTGTGGCATGGAAACCCGACACAGCACCACAGGCAATGCTGACGAACATCATTGGGAAAATCGGTGTGCTTTCTGGGTTAGCCTGCTTGTTCTGCAGTCCCTCCCAGAGTTCTGGAACAGCAGGGTGGTTGATGAGGAGATAGCTCAAGATGCCAACCGCCATAAACAGCAGACAGATACCGAACAAAGGATATATCTTGCCGATAATCTTATCAATAGGGAAGAGGGTAGCGATGACGTAGTAAACCATGATGACCACAACCCAGAAAATCGCTGAGAGACTGTCTGGTGTGAGGTCGGCGAGAATCTTTGCAGGACCGTCAACGAAGACCACGCCCACAAGAATCATCAGGATAATCATGAAACCACGCATCATCTGACGAACACCATTACCGAGGTGTTGGCCTTGAATCTCAGGCAGTGAGATGCCATCGTGACGTAAGGAAATCATTCCTGAGAAGTAGTCATGAACGGCACCGCCAAAGATACTTCCCAACACAATCCAAAGGAACGAGGCAGTGCCGAATCGGGCACCCATGATGGCACCGAAAATCGGACCTA
>CALAUG010000051.1 GCA_937892155.1 uncultured Bacteroidales bacterium | reverse complement strand
GCCAACGTCCCGAAAGCCCTATGAAGCTGAGTTACAAGAAATACCGCACCTTCACCCAACCTAGCGTCAGTCCCGACGGAAAGTATATCGCCTACGTCAGCAACGACGAAGGTCTCATCCAACTTTGGCTCGAAAACCTCCAAAGCGGCAAGAAACAACGGCTTTTCAAGACCGGTTATCGCTCCGACGAGCACCCCGACACCTCTTATCCGCTTTTGGCTTGGCACCCAAACGGCCAAATCCTTTCGTTCATCGTCGAAGAAAAAGGAAAGATTCAGCTCTACAACCTTGACATCACCACGGGCAATAAAGCCAATACATATCTGTTTGAATTTCAAAAAGTAACTTCGTTCTCATACGCCCATAAGTCACGCAAAATTGTGGTGGCAGGCACTCGTAAAGGCAAAGCCGACATTTATGTTTACAACCTGTTTTCCAACACTTTGGAACAAATCACCAACGACTACCACACCGACCTAAATCCTGTGTTCAGCCCCGATGACCGGCAAATCATCTTCAGTTCGAACCGCGACAACGACACCATCAAGTACGAAAAGGAAATCGGTTTCCAAAACAGCCAATTCGACCTTTACGCCTTCGATTACGTCAGCAAAAGCCCCGTGCTTCAAAACCTGACCTGCCAAAAAGTGACCAACAGCATACTGCCACAATTCCTCAAGGACGGCAGCATCCTCTACCTGAGCGACTCGACCGGCTTCTACAACCTCTGCCAAGCGCAACTCGACAGCGCCATCAGTTTCATCGACACCACCATCCATTACCATTACTTCGCCCAAACCCGCCAACTCACCGACTATTCAGCCAACATCATTGATTACACTTATTTCCCGCGCGACAACAAAATCGCCATGCTCATGGCTTCAGAAAATGGCGAAAAACTCTATCTCTCGCCCAATCTCAACGCCATGCAAGGCACGCAGATACGACAACTGAATCCATTTGCACAAAAGCGAATCATCGATGAATCAAAATTGGATAATTCCACTGTGCAGATTCTTTCAAAGGTTACTATTCGTAATACCAGAAATAATGCAAAAATGCAATACACTCTTGTTGCTGAATCTGAAGCTGATTTAAAGAGTGGAAAAATCTCCATAAATACTCCTATTGCAAAAGGTTTGTTGGGAAAGAAAGTTGGCGATATTGCTGAAATTCAGGTTCCGGCTGGAAAAATACCATTTGAAATTGTAGAAATATCTCGATAGTTATGGCATCAATATTTTCAAAAATAGTTGCAGGCGAAATTCCTGCATATAAAGTTGCTGAAAATGACGAATTTTTAGCATTCTTAGATATAAATCCAATGGCGATTGGTCATACGTTGGTAATTCCAAAACAGGAAATTTCATACATTTTTGATGTGGATGATGAATTGCTGAGTCGTATGATGGTTTTTGCAAAACGTGTTGCCAAGGCGGTAGAACAAAGCGTTGACTGTGTAAGAATTGGAGTTGGTGTTGTTGGATTGGAAGTTCCTCATTGCCACATTCATTTAATTCCATTAAAAAATTCTGTTGGAGAAATGAATTTTGGCGGCCCGAAACTTTCACCGTCGCAAGATGAACTCGCGGCGATGGCGCAAAAAATTAAGTCAAATTTCAAATAATTTTAAGCCATCTTTTAGATGGCTTTTTTTTTCTACATGATTAAAATATATACTGAGTCTAAGTTCCTAGAAGAAAAAAAATATGTCTTTCATGTTATATTGAAAGAAATACTGGGCTTAGATTTCTGCGTTTACGATACTTCGGTCAGCCAAATATATAAATTCGTACTTCCCAACCAAAAGTATATAGAGTTTGCCGATGATTTTTTTACGCATATTCCGGAATCTATTGGATATTGCGAGGCAAGATATTTGCCACAAAAATTGGTAATGTCAAAACAGATTGCCAATGAGGATATTCCTTTTTTGTATGGAAACACTTCGTATACAGAACACGAGCAGTTTGCATATTGTGGTGGAGATGTCATTGCCAGCGCGTTCTTTTTATTAAGTAGATGGGAAGAAATAGCATTGACAGCCTTGGATAAATGGGGAAGATTTGATGAAAACGAATCGTTTATTGTAAAAACAGATCTGGTCAAAAAGCCGGTGGTTCATATCTATGCAAATATTATCAAACAATTGTTTGGTAAATATGGATATGAAATAGAAGAAAATAGAACTTTTGCCAAAGTGCTTACGCACGATGTTGATTTTGTTTATAAGTGGAGCAACAAATGGGATTATGTGAAAACCTGTTTGGCAGATGTTGTCAAACGTCATTCATTACATCTTTTACGTACAACAATGGAAATGCGTAAAAATGGTCGTGATCCATACGACACATACGATTATTTAATGCGTATGAGTGAGCAGAATAAGGTGAAGTCGATTTTCTATTTCTTGAAGACACGTCAGAATAATGTTCATTTGCTGTCCGAAAAGGGGAAAAATATTATTCAGTCAATAACTAATCGGGGACATATAATCGGACTCCATACAAACTATTATAAAGAGGCCGATAAGGGAAAAATATTTTCCGATAAGGAGTCTTTGGAATCATTAACTCAAAGGAAATTAGTTCTTAATAGACAACATTATTTGCGTCTACAAATGCCACAAACTATGGAATTGTTGCAGCAATGCGGCTTGGAACAGGACAGTAGTTTGTATTTCTCCCATCATCCTGGTTTCCGAACAGGAATGTGTATAGAACATTCATTGTTTAATTGCTTGACACACAAAATGCTAAAGATAAAAGAACTGCCTTTGGTGTTGATGGACACGTCTCTACTTTCTTGTAAAAATACATCGGAAGCACTTGCGTGTGTTGATGCATTATTGCAGGAAGTAAAAAAATATCACGGAAATTTTGTTTGTTTGTGGCATAATAGTAGTTTTAATGCGCGGGAATGGAATTCTTTACGTGAAGTTTATGATCATATTCTAAAAGCATAGTGTATGAATAGTTTTGGTGAAATATTTAGAGTTGAGATTTTTGGCGAAAGTCATGGTCCTCAAATTGGCGTTGTGGTTGATGGTTGCCCTGCAGGCATTGAATTGTGTGAAAATGATTTCTTGGTAGATTTGCAGCGTCGTCGTTCTGGTAATGTGGGAACTACACCGAGAATAGAAGCCGATTTGCCACATATTGTGAGTGGTGTGTATAATGGCAAAACAGCAGGAACGCCGATAACTATTCTTTTTGATAATACCAATACCAAATCTGGCGACTATGCTAATTTGCAGAATCATCCTCGTCCAGGTCACGCCGATTTCACTGGCAAAGTGAAGTACAATGGTTTTAATGATCCTCGTGGTGGTGGTCATTTTTCAGGCAGAATTACATTGGGGCTTGTCGCTGCTGGCGTTATTGCAAAAAAAATCATTCGCCCCGTTGATATACAGGCAACATTGACAGAAGTTGGCGGGCAAAAGGATATAGATGCATGTGTCCGTAAAGTGATGGCAGAAAACGATTCTATTGGCGGAATGGTTCAGTGTCGTTGCACAAATGTTCCTGTTGGCCTTGGAGAACCGTTTTTTGATTCAATAGAATCAAATATTGCACACATTGTCTTTTCTATACCGGCAATAAAAAGTATCGAATTTGGTTGTGGAATCCAAGCTGCAACTATGCGGGGAAGTGAATGCAACGATATGATAATTGCTGAAGATGGGACGACGAAAACTAATAACGCTGGTGGTATAAATGGCGGTATATCAAATGGAAACGACATAACTTTTAAAGTTGCAGTTAAACCAACGGCAAGTATTTCCATGGAACAACAGTCTTTTAACTTTGAAAATAATGCGATAGAACCTTTGCAAATACACGGCCGTCATGATGCTTGTATTGCTTTACGAGTTCCAGTAATTGTTGAATGTGCAACGGCTATAGTATTGGCTGATTTTATCTTACGTTCAAGAAAATATTAAATTTTCTCTCTTCTTTTTAGGCAATAATAAAATAATAATGCTGCAATAATTGCCCCGCAACTGTTTGCTACAAAGTCGTTGAAATCTGCGGTTCTGGTGCTGAGAATTGGTTGTAATATCTCTATTAAACCGCCAAATGCGGCGACGCAGAGAGTCAGTATTAATATATATCGAATGGTGTATGTTACAAAGTGCCTGCTGTTTTGTAAAAGCAATATGGCTAGGCCGAAGTACATACAGGCGTGAATAACTTTGTCTTCGTTCTCAAACAAGAACCAGCTGTCACGAATATGGTGAGAGGGCATAAAACTCGCAACCAGAATCAATGCACCCCAAATAATTGATGGTATAAATTTGATAATTTTTATTCCCATTTCTGCCGTTTTAAGGCTTCTAAAAATTCATCGAAGTCTATTGGTTTTGCGACTATTTTCCCCTTTTGCAGCATGAAAATGGTAGGAGTAGCATAGACATAATATGTTTCTGCAATTTTCCCGTCCCATCCGTCTGTATCTATGAAATTCTTGCATTTTTCAAGACTTGGATGTAATGCAATAAATCGTTCCCATTCATTGGTCGTAGAATCCAAAGATATAGTAACAAGTTTGTATTTAGGCTTGATGATTGATGCGTAATGGTCTGCGATGTTTGGAATGGTCTCTCTGCAGTGACTGCACCAGGTTGCCCAAAACACTATGACTACATTTTCGTTTTCGTAGTTAATCTCTTTTTTGTAGTTCATAATGTTTAATTGTTCCAGAGGTGCGTTTTTCCCTACAGCCAACTCCTGATTGCTGTATGCTTTCCTTTGTAAGGTTGTAAGCTTGTTGTCGCTGCCACAGGTATGTTCTGTAATATATTTTTGAGAAATGTATGAAACTATTTCTGTCGCTCCCATTGATTCAAATCCGCCAAGTAAATAATCGACCATAAAGTCATTGATGGTCTCATTCACAGACGTTTTCTCTAAAATTGTGTCAACCGCAGCCATGAAAATATTGTTTTTGTTTGCCTGCTGTATTTGCGACGTATAAATGGAGAGATATTGTATAGCGGCGTTGTTGAACACGCTGGAATTGATTAACGTTGTGTCGGTAAAATCAACATTGTCAAAATAATGAGATTTAAGGAATAGATTTTTTTCTGATTGTGCGACGAGCATTGGCGGCAATTGAGTCGCAGATGATTTAATAACCTTCCAGGCGTATGTGCCTTTCCCGCGTTTTTGGAAATCAGAAATGTCTGCGTAATATTTTTGGATGATTCTAGTGTATTCGGCTTCAGCCTGCGAACGAAATTCGTCACCGACATAATTTTCATATATCATTTCTAGTAAATCGGCCTGATTTTTCAAAATTGCGTTTTTCTGCAGAAATTGATAATACAGATCGTTCTCCTTTGAGGACATTACTTGAATATAGCCGCTTGGATTTACCACTTCCGTCGAGAGTGCCACATTTTCTTTGTTAAAAATAAAAGGAACTTCAGCACTATTCAGTTGAGGAAATATAAATTTATAGAAACCAGTTTCATCTTCGTCACTAAAGTTGACCTTAAATAATCCGTATGAATCTGACGTCAATGTGTCAATGAGAATGGATAAATCTCCTTCAACTTTAGTAAGATATGTTGTCTGTCCACCGAATCCGTTGATTGCTAAAGAGACGGTATATTCTTGTGCGTATAAGCCAAGTGAGAGGAAAAATAAAACAACTGTGTTAAGAAATCTCATAGTCACCAGTTTTGAAATGCAAGACTAAAATAAACAAAATGCGACAAAAACTTTTGTTTTAACGAAAAATACTTATATTTGCCATGCAATTTTAAGGAAAACGAATTGAGGGGACGCACAAGTCCCCTCTTTTTTTGCTGATAAAATGGTTATAGAAAAAGGTAAAATAGAGGAACTCGTAGAAAAATTTGTTGAAGGAACCGATATGTTTTTAGTTTCTGTTTCGGTTTCTGCGACAAATACTATCGTTGTGGAAGTGGATGCAGATAATTCTGTGGACATTGATAGGTGTGTTGATTTGAGTAACTTTATAGAAGGTAATTTGGATAGGAATGTTGAAGACTACGAATTGACCGTTCAATCAGTGAGTTTGTCCGAGCCATTTAAAGTATTTCGTCAATACATTAAGAACATTGGCAAAATGGTTACTGTAACAACTGCAGCACGGAAATATCAGGGCGTATTACAGTCGGTTACAGAACAATCGGTGGTGGTAAAGCATAAGGATGTTGTAAAGGTTCCACCCAAAAATAAGAAAAAAGAAATGGAATTTGAAACAGAAATTTCATTTGCCGACATTCAAAAAACAGAATGTGTTATAATGCTAAAAAACAAAATAATATAAACTATTCGTTAAAGTAACAATTTAAAGCGATGAAAGTAGAACATCAAAATTTGGCTGAGGCTTTTTCAGAATTTAAAGTAGATAAGAATATCAACCGTCCTACGATGGTTAAGATTCTTGAAGAAGTGTTAAGTAATTTATTAAAACGTAAATTTAATGTTGAAGATGACGAAGCTATTGCAAAAAGTTTCAATATCACTATCAACATTGATAAAGGTGACTTTGAAATTTGGCACAATCGCGAAGTAGTTGCCGATGCAGAAGTTGAAGACACGTTGAGTCAAATTCCGCTTTCCGAAGCACAGAAAATCGATGCAGATTATGAGGTAGGTGAAGATGTGACAGAAAAAATCAATATTGAAGATTTTGGACGCCGCGAAGTTCTTTCAATCCGTCAAAACTTGATATCAAGAATTATGGATTTGGAAAAGAACAACATCTATATGAAATATAAAGACCAAATTGGTGAAATCATTAGTGGTGAAGTTTCCCAGGTATGGAAAAAAGAAATTTTAATTCTTGATGACGAAAGAAATGAATTGCATTTGCCTAAATCTGAGCAAATTCCTTCAGACTTTTTCCGTAAGGGTGACACAGTAAGAGGTGTTGTTGCTAAAGTAGAAATGGTTAATGGAAACCCAATCGTAACAATTTCTCGTACATCTCCTTATTTCTTACAACGTTTGTTTGAATTTGAAGTTCCAGAAATTTTTGATGGATTAATTACTATCAAAAAAATTGTACGTATTCCTGGTGAGAAAGCTAAAGTAGCTGTTGAATCTTACGATGACAGAATTGACCCAGTAGGAGCCTGCGTTGGTATGAAAGGTTCTCGTATCCACGGTATTGTGCGTGAATTGAAGAATGAAAATATCGATGTAATCAATTTTACAACTAATCCTCAATTGTATATCCAACGTGCTTTGAATCCTGCAAAAATATCTTCTATTACAATTAACGAGGCAAAGAAGAAAGCAGAAGTATTTATGCAGCCAGATCAAGTGTCTTTAGCAATTGGTAAGGGTGGCGCAAATATTAAATTGGCTATTCAACTTACAGGCTATGACATAGAAGTATATCGTGACAATATGGAACAGGAGGAAGACGTTGATCTTGAAGAATTCAATGACGAAATTGATGAATGGGTTATTAAAGAATTCCAGAAAGTAGGTTGCGATACTGCGAAGAGTGTCTTACGATTAGGCAGAGAAGAATTGTTGCGTCGTGTTGATTTGGAAGAAGAAACAATTGATGATGTTTTGAGAATCCTAAAAGAAGAATTTGAAGATTAACAAAATCAATACAGCAACAAAGTATAAACGAAAAGCAATTAATATGGCAAGATTAGGAAAGGTATCACAAGAATTAAATACAGGAATGGACAGAATTGTCGAATTCCTGAAGAGCAATAATTTCCAAATTGAAAATAATCCATCTGCAAAAATTACAGATGAAATGTATGAATTGCTTTTAGGAGAATTTTCTGACGGAGCATCTGATAAGAAAGCAGCTACTAAAGTTGATTTGATTCATACACGTGAAACAAAAGAGACTGTTTCGCTTCCTGTTGAGGAAGTTCAAACAGTGAAGGAACCACAAAAGGATGATTTCATAGAAACTTCTGTAGATGAAATTGCAAAACCAAAAGTTGTTGGGAAATTGAATCTTGACGAAAAAAATCGTCCAGTAAGTAAATCAAAACCAAAGGTTGTTGAGGAACCAGAAACTCTTGTACCTGAAGACAAAGTTGAGGTTGAAGAACTAAAACCTGCAGTAGAGGAACCAATTGTTGCAGAAGTGGCTGAAGAGTCTGTTGTGGAGCCTGCAACTGAAGAAGTTGTTGAGGAACAAATTTACAGCCCGTCAACTGCTAAAACCGAAAACAATGTGAAGGTCGTCGGCAAAATTGATTTGTCCACAATCAATCAGAAAATGCGTCCTGACAAAAAATCTCCAAAGGAGAGGGAACAAGAACGCAAGGAAAAAATGCGTCAGCAACAGCCAAAACAGGATGTTCCCCAGAAAAAGGTGGATAAAAAGCAACAGCACGAACCATCGAAGAAGGAAGCAGAAATTTATAGAACTGAAATACCAGTTTCTGCTGGTCCAAAAATTGTTGGTCAAGTTGATTTGAAAACATCTGAAGAAGACGATTCACGCCAAGACAAAGGCAAAAGAAAAAAACGTGAACGTATAAAAGGCGGAAGGGTTGATATAGATTCACGTGAGGCAAAGGAATTCACAAAACCAGATAAATTCGACCGTAAAAACAACAAATACGGTAAAAAAGGTCAGGCATATCGCGATGAGGTTAGCGAAGAAGAAGTTGACAAAAGTTACCGCGACACAATGTCAAAATTGGAAGTAGGAAAGAAAACGAAGTCTTCTAAATACCGTCGTGATAAACGTGAGGAAATTCGCCAGGAAATAGAAATGGCGGAATTAGAGCAACAGGAACAGGAAAAAATCTTGAAAGTTACCGATGTTGTTTCTGCCAATGACCTTTCTGCTATGATGAATATCCCTGCAATGGATATTATCAAAGCTTGTTTTGAAATTGGTTTAATGGTTTCGTTAAATCAGCGTTTGGAAGCTGATACTATTCAAATGATTGCTGAAAATTTCGGGTACGAGGTTCAGTTTGTAAGCGCCGATGCTCAAGAATCAATCGAAGAGGTTGAAGATAAACCGGAAGATTTACTTCCTCGTCCTCCAATTGTGACGGTTATGGGACACGTTGATCATGGTAAAACATCGTTGCTCGACTATATTCGTAAATCAAATGTGATAGCTGGTGAAGCAGGTGGTATTACTCAACATATTGGTGCGTATAATGTTACTTTGTCAAATGGACGAAAAATTACATTCCTCGATACTCCAGGTCACGAAGCATTTACGGCTATGCGTGCCCGTGGTGCTCAGGTTACCGATATTGCAATTATTGTTGTTGCTGCCGATGACCAAGTAATGCCTCAAACCGTTGAAGCTATTAATCACGCTGCTGCCGCTGGTGTTCCTATTATTTTCGCAATCAATAAAATTGATAAACCGGGGGCAAATCCTGATAAGGTTCGAGAACAACTTGCCAATATGAACTATTTGGTTGAGGAATGGGGTGGTAAATACCAGTCACAGGAAATAGCTGCCAAATTTGGTAAGAATGTCGATTTATTGATGGAGAAAGTTCTTCTTGAAGCAGATATGCTTGAACTGAAGGCTAATCCAAATAAACCTGCACAAGGAACTGTTATTGAATCAAAACTTGACAAGGGACGTGGTTATACAACGAATGTCTTAATTAGTTCGGGAACGCTTCGTGTGGGTGATGTTATTCTTGCCGGTATGCATGCCGGAAAAATCAAAGCTATGTTCAACGAACGTGAGCAAAGAATTGAAGAAGCTGGGCCATCAACACCAGTCATGATTCTTGGTCTTGACGGTGCGCCGCAAGCAGGTGACAAGATTCACGTAATGGAATCAGAACGCGAAGCACGTGAAATTGCAAGTAAGCGCGAACGTCTGCAACGCGAACAGGAACTTCGTGCAATGAAACCGGAAACTTTGGAAGACATTGCTCGTAAGATTAAGATTGGAAATGTTCAGGAATTGAATTTGATCATCAAAGGTGATGTAGGTGGTTCTATTGAAGCTTTGTCTGATTCGTTGTTGAAACTTTCTACCGAAGAAATAGAAATCGTCATTAAACATAAGGGTGTTGGACAGATTTCAGAGTCTGATGTTCTGTTGGCATCCGCATCTAAGGCAATTATTGTCGGCTTCCAAGTACGTCCGTCTGCTGATGCTCGTAGAATGGCTGAAAAATTGGGTATAGATATTCGTTTGTACTCTATTATCTACGATGCAATCAACGAGGTAAAGGACGCAATGAGTGGTATGCTTTCTCCTGAAATTAAGGAAGAAGTCATTGGTAGTTGCGAAGTCCGTCAGGTATTCAAAATTTCTAAGGTTGGAACTGTTGCAGGATGTTATGTTACCGATGGGAAAATTACACGTTCTTCAAAAGTACGCGTAATCCGCGATGGTATTGTGATTTTCACAGGCGAACTTTCATCTTTACGTAAAGTGAAAGACGATGTGAAAGAAATGACAAAAGGCTTTGAATGTGGTTTAAGTATCAACAACTACAACGATATTCAAGAAGGCGACATTATAGAAGCATTTGAAGAAAAAGAAGTTCAAAGAAAACTATAAGGAAACGGCAGGATTTGTCTGATTTCGATAGTAGAATAAATGGTAAAAAGGGCAACAAGAATTTGTTGCCTTTTTTGTTTTTCGTTCTCTAAATTTTTCTAATTTTGTAACAATGAAGAAGTTATTGGTCATAGTAGCGTGCTTAATATGTGCTGTCGTACAAGCACAAACGGATAGTTTGCCGGCTGTTTCTCCGTCGGCTGGGCAAGTTATCATAAATCAGGACCCACGCATTGAGTCGTTAATCAATACGCATATTGCCATCAATAAAGCTAATACGGGAAAAACATCGGGATGGAGAATACAAATATATAATTCATCTGGATCGAATTCGCGTGCGCAGGCTCAAAGCGTGAGAAGTTCCTTCTTAGCGAAATATCCCAATGTTGGTGCGTATTTAATTTATCAGCCGCCATTTTTCAAGATTAGAGTAGGAGATTTCCGCACAAAAGCGGAAGCATACGCATTTTATAAGCAATTACTGTCAGATTTTCCGGTATCTTATTTAATTACTGATAAAATTAATTACCCGAAATTGCTTGACAAACCAGCGGATATACCAAACAATTTGGGTGAATTAATGAACGACATCCATTAGAATGGATGCACTTTTAACGAAATCTTTGTAGTCTAAACATCTGTTTTTGTAAAGTAGTAATTCTTTACAATGGAATGTTTTTGTTTGTACTCCCGAGGAATAGAAGAATTTCAAGGTTATTTCTCCCGTTTCAAATGTTTTGAAGTTGTTTATGTCAACAATTAAATTAGGCTCAACAACTGTTGCGATTTCCCCTTGAAACAAGGCGGATTTGCCCATGAAACTATAAATGGAGCATCCGTCGTCAAATCGTGAAAAATAATCGGCCATGGAGTTGAAATTTGGATTGTTGATGGCCGATGGTATGGAAATCTCCACTTTGTAAAAGCGTTCTATACAATTTCCTGTGTTTTTTACTAGGAACCGAGGATAGAAGTTAACTTTCTCATATTTCCCTCCAGAAATAATTGGGATTCCGTTCGTGTTTGTTACGGAATACAATTCAATCTCTGCGCGTTTCCCTTTGGTGTATAAGTCGCGAACTTCATATTCTTCCATAAGAACTGTCCGTGTTTCCGAGCGACGGTAAAAACGATTGTCGGCGCTCATGTGTGGTGCAACGTGACTGTTAGGAATTTCTATGCCAATAACATATTCACCTGAATTTGAGACTGGGATTTTTTCAATAAGGCAATTCGGAATTTCTGGAGAAATTTTTGTGCTGCAAATCATGCGAAGCCAGTCTATGGAATCTTCTGATTTGATTGGTTCTATTGATTTTGCAGTTCTTCTCATGCTGGTAATTCCAATGAAAATACATCCTCCATTGGAGTTCGCCATAGCTGAAATAAGATTAGCAAAAAATAATTCAGACTTTTCGGTAGGTTGCGCTACGACCTTAGCAGGTAAAAACTCTAATGTCGCAGATGTTTTTATCTTAAAACGGAAAATATCTTCCAAACCTTGTTGCGTAATAGAAATCATCTATGCCTACTCGTCTTTATTTGCTACAAAATTATTATTTTTGCGTTGTTAATGAAATTTTTTTCGAAATTAAAATGGAACCGAATTTTTCTCTTCAAAATGGTACAGTTCAAGTAGTTGTTCAGGATAAACGTACAAATAAAATCCTCCAAGTTGGTTTTGCAGATGAGGCCACGTATGTAAGAATGAAGGAAACGAATCAAGTTTATCTTACGAAAAACAACGAGCCTTTGTTGCTTACCGGTGGAGAATATTTTAAGCCCGTTGCTGTTGATACAATCATAACGAATGAAGACGGCTCTGCAATAGTCGTACGTGCTTTGCCAGAAGGTTCTACTACTGGTGCGGATTCGTTCCTTGGAGAAAAAAACATGGATGATTTGGCATTCCTTTCGTATTTGCAGGACTTTATAGAACGTCGTAAAAAAGAATTACCGGAAGGTTCGTATACGACGAAATTGTTTACAAAAGGAATCAATAAAATTTCTCAGAAAGTGGGCGAAGAAGCCATAGAAACAATTATTGAGGCAACTAATGGAACCAAAGAACAATTGCTTTATGAATCTTCAGATTTAATATATCATTTGATAGTCCTGCTTACTGAAAAGGGGCTGCGGATTGAAGATTTGGCCCGCGAATTAAAAGCACGGCATAAAGAATAATTATTAGTTTTTGGAACTGTTTTCCAGTTAACTTTTATTTTTTAAATTTCAGTTTACTCGTAAAAAAAACTACCTTTGTAAAAAATTATAAAAATGGGAATTCAGAAAATTGCTATGGCCTGTGACCACGCAGGATTTCAGATGAAAGAATTTGTAAAAAAACAACTTGAACAGGAAGGTTTTTCTGTTACCGATTATGGAACAAATTCCGATGCGTCAGTTGATTATCCTGATTTTGCACATAAAGTTGGCGCAGCAGTAAGTTCTCAGGAGTTCCCTCTTGGGATAGTGCTTTGTGGCTCTGGTAATGGTGTAAATATGACGGTAAACAAACACAAAGGTGTTCGTTCTGCTCTTTGCTGGAACGAGGAAATTGCCCGTTTGGCTCGCGCGCACAACAATGCAAATATCTGTGCTTTGCCTGCTCGTTTTATTCCTGCCGATGAAGCTTGGAGAATCGTAAAAATGTTTTTAAATACTGAATTCGAAGGTGGCCGCCATATCAATCGAATCAATAAAATTGATTTATAGAAATTATAACGATGTCAACCCAAAAAGCAAAAAAATTTAAAGAAGATGCTGCACGCGTGGCTTTTGACGAGCGTCATAGAAAAACGATTCGTTTCAACATGGGTAAATACCATGCTGCTGTTGCGAAAGGTAAGGCTCGTTACGAAAGTTTTGAGGCAACCCGCGAAAAAGCTGCGCAAATCAAACGACACACTCTTGAACATTTGTCGGACTATCTTCAGCAATTTGAAAAGAATTTTACGGCAAATGGCGGAACTGTTCTTTGGGCTCGTACCGCCGACGATGCAATTGCATATATCACCAAAATTTTTCAGGAGAACAATGTAAAATCCATAGTCAAAAGTAAATCAATGACAACGGAGGAAATTGCATTGAATGAAAATTTGGCAAAAATTGGTGTTGAGTCTGTTGAGACAGATTTGGGCGAATATATCGTGCAACTTGCTGGAGAAAAACCGTATCATATTGTTACTCCTGCAATGCACAAGTCAAAAGCCGATGTTGCCCAGTTGTTCAACAAACATTTCGGTTTCCCTCTTGAAAGTTCAGCCGAAGAAATGACTATGCTTGCTCGTGCAAAGTTGAGAGAAAAATATCTTGCTGCCGATGCAGGAATTACAGGCGCAAATTTTATTGTTGCCGATAAAGGAGCTATTGCAGTTACCGAAAATGAAGGTAATGCGTTGATGTCAACTTCGTTCCCGAAAATTCAAATTGCAATTGCAGGAATTGAAAAAGTTATTCCTTCGTATAAAGATTTAGGATTGTTTTGGCCTCATTTGGCTCAAAATGGAACGGGACAGCCAATCACTGCGTATTCATCGGTGTTTAGTGGGCCGAAAAAGGCAAATGAATCTCACGGACCGGAAAAAATGTATGTGATTTTATTGGATAATGGCCGTACGAACATTTACAAGCAAGACAAGTTCCGTGTCGCTTTGTCGTGTATTCGTTGTGGCGCTTGCTTAAATGCCTGTCCGATTTACAAAAATATTGGCGGCTACACGTACGATGCCGTTTATACAGGTCCAATTGGGACAGTCATTTCTCCTCATCTAAAAGGATTTGACAAACTTGCCCACTTGTGTACTGCATGTTCGCTTTGTGCTAATTGTGCAAGTGTGTGTCCAGTAAAAATGCCTTTGAACGATTTAATTCTTGAAAATCGCCGAAAAGCAGTAGAAGAAGGCTGTTTTGCAAAAGTGGAAAAACCATTGATTGATGGATTTACATTCTTTACCGAAAAATCATCTCGAATGGACTGCGTTG
The DNA here is from genome assembly GCA_937892155.1 of uncultured Bacteroidales bacterium. Lineage (GTDB taxonomy): Bacteria > Bacteroidota > Bacteroidia > Bacteroidales > UBA1715 > UBA1715. Next base: position 31,613 of record CALAUG010000051.1, on the reverse strand, counting down.
GTGGAGGAATGAAGAACTTTGCTGCAAAATGCGCAGGCAAGAACATTTGGGGAACAAAACGTGCATTCCCGAAATTCGCTAAAAAATCGTATAGAAAATTGAATAAAAAATAGTTATAAGTATCGCAATAAAATAAAATTCGCTATTCTGTTTTATGAATTCCGAATTAAAGTATATATTTGCCGTCTAAAAAAAATACGAATTGAGTTAATTAAATACTACAAAAATGCAAAATAGAGGTTTCATCCGTTTATTTACAATTCTATTAGTGCTAGCAGCACTGTATTCATTGTCATTTACGTATTTCACTTCAAAAGCAAACAGAGATGCTGATAAGTATGCTGTAGAAAGAGCTAATGGTGATAATAATGCGTATGCTTTTTATCAAAAACAATTTTTGGATTCTGTAGCACAGGAAGATGACTACTATAATTTCTTGTGGTTAAGAAAGTTTAGTTTGAACGAATGTCACCAACACGAGTTGAATCTTGGTTTGGACTTGAAAGGTGGTATGAACGTAACACTTCAAATCTCTACCCGTGATTTGATTACAAACTTGTCTTCTGAAGGTGATGCAGATACAATGTTGGTTAAAACATTGGATTTGGCCGACAAATACGAACAAGAAGCTGGAGAAACGTATATCACTGCTTTTGGTAAAGCTTTTGAAGAATTGTATCCAAACAACTTCATGCGCACAATGTTTGTTGCGAACGAAGACATGATGGGTAAAATCAATTATAATTCTACAAACAAGGAAGTGTTGGGCGTTTTGGAAGCAGAAGAAACTGCTGCAATAGAAAACACATTCAACGTTATTAGAACTCGTATTGACCGTTTCGGTGTAACTCAACCAAATATTCAAAATGTCGGTGGAGGCCGTATCTTAGTTGAACTTCCTGGTGTTGAAGATCGCGAACGTGTCCGTGAACTTTTGGAAAGTTCTGCTCAATTGGAATTTTGGGAAACTTACAACAATTCAGAGGTATATCAAATCTTGTTCTCAATCAACAATACGTTGGCTGCAATGAACAAAACAGCAGAACCTGCAAAAGATACAGTTGCAAAAGACACTGCAAAGGTTGCAGTAGCAGAAAAAGTTGATTCTGCAGCAGTTACATTGGAAGATCAAGTAAAACAAGAATTGGCATCAGATTCGACAAAAGTTGATGAACAAACAGCTGAAGAGTTTAAGAAAGCAAATCCTTTGTTTGCATACTTAACTCCAAACATCGACCGTGATGGCCGTATCGGATATGGACCAATAGTTGGTTATGCAAGCAAGGCTGTTTTGGAAAAAGTTGACTCAATTTTAGCAATGCCAGAAATCAAGACAATTTTGTTGGAAAATGCTCCAGATTTAAAATTGACTTGGTCTAAAAAGGCAGAAAATGGTATCTATACGTTAATCGCATTAAAAGATGCAGATTTGGATGGACATGCTTCTTTGGAAGGTGACGTGGTTGTTGACTCTCGTCCAGAATTCTCCAATACTGGCGGTGGAGCAAGCGTTCGTATGGTTATGAATAGCGAGGGAGCTAAAGACTGGAAACGTTTGACAAAAGAAAATATAGGACGTTCAGTTGCAATCGTTCTTGATGGTTACGTTTATTCATATCCAACAGTTCAAAGTGAAATTGGTGATGGTATTTCTTCTATCACTGGTGATTTCACAATTGCACAGGCAACCGACTTGGCAAATATTTTAAAATCTGGTAAATTGTCTGCACGTGCTCACATTATGAACGCTGAATTTGTCGGCCCTTCACTAGGTAAAGAATCAATCAATACAGGTATCCTTTCATTTATAGGTGCATTTATCCTTGTGTTGATTTATATGATATTCTACTATCGTAAGGCGGGAGCTGTTGCTAGTGTCGCTTTGTTCTTGAACTTGTTCTTGATATTTGGTGTACTTGCTTCTCTAGGTGCTGTTCTTACATTGTCAGGTATCGCAGGTATCGTTCTTACTCTTGGTATGGCAGTTGATGCGAATGTGATTATTTATGAACGTATTCGTGAGGAACTTGCAGCTGGGAAAGGTACTAAATTGGCAATTGCCGATGGTTTCAAAAATGCGTATTCAGCAATCATCGATGGTCAGGTAACTACATTCTTGACAGGTTTGATTTTATTCATCTTCGGTACAGGACCTATCCAAGGTTTCGCAACAACATTGTTAATTGGTATTTTAACTTCATTGTTCTGTGGTATCTTCATCACTCGTTTGATTTTTGAAAGATTCTTGGACAAGAAGAAAGAAATTACATTCGATAGTAAATTAACTCGTGGAGCATTCAAGAATATTAATATCGACTTCATTAAAGCAGGTAAGATTACTGCATTCATTTCTGGTGCAATGATTCTTATTTCAATCATTTCAATTTGCGTTAGAGGTTTTGATGTCGGTGTTGATTTCGCTGGTGGTCGTTCTTTCGTAGTTGAATTACAAGGCGAACGTAACGTTGAGGCAATTGCTCAATCTCTTGCTCCTCAATTTGAAGGCGCTGCTCCTGAAGTAAAAACGTATGGTGCAACAGATGTTAAGATTACAACTAACTACAAAATCAATGAAAAAGGCGCAGATGTAAGTACAGAGGTAGAGAATAAATTGTTTGAGGGTATGAAACCATTCTTGGGTGAAGGTGCAACTTATGAATCTTTCGCTCAAAACAATTTGAAACAATCTGACATGGTTGGTCCTACAATTGCAAACGATATTATTTACGGTGCAGTAATCGCAATTATCGTCGCTTTAATCTGTATGTTCTTATACATCTTCATCCGATTCTCTAAATGGCAATATGGTCTTGGTGCTGTAGTAGCTTTGATGCACGACTCAATCATAGTTATTGGAATCTATTCTTTGCTTTACGGAATTGTTCCTTTCTCTTTGGAAATTGGACAAACATTCGTCGCTGCAATTTTGACAATTATTGGTTACTCAATCAACGATACTGTGGTTGTGTTTGACCGTATCCGTGAATACACGAGAGAGTATCCAAAACGTCAAACTAAGTTGTTGTTCAATCAAGGTATTAATAGTACGATTAGCCGTACAATCAATACTTCTATGACAACATTCTTAACATTGTTGATTATGTTCATCTTCGGTGCTGATGCAATCAAGGGATTTGTATTCTCAATGGCAATAGGTATCATTGTTGGTACATATTCATCGTTGTTCGTTGCTTCTCCAATTTCATACGCATTTATGAAAAAGAATCAAGGTGAAGAAGCATAATTGATGTTGATTTTTAAAGAAAGAGAGTGCCAGTTTTGACACTCTCTTTTATTTTATGCTAATATGAATCGTTTTGTTGTTATAGTTGCTGGTGGTAAAGGCTTGAGAATGGGAAATGAAATTCCTAAGCAGTTCCTTTTACTTGCAGGAAAGCCTATTTTAATGCGTAGTTTGGAGTCATTCTTCAACTTTGACTCGTCGATTCATTGTATTGTTGTATTACCAGAGGATCAAATAGATTATTGGAAAACATTGTGTATCCAATATGATTGTAATGTACCTCATACAGTTGTTGCGGGTGGCAAGGAACGTTTTTATTCTGTTCAGAATGGTTTGCGTGCCATTACTTCCGATGGGGTTGTGGCAGTACACGATGGTGTACGTCCAATTGTAAGTAAATCAATGCTTCAAGAAGGATTTGCTCTTGCAGAAAAATGCGGAGCGGCAGTCCCGTACGTTGATTCTGTTGATTCCCTGAGAATTATAGATGAGAACCAACAAACGAAACCTGTTGATAGAAGCATAGTAAAACGTATTCAAACACCGCAGATTTTTGATGCTAAGCAATTACAAACAATTATGAATGTGGAATTCAAACCACAATTTACAGATGAAGCGACTGTTTGGGAGCTTTCAGGGAAGAAATTGTGTTTCTACAAAGGAAATTATAATAATATCAAAATAACTACGCCAGAGGACTTAAAAATGGCTGAAATTTTGATAAAACTGTAATTGTTTGTCTGAGTTTAATTTTAGTATTGATTTCTGATTTCTATATCTTGGCTCTCATTTGAAAAAAATCCTTCCAAAACTGTGGATACGATTTTGCCACACATTCGGGATTTTCGATTTCTATGGATTTTTGAGCGCGTAGTGCAGCAACCGCCCCAGCCATTGCAATTCTATGATCGTTGTTTGCGTGAATTTTCCCGCCTTGCAATGTTCCTCCATACACAATCATTTCATCATCATTCAACACGATTTTCGTACCCAGTTTTGCAAACTCATTTTGAAGAACAACCGCGCGGTTACTTTCTTTGTGAGCCAACCGCGACACACCTTTTATGACTGAATTGCCTGCACAATGTGCAGCCAACGACACTAATGGCGGAAATAAATCAGGACATTCGGTTGCATCGAATGAAAACGCATTCAACTGATTGTGCTCAACGTGTACGGATTTTTCGTTTACTGTGATGTTTGCACCAGCCAAATGTAAAACATCCATAATTGCTTTATCTGCCTGACACGAATCCATGGATAAATTTTCTACGGTAATTTCTCCGTTTAATGCGCCTGCAACCAACAGGAATGACGCACCGCTCCAATCGCCTTCCACAACAAAATCTTGTGCTTTATATGTTTGCCCTGCAGGAATGCAAAATGCGTCGTATTCGTGTCGTCCGACTTTCACACCAAATTCTTTCATCATCGACAGTGTGATGTCGATATATGGTTTACTTTTTAAGTCTTTAACCGAAAGATTGACATCGCGTTGTGCATACGGCGACGCAATCAAAAGTCCTGTTAGAATTTGCGAACTCAACGAGCCATCAACTTCTGTGAAACCGCCCAACATTGGACCGCAAACGGTTATTGGCACAAATCCATTGTTCGTTGCAATTTGTACACCCAAGTTTTTCAATGGCTCTTCCAAACCATTTACAGGTCGTTTTTTTAATGAACCTTCTCCTTGCAACGTGATTGGTTCATGCCACAGCGAAGCAATAGGTGTGAACATTCGTATGCCAAGCCCGGCTTCGCCGCAACAAAGCGTATTACGAACATTTTTCATACCACCAGTAATTGTGATTTTTTCTCCTTCGCGACAAACTGTAGCACCAAGTAATTCAGCTATATTCAATGCCGCATCGCTGTCGTTGCTCGGGGAATAACCATATAATTGAGAAGTGCCTTCGGCCAGTGCTGCAATGGCAATGGCACGTTGCATAACGCTTTTCGATGCAGGTGGAACTATTGTTCCGTGAACACAACCTGGTTGTATTATTTGGTTTTCCATATTCGTTCTATTTCGTCTTGTAGTCGCTCCGCCGTATGATATTTTGTGCTGTCCTCCGTGCTGAACACCACATGGGCTGTTTGTGCATACTTTTCTTTTCTGTCAGCAAGGATTTGTTGTAATTTCCCAAGTGGGTTGTCGCCTTGCAACAACGGACGTTTTGCTATGTTAATTCGTTGTATGATAGTTTGTGGCGTGGCATAAAACCAGACAACTAACGTGTTGTCTTTCAATAATTTTCTGTTTGGCTCGTTTACTACAATTCCGCCGCCACACGAAAGAATGCTTGGTTTGGCGGCGCAAAAATGTCTTGACAATGTATTTTTTTCCACCTCACGGAAATAAGCTTCACCATGTTCTGCAAAGATTTCCGTAATCGGTTTCCCTTGTTCCGCCACAATTTCATCGTCAATGTCAATGAAATCGTAATTGAGTTTTTGAGACAATTCAAATCCGTGCGTAGTTTTACCTGCTCCCATAATGCCAATAGTAGTAAGAACGTGATTCTTTTCGGCCAATGTCGGCATCGAAAGACCTTGTTTCATAATCGCTTTGTCCGGTTCGTTGCCAAGAAAGATTTTATACGACGCAATTGCTTGATTAAGAAGCCAATCTTCTGCCGAAACGATAGTACAATTTTTCCGTTTCGCCATTTCAATCAGCGGTGAACCTTTGTAATTCGCATCGAAAATAATATGATTCCCAGTCAGCCAATTTTCTTCGATTGGATTGACATTTTGCTGTAAGGCAGAAATTACAATCTCACATTTTCGAAGCAAACGTGGCAATTCTTCCAATTCGGAATATTTGCAGCCAATAATATTTGCCGCCTGACGGGCTTTTTGAAACGTGCGGTTCACAATAATAACTTCAGCGCCTTGCGAATGAAGCCCGTAAGCTGCAGCTTTTCCTGCACCGCCGGCACCAATCACCAAACATTTTTTCCCTTTTAAAGAAATTCCAGCGTCAAAGAAACTTTGTGTAACACCATAAAAATCAGTATTGTAGCCGTGCAGTTTCCCGTCTTTTTCAACAATGGTATTTACACTTCCAAGAATTTTTGCCTCATCGTGGACAACATCGAGTAAGGCACCTATTTTTTCTTTAAACGGCGACGTAACATTCATTCCTTTTACGCCCAATTCTTTGAATAAGAAAATTGCTTCCTGGGCTGTTTCTGCCGCAAAATACAAATATTCGGCATCCATATCGGCATGTTCAAACTGTGCGTTGAACATATTCGGACTTTTACTGTGCAAAATTGGATTTCCTGTTACTGCGAATAATTGTGTCGGCATTGCTTGTGAATTTTATACCATGTTTTCTGCTTTGAGAGAAACACTTCTCTTGGTACAGTTTAGACGATATGTACTACCAATTACCAGCGCCTGGTTTTCTTCTTCGTGACCTGCAGGAAAATCAAAAATGACGGGATAATCGCTGTCGGCGACAGCATTGAGAATAATGTCTTCGATGGAACCATTAAATTCATCTAATCCGTTTTTCATACCGCTCATTGTTCCGACAATTAGACCTGCAATATTTGACAATATGCCGGAATGTTTCAAGTTTTGCATCATGCGGTCAATGTGATAGTAATATTCGTTTAAATCTTCAATAAACAGGATTTTGTCATTGTAATCATACTCAAAATCGACGCCACGCATACTGTAAAGCATGGATAAATTTCCGCCAACTAATGTGCCGCTGCATGATCCGCAGCGATTGTAAGTATTACGTGGAATTTTGTATGTTGTATGTGAACCAAACAATGTGTCGTGGAGCGACTGCAACGATGCGTCGGTTACGGATGAGAATCCTTTCGCCATTGCTCCGTGAATTGACTGAATATCCAGAGACTGCAGTCTTGCGTGCAGTACGGTTATATCGCTAAAACCAACTATCCATTTGGGATGAAGCATCAACGACGAAAAATCTATCAAATCAACTATGCGGATGGCACCGTAACCGCCTCTGGCACAAATAATTGCTTTTACGTTGTCATCGTCAATCATTTCTTGGAAATCGCTTGCCCTAACTTCGTCCGTACCAGCAAAAACGCCGTCCTTATCGAAAACGTGTTCCCCGATTTTTACTTGTAATCCCCATTCGTGCAAGGTTTTAATTGCAAAATCTAATGCGTCCTGTTTTATTGGCCCTGAAGGCGCTACTATGCCAACAGTATCTTTTTTTTGTAAAAAATCAGGAGTAATCATACTCTTAGATATTGTGTTAATCTACAATGATTTAGTAGCTCCGTAGGGAATCGAACCCTAATCACTAGTTCCGGAAACTACTATTCTATCCATTGAACTACAGAGCCAGTGTGACAAAGATAACATTTTTACTTATTTGTGAAATCTCATAAACTTAATTTATTATTTTTGCGATGCTTTGTATAAAGTGAATGATTTTTCCGAATGCGTAAAGGAATTGTTTTTTGTCTTGCATTGTTAGTTTCGTTGTGTGGTTTCTCACAAACGGCTACTATTATCGGATGTTCCGATGAGTATGCTAATCAAACAATTAGCGTATATCAATATTCCGATTATCTGACAAAAACAGAAGAATTAATAGGAACGTTTACTACCGATGAAACGGGGTTCTTTTCTTTTACGTTTGATTGTCCGACAACCCGAGAAATCTATATGTATCTTGGCATTTACAAGGCGTTCCTTTTTGCATCGCCAAATAAAGAATACGAATTGGCAATGCCGCCGTTCCGCGAGAAAACATTGGCGGAAGAATTAAATCCATACTATGAACCCACAGACATTAGTTTAGGCGTTATCAATAGCGAATCTGCACGAGACATCAATATTTTACTTCTTTCATTTAATTCGGTGTTTGAAAACTTTTTAAGTGAAAAAGGTTCAGATGTCTTTTTGTATCGAGACAAAAATAAGGTGGCCGAGTTTGAAAGAGAAATAGACAGCTCATTCTCCCAATACGACGATGATATTTTCTTCAAAACGTATAAGGATTATCGCTTGTATTCGTTGCGTTATATGGCGTATCAGCGCGATAATATGGGCGTTACGAGGAAACATTATTTGAATAAGCCAGCATATTATTATAATCCTGCCTATATGAATTTATTTAAGATGATGTGGAAGGATTATATCATCAACAACAACACTCGCGATATGGGTAAAAACCTTAAAGTTGATATCATTTACGGCAAAAGTCCCACAATGTTCAAAAAAACTTTGGAGAAAAATATTGCCTTCAGAAACGATACGCTCAAGGAGTTGTTTTTGTTGCAATGTTTGGATGATTGTCTCCGCGATCCTGATGTGTTTCCACCTGCTCCTGTTTACCAAACTTTGGATTCGCTGATTATTATGACGACAATTCCTGAACACAAGCAAATTGCGGAAAACATAAAGAAAAAACATACGGCTTTGGAATTCCATGATAATGCACCTTATTTTGAGTTGTATAATCAAGACAGCGTGTTGTATACGTTGGATAATTTCAAAGGGAAATACGTCTATCTAAATTTCTGCCGTTCCGAGAATTATGCATGTATAAAGGATTACAAAGTCTTGAAGAAAATGAACGAAAAAACAAAGCGTGATTTATATGTCGTTACGCTGAGTTATGAAAAGACTTTCGAGGATTTTCGTTCTTTCAAAAAGGCTAATCCACAATACAATTGGCCGTTCTTGTATGCAGGTGATAGCCCGGAGGTTGGTCGCCAGTATAAGTTGCGTGGTATGCCAACGTATATGTTACTTGACAGAAATGGTAAGATAGAATTGATTTCTGCTCCAACTCCTGTAGATAATTTTCAACAGACCTTTGCCGATATTGTGTTGAAGGAAAAGAAAAACTCAGCGGCAAAAAAACGTCGTAATGCTAAGTACCAAACCTGGTAGATGATAATTCACAATGTACAACAATAAAAAAAGGACGAAGTATCTTCGTCCTTTTTTGTTAATATCCAACTTCTAAATTTTAATTTCTTCCTTTTTCGTAAGCAATAGTTTTGTCTTGAACAGAAAGAAGATAATCTATATCGTCCAAAGCGTTTACAAGACAATGTTTCTTGTATCCGTTGATTTCGAATTTTTCGCTGTGCCCTGTTGTTACATTCGTAACGGTTTGATTTGGTAAATCAACCTTAACTTCTGCTTTAGGATTGGCAAATACGGTTTCGAAAAGTTCTTGTTGGAAAGCTTCGCTCACAATTACTGGCAAAACAAAACAGTTTAACAAGTTATTTCGGTGGATATCTGCAAAACTTGAAGAAATTACCACACGAACACCATAACCTGCAATGGCCCACGCAGCATGCTCACGGCTTGAACCAGACCCCCAGTTTTTACCACCAATAATAATTTCGTGTACGCCTTTGCTTGGAACTTCCGAATATTCAGGTTTGTTCATTACGAAGTCTGCGATTGGTTCATTATTAGCATTGTAGCGTAAGTCGTGCATAAAAGCGTCACCATAGAATTTAGGATCACGAGTCGTGAAAGCAAGGTAACGTGCTGGAATAATATTATCAGTATTATTGTTGTCAATTGCAATCGGAATACAAGTTGACTGAATTATATCAAATTTTTCTTTTGCCATAGTCTTAAATTTTACGAGGGTCAGTAATTACACCAGTTATTGCACTTGCAGCAACTACAAGTGGAGAAGCTAAGACAGTGCGGGCGCCAGGTCCTTGACGGCCAACGAAGTTACGGTTCGATGTGGAAATTGCAAGTTTTCCTGCTGGAACTTTATCAGGATTCATTGCAAGACAAGCCGAGCACGATGGCAGACGAAGTTCGAAACCTGCAGCTTCAAGAATTTTGTCAATTCCTTCGTCAATAATTTGTTTGCGAACCAACCATGAACCAGGAACCAACCAAGCAACAACATTTGCTGCTTTTTTCTTGCCTTTTACAACCGATGCAAATGCACGGAAGTCTTCAATACGACCGTTTGTACAAGCACCTAAGAAACAGTAGTCAACAGGAAGTCCTTCCAATTTTTGACCAGGTTCAAACTGCATATAGTCAAGTTGAGCTTTCAACTGAGTTTTTTCTGCATCAGACAATCCATCGAATGTTGGAACTGTTTCGTCAATTGCAATACCAGCACCAGGATTTGTTCCGAATGTAATACGTGGTTTAATGTCTTCGGCGCGGTATGTAACTTCTTTGTCGAAAACTGCGTCATCGTCGGTTTTCAATGTCTTCCAATAAGCAACAGCTTTGTCCCAGTCTGCGCCTTTAGGAGCATATTCGCGACCTTTCAAATAATTGAACGTAGTTTCATCTGGAGCAATAATACCTGCACGGGAACCCATTTCAATCGAAAGATTTGACAATGTTAAACGGCCTTCCATAGAAAGGTTGCGGATAGTTGAACCTGCATATTCAACAACGTAGCCAGTTGCTCCCGATGTTGTCATTTGTGCCATAATGTACAATGCGATATCTTTTGCAACCACGCCTTTTTGAAGTTCTCCTTCAATGTTGATACGCATTGATTTTGGCTTGCTTTGCAAAATACATTGACTTGCCAAAACTTCGGCAACTTCGCTGGTCCCAATACCCATTGCAAGTGCACCAACAGCACCGTGAGTAGAAGTATGTGAGTCACCGCAAACGATTGTCATTCCAGGAAGAGACAAGCCTTTTTCTGGACCAACAACGTGGATGATACCATTATCTTGTGTTCCCATAGCAAAATGTTTGATGCCAAATTCAGCACAGTTTTTTGCCAATGTTTCAACTTGTTTACGTCCAACAGAATCGTTAATCACTTCTTGTTGATCCGATGGAGTGTTATGGTCAGGCATGGCCACAATGTGATCAGGGCGGAATGCCTTAATACCTTTGTCACGAAGTGTGTCGAAAGCCTGAGGTGACGTTACTTCGTGAGCATAAAGACGGTCGATGTACAATTGTGTTGGTCCGTCGCTTATGACTTGAACAACGTGTGCATCCCAAATCTTTTCAAATAATGTTTTTCCCATTGTATTTGTATGTTATTCTAATGATTTACTAATAGCATCAACGAATGCGTCAACCGAAGCAGTAACAATGTCGGTATTTACGCCAAGTCCTTGATAATAATGTTTGTTACATTCAACTTGAACTGACACACGTCCACTATCGTCGCAACCGCCGTTGAATCCTTGAATTAAAAATTCCTGAAGATGAATGTTTTGGTCTGCAAAGATTCTCTTAACTGCTGTATATGCAGCATCAACAGGACCATTACCCATTGCGGATTCGGTCTTGATTTCACCTTTTATATTTAACGAAACGGTTGCCGTTGGAATCATAGTACGTCCGCAAACAACTTGTAATCGTTCAATTGTGATGGAACGTTCACGCTTTTTCTTGTCTTTACCAACTAAGATTAATAAGTCGTCGTCGTTGACAATTTTTTTCTCGTCCGCCATTTTTAAGAAATCTTGATATGTTTTATCAAGTTCATCTCCTTCAAGGGTATAGCCTAATAATTGCAGACGATATTTTAAAGCCGCGTGTCCGCTTCGTGCTGTTAAAATAATTGACGATTCATCAACACCAACATCTTTTGGATCAATGATTTCGTAGTTCTCGCGATGTTTTAAAACACCATCTTGGTGAATACCAGAAGAATGTGCGAAAGCATTTTTCCCAACGATTGCCTTATTTGCCTGAACAGGGCTTTTCATTAATCGTTGAATCATTTTGCTGGTATGCATAATGTTAGGTGTAACAATGTCGGTATGTACGCCAGCTCCGGGATGACTTTTTATTGCCATTACAACTTCTTCAAGAGCGGTGTTTCCTGCACGTTCGCCCACACCATTGATTGCAACTTCCACTTGGCGTGCTCCATTTAATACGCCCAGCAGTGTGTTTGCCGTTGCCATTCCTAAATCGTTGTGGCAGTGCGTAGAAATGATTGCTTTGTGAATGTTTGGAACGTTATCAATCAAGTATTTGATTTTTGCACCAAATTCTGTTGGCAAGCAATATCCTGTCGTATCAGGAATGTTTACAACAGTTGCTCCGGCGGCAATCACAGCTTCCACTACGCGTGCAAGATATTCATTGTCGGTACGGCCAGCATCTTCGCAATAAAATTCAACGTCTTCAACGTATTTCTTAGCATATTTCACGGCATCAACACCACGGCGGATAATTTCCTCTGGCGTTGATTTTAATTTGTAATAAATATGTGCTGGCGAAGTACCAATACCAGTATGGATACGTGGATGTTTTGCATAACGAAGTGCATCTGCGGCGACGTCAATATCTTTCATAACGGCGCGTGTTAAACCGCAAACTGTCGGATTGGTCACTGCTTTCGATATTTCCACCACCGATTCAAAGTCACCAGGACTTGAAATAGGGAAACCTGCTTCTATAATGTCGACACCAAGTTCTTCCAATGCACGGGCAACTTCTAGTTTTTCAATCATGTTTAACTGGTTGCCTGGTGCTTGTTCACCATCACGTAATGTTGTGTCAAAAATGTAAACTTTATCGTCCATAATTCTATAATTTAATAAAAAACCCCTCAGCGAAAAACGCTAAGGGGTTATCGTTGTAACACATAGTCTTACGACCCCTTAGCGTAGGCTAACGAGCAACAAGAGCAATATGTCTAATTGAAATCTATTCATAACTAGTGCAAATATATTCATTTTTTAGAATAACGAGATAATGTGAAGAAAATTTAATTAAGGTCTCCTAGAAATTCTTGTATCTTGATTCCTGACTATTTCCTCCAAATTTTTTCGTTAGAAAATATTTTTTAATGAAAAAAATTATATACTTGCAAATTGAAGAAGAGTTTTTTATAGAGAGTCAAATACTAATTAAAATACGGAGTTATGAAAAGATTTTTATCATTACTTAGTTTTGTTGTTGTGTCTATTGTCGCTTTTGCGCAGACGTACTCAATTACTCCTCAGCAATTTTCATTGGAAGTTGGTGGTGATGGCCAGCAATTAATTTTGTTGAAAGACGGCAGCAAGTATGAGGGAACGGTCAAATGGATTGCGGGTTCCGAGGAATCTGAAAAACTTATAGCCGTGTCGGACGACGGCCTTGTAACGGCGTATGCTGCTGGTTCGGCTATGGTAAATGCTGTAGTTGACGATGCTATAGTAGCAACCGCATACGCAACCATATCGGATAAGAAGCCAACTTCAAAATATGGTTTTTATACAGGCGAAAATTTGATGCTTGTTGTGGGTGATAGGCAATGGCAATGTTTGTTTGTATATGACGAAAAGGGCGAAAGCACCATGTACGAAGGCGTTGTTGAGTGGAGTATAGAAAATGAGAAGACGGAGGTGATTACTCTACAAGATGCCGAAACATCGAATGCAATTTATATGTCTGCAGACGCAATTGGTTCTGCAAAACTTTCTGCAAAAGTTGACGGCGAGGTCGTAGCAGAGTTGATTGTCGGTGTACGCGATTCATATAAGCTATTACCTGAAACATATACGCTCGAAGCTTCAAGAGATACAATAACATATTACGTGTTTAATTCTCAAGGCGATACTGTAAAACCATATTCTTATGAACTTCAGTGTAGATGGTTGGATAATCAACCTCATATTGAGCATTGTTGGTCAAATGATGGATATGGTATAATGGTTTGGGGAACTGGATATGGCAATTCAGAAGGGTCATTATATGTATCGGTCGAAGATCGAGGCAATGTATATGAAAACGTAATCTACCAGCTAATTTCTTCGGAATATACTGGAGAAATATATGCAGCGGAAGATGTTTCGTTATTCCTTGGCGGTGGTTCTCAGAAATTGGTAATTCTGGATGCTTTAGGAGCAGAAGTAACACTTCCAGAAGGTTTTTACATCGACTATGACTCTAGTTTTGTTTCTATAAAAAATGGGCAAATTACTCCATTAAAATATGGTCAGCAGAGTTTGCGTATAGTAGGTAAATCTGGCGTTATGTCGTCGTTCAATGTTACCGTTACAAATGAAGCTGGTTATGTTATAGATGTATGGGCTGGTGAAAAAATAACGGAAGGTGATGAGATATACATAGATTTACAGAAAAAAGAAGAAGGTTTTGAGTATTTACAATCGGTAGAAAATCCAACATTTGTCTCCAGTGCTGATAGCATTGTTAAGTGCGAAGGGAATATGTTGCTTGCTGTTGCTCCTGGAGATGCAACAATAACAGCTGTGGTCGATAAGGAATCTGTTGCAGAAATATCTATTACAGTCGTAGCAAAGGAGACAATGACATATAAGGTATCACCATCTGAAAAATTTGAATTGATGGTAGACGATACACAGGAATTTACGTTGTATGCAGGCGATTTAAAATACGAAGGCGATGTTGAGTGGATAGTAACCGCAGTGTCGGATGTCCCAGGCGAGACAGGCAAAGAACTTGCGAAATTCAATGGCAATGTATTGTATGCGTATGAGCCAGGAATAGTACAGGTGTTTGCAGTGATACCTGCTTACGAAGGCGATAAACAGACAATTCAGGGACCACAAGTTGAAATTCTGAAAGCTAAAGACTACCGTTTTGCATTTGAACAGGAACAATATACAATGATGGCTGGAGAACAAGCGACGGCATCATTGATATTTGGCGACGATATTGATTTGTCGTTGGCAACAGTTGAGGTATTCCCGTCTAATGATTCATTGTCGGCATCAATAGGACAAAATCAAAATATTGTAGTGCTATATAGCGACTATGCTGGTGAATATACAGTAACGGCATTGTGCAGATATGGCGATCAGAAGTTTGAAACAGACGTTACAGTAATAGTGAACAAGAAAGTAGAATACTTCTTGCAGGATAGTCTGTTTTCATTGGCCGTTGGCGATACAAAAGAATTGATATTGTACAAAAATGATGTTCCTTACGAAGGCGATATAGAATGGAACGTGTTTGAAGGTGAGGCAGGTTCTACACCTTGTGCGGAAATTTCTAACGATACATTATATGCTTTGCAGTCAGGAACTTGCACAATAGAAGCCAAAGTCAATGGAGACATAGTGGCAAAGGCATCAGTTATTGTTACATCGTTCTCGGGTAAATTTTTTGTAAGCGATACCGTATTTTGTGATGGCAGCGAAGGAAAAATTTTTATAGCTTGTTCGGAATCATATAACACCGATTTACTTTCTATACAGTCAGCAGATGGGCGTCCAATAGACTTTGATATTGTCAAGGATACAGTGTATGTTGACTATGCAAATCTAAACAATGGAATGTATATAATTTCGTATGCAGGAATGCAGGTTGCAACATTTGAAGTTGTAGTAAACGAGCTTCCAGAAATAGAGATAGTACCAACAGCAGACTCATATGTGGTAAATAGTGAGTACCAGTTTGACGTACAATTAGTAGAAGGATTTGAACAAGAAGTAGGCGAATCTGTTGTGTACAGATGGGAGGTGATAGATGAAAGTAATCCAGATTCTCGTGATAACATGGATTACAAACATGAGAATTCATCGTTGTTAGTTACATTCTTTGCAGAAGGTGATTATACGATTAATTGCGAGCCATTGGATAAAGAACTTGGTTGTCAAGGAAAAATGGTATCAACACAAGTGACCGTAGGCAAGAAGGTAACATATCAAATTGGAGAAGGAAAATATTTGTTGAATGTTGGCGAAACAAAACAATTGATTTTGTACGCTAATGGTGAAGAATATACAGGTGACGATGTAGAATGGAATATTCTTGGTGATGGTACAACTGAAGAAGTAATAGCAGAAGTGAGTGATGGTGTTCTTTCAGCTTTGGCAGAAGGTACTTGCACAATAGAGGCAAAACTTGGTGGCACTGTTGTCGCAACTGCCGCATTGACAATCGTACAACCAGTAACGTATCATTTTGAAACAGACAATTTCAATATGATGGTTGGCGAAACCAAGGAATTGATATTATACAAAAATGATGAAGTTTACGAAGGTATAGTTGAGTGGAAAGTCTTAGATGCAGACGGAATGGTTCTCGCCGAAGTTGACGAATATGGCTATTTACATGCTAATTACGAAGGTTCAACAACGATATATGCAATAATTGACACTGTGGTTGCTCAAGCAACTCTAACAATTGAATATACTGGTGGTAATTCAAAATCAATAGGATTCACAGAACCTGGCTACTCGGTAACCGAAGGCGAAACAACATTTATGTGTCTTGACCTCTATGGCTTTGATTCTGGTTTTACAATTGATTATGAATTAAGTTCGGAAGACATTGCCTCGTGCGAATTTTATTACGAATCGAATTGCTTTAAGTTAGAAGGATTGACAACTGGTAGAACAATGTTGTACGTAACATTGAATGATGGTGGAGATAAATATACAGCTTCAGCTGCTATCAGTGTTAATGCCAAACCTATTGTGCATTTCGATCAAGAAAAGTATTTCATGTCAATAGGAGATGAGGTAACGGCAAAATTGGTGTTCGAACAAGACATAATGTTGCCAGAAGATGACGAGATGAAAGTTGAATTTGAAAATAAAAATTTGTTTGAAATTCTGGAAATCAACAAG
Source organism: uncultured Bacteroidales bacterium (assembly GCA_937892155.1). GTDB lineage: Bacteria > Bacteroidota > Bacteroidia > Bacteroidales > UBA1715 > UBA1715. Next base: position 14,837 of record CALAUG010000051.1, on the reverse strand, counting down.
TATTCAATAACATTTAAAGCTTTACAAACGGGCGTATCTACTATTTCTGCTTCTATATACGATGGCAATTATACTGCAACATCAAGTATTTTTGTCGGCGAGAAAATAATTATACCTGAAGATACATTGCCAGCACCAACATGTGACTATGAGAATAATACATATACCGTTTGTACAAGTTATGCTGCAGAATTTCCTAATGGAATACCAATGGATAGAATGGTTTATTCTGAGATGGAAATGGAAAATGAAGACATAGTATATCAATGGTACAATGCTGCTGGTGAACCATTAGAAAAAACTCCAGTTATTCATCCTACACAAATAGGTTCATTTACCTATTATGTAAGTCAAAAAATGAAAACTGGTGTAAATACGGTGAATGGTGTTATATACTACGAAAGTGAGAAAATACCTGTAACACTTAAGGTTACGTATGTTCCTACACCAACAATCAATATGTATGACCAAAAAATATGTAATGGCGAAGAAATTAAGCCATTTAAAGTGAACATACCCGATAAAACGGAGGCTTATTGGTATGACGAAAATTGGAACGAGGTTGCAACTGGTGCTGAATTTGTTCCAACCAATATTGCTTTGGGCAAACGAGTATATACAGTGATAGTTCGCGATACGAATTGGTGCGAAAGCAAAGAACTACAAGTCTCTTTGGTAAACGGTTTCGTTGAGAAACCTGCTGTTACGTTGTTGTCTGATAAAAACGAATTTGCTCCAAATGAAGTAATCTCATTTGTCGCAAAACCATCCAGCGATAATATTGGAATAATTTGGTCGGCAAACAATGAAAATACAACAGGAAACGAATTCAAAACAAAATTCGGCGAAATAGGAGAATACGCAATCATTTGTAAGGCTGTAGATCAAGAATCAGGTTGCTCCGCTTCCGATACACAAAAAGTTGTTGTTAAAGAAACTATTATTCCTATAGAAGCAATAGAAATTCTACAGAAAGACTATGATTTGTATGTTGGCGAATCGGCATTGATTGAATATCACATTATACCAGAACATGCAACAAATAAGAATGTAAATGTTCGATGTACAAGCACTGGTTCTACCGATGCTGCTGTCGTTCGTGGAATGAGAATCAATGCAGTGGCAGATGGAACAGAAATGATAGTAATCAGTTCTGATGATAATCCAGAAGTTACAGCAGAATGTTTCGTGAGAGTACACAAGAAGGTGAAAGGTGAGAACATCGTAATGCCATCGCTTATTACATTGGAAGTTGGTAGCGAAACATCTGTCAATGTTGTGGTAACACCTTCTGATGCAACGTATAATACTGTTTACTTCAAAGAAAAAGAAGACGATATCATTTCAATTTCCAGTGATGGTATTATCCGTGCAAAATCTGCTGGTACGTCAACAATATCTGCTTACACAGAAGATGGCTTGTATGCAACGGCAACTGTGTATGTAACTGAGGAAACAAAGACTATCACTACTATCAATGTTCCTTCGGAAGTTGTGTTGAAGAAGGGCGAATCAATGGCTATTTCATACTCTATAGAACCTGTTTCTTTAGCAATCAAGGAAATTGCTTGGGCTATGGCTGATGAAGGAATTGCGTCGTTCGAGGACGGAATTATCAAGGCAAACAATGTCGGTGAAACCACTTTGACTGCATCTGTTGCTGGCATATCGAAGTCAATCAAGATAACTGTAAACAATTCAAATGCTCCAGTATTGAACTTACCTACAGTTGTGGATGCTCCAGTAAGTGTTACAAATGACAAAGAATTAAAATCTATTTCGTTGGGTCAAGCAATCTTCGACTTGTCTGAATTTGTTTCAGATGACTCAACAGCATTCGAGAATTTGGAAATTACAGTAACAACTAATCCTGCAAATCTTGAGGTTTCAAACTCTGGAGCGATATATGTGATTGACGGAAAGGGTATGGAAGGTCCTGCAACAATCAATGTGTTAGTAACTGATAATGACGATTTAACATCAACAGGCTCGTTCATCATTAATTTTGTGAAGGAAGTTAACAAAGCTCCAGAAATTTTGGTTGATACATTGGTGGTTAAATATGGAATGCCTTCATATTTTGAATTGGCAACACTTGCGAAAGATGATTTCACAATGACAAGTCTGTTAGAGTTTACATTTGGAAGTGCCGAAGGTATTGAAACAAATATTGTTGACAATCGTTTGGTTGTTACTGCTGATTATGGTTCGAAAGAGTTTAACAGTATTGATATGAAAGTTGCTGATGCATACGGTGAAGAAGCATCGAAGACGATAGTTGTCAATGTGGCTTCATTACCAAACAAGGCTCCTGTGATTGCAGTTGTGCCAAATCAGTTGGAAAATGACACAATCCCATTCGGAACATTCAACTTGAATGATTATGTTACCGATGATTATACAGCTCCGTCTGATATCGTTTGGACTGTAACTTCTTCTGAAAATATCGCAGTACGAATTTCAAACGGTGTTGCTGTTGTGAAAGTGTTGAATGAATTCTGGAATGGTGCAGAAGTTATTACGTTTACGGCTACCGATGAAGATGGATTGTCGTCTTCGGTAGATGTATATTACATCCGTAACATCTCGCAGGTAACTTACGAACAGCAAAAGATAGAAACCAATGCTGTTGCACCAGTTTGGGAAGGTGCTCCAACCGTTTCAATCATGACAATGCGTCAAATTGGTGTTCCAAATCAGGAATTTATATTGATGGCCAACATTTCAAGTTTCGATTGTACATGGGAATGGATAATTGATGGTGCTGAGGGTATTGATCAAACGTCAATGTTGCAATCGGTAACATTCAAGAATCCTGGTCTGTACACAGTTAAGATGAAAGTAATGTCGGCTGATGGAGAACACGTTGTTGAAGCTGAATTGCCAGTTCAATTGACGGTTGTTGGTATCGAAAATCACGATATTGCTATTTGTCAAGGTGATGCCGTTGAATTGAATGCTATAGGCGATGTCAATTCGTTGCTGTGGTCAACCGATGAAATCAGTTCTTCTATTTTTGTCCGTCCAAGCACAACAACAAAATATACGTTGACTATGAAGAAGGGAATGTTTACTATGACCGACGAAGTAACTGTAAATGTTTCGATACCTGTATCGTTGATGGAAGATTCTGTAATGTGTGCTGGAACAGAGTTCAATCTTGAAGCTCAGGGAGATTTTGAAGCATATTCTTGGAATACAGGAGCTACAACCAAGTCAATAGTGATTCCTGCGGAGGTTGCTACCTACATTGTTTATGCAACTGATACAAATAAGTGCTTGAGTGTTGATACGTTTAACATCAAAACGATAAACCCATTACCTATTCTCAACATTGCTAAAGATGCAAATCTTACACCTTGTGATGGCGAAGAAGTTACTCTTAACGCTGGCGCGGGATATGTAGAATATGCGTGGACAATTACTCAAGGTAAGAACGAGGAAAATATCGCCAAAGTTGAGACTGTTACTATTGATACAACAAGTATAGTTTTTGCTGTTGTAGTGGATGAAAATGGCTGTGTTGGCAGCGAAGGAGTAACAGTAAACTTCAAATATCCGTATGCAGAACAAATTGGCGTGGCAACATTTAGCGAAACAACCGACCACATTATTCTTGCATGGGAAAAGACAATAAATGTCAATACGGTAAAATACAGAATTGAACGCGAAACGGACCTAACCGACAATTGGGAACAAGTTGGCGAGGATGTGATGTTTGACGAGCCAGGCATTGTGGTTGATGAGGACGTAAATTATAAGCAACGTGCATATAAATATCGTTTGGTAACGACAGATGGTTGTAACAATGAGGCCTTTAGCGAAGTTCACCGTTCAATGATTGCTACATATCAGACACAGGACAATGGTTTGAAGACAATTCAATGGTGTGCGTACGAACCAATGAGTATGATTACTCAATATTTGGTTTTGCGTGGTACCGATGTTACTGCAATGGATACCGTTGATAGGGTTCCTGCAAGTAATTTGTATGAAATTTGGAACGAAGTAGATCCACAATTTAAAAATGTTAAAGACCTTAAATATCGTGTTGTATTCCGTTTGAAAGAGGAAGTTGACGAAAATAAATATAATACATTAGCTTCTATTGGTTCTGGAAAAGGTACCAAAGAATACGATGAGCAAATGTTGAAAGCAGAATCTGGACCATTTGCTTTGGCATTGTCTAACATTGCAGAGGCAGAAAATACGACAGACATTGATGTAGTTCCATTTGCAGACGTAGTTGTATATCCAACAGCAATTACAAGTGTTATCAATGTTGCAATTGCGTCAAATGAGGAAAAAGATTTTGAAATAGAAGTTGTGAATACTAATGGACAATCAATGTCGAAGGTACATACTGGTACTATTTCAAAAGCTATAATTCAAATACCTGCAGAAGTATTTGCACAAGGAATGTATAGTGTGAAGATTTCTGACGGAACTCAAACGAAAGCGTTTAAGGTTACGAAGTAGAGTTAAGAGATAAGAATTAAGAGGGAAAACTCCGTTGGGAGTTTCATATCAGTAGGAAAAGTTTTCTAACAAAAAATACAACCTCGGTGATGTATTGAATTATAGTAAGGGGCAGGTCTCAAAACCTGCCCCTTTTGTTTTCCGCCTTACGCGTCTTCCCATCGACACCGTCATCCCGAGCTATAGCGAAGGATCTTTTAACACTAGCATGACGATTATTCTTTGCAACTCTTTGTTTATGGGAATGGATTCTTCACTGTGTTGCGCTTCGTTCAGGATGATAGTTACAATAAAGGCAATTTCTCAATTATCAATTCTTGTCTCCTGACTTCTAAAATCTCTTTCTTCCATCGTTTCATAGCCAATTATTTGTATCTTTGCTGTAACCCAAATAACGAATCAAATGAAATACAAATATGGAAAAGCAGTCGGCAAGTACAGGAGAAATAATTCTCTACGATGTAAATGAAAAAATCAGTTTAGAGGTCCATTTGGAGCAGGAGACGGTGTGGCTTTCACAAAGCCAGATGGCGGAGTTGTTTCAAACTACCAAACAAAATGTTAGTTTGCACATCAATAATTGTTTTAAAGAGAGTGAGTTACAAAGAGAATCAGTTGTCAAGGTTTTCTTGACAACTGCATCAGATGGAAAACAGTATAAAACATTTATGTATAATCTCGATGTCATTATTTCTGTCGGATACCGAGTGAAATCTATACGAGGAACTCGTTTTCGACAATGGGCAAATAAGGTTTTAAAAGATTATTTGTTGAAAGGTTATAACATTAATGCTCAATTAGTATCTATAAGAGAGAATTTGCAAAATCATACAACTCAAATACAAGATTTGCAAGAAAAAATGAACTTTTTTGTACAAACTTCATTGCCACCAGTTCAAGGAATCTTTTACAACGGACAAATTTTTGATGCCTACAAATTTGCAAATGATTTAATTCGTTCTGCAAACAAACGAATTATGTTGATAGACAATTACATAGACGATACGGTCCTTACGATGTTCGACAAACGAAAAGAACAAGTTGAAGCGACAATTTACACCGCTCAAATTCGCAAGCAATTACAATTGGATATTGCCAAACACAACGAACAATATCGTCCTATTGAAGTACAAATTTTCCGCCAATCGCACGATAGATTTCTTGTAGTTGACGACGTTGTTTATCTAATTGGCGCAAGTTTAAAAGATCTTGGCAAGAAAATGTTTGCATTCAGCAAATTGGAAATTTGTGCTGCGGAATTTATAATCAAATTACAAATTTCGTAGAGAAATAAGGGCCGCCTGAGTTTGTCGAAGGCAAAGGCAGTAAAAAGTTCTCACTTGGGACAGATAAATTTTATTTCTGTAACTTTTTTATCATTTTGTATGTCTATCTATGCAGAAAATTGGTAATTTTCTCTTGAAATTTTTGATTATGGACTCTGGTATTATACGCGACATAATAATATTATTGCAAGGAGCATTGATTATGCTGTCGGCAATATATGCCATTCATTTCTTTTGTGATTCAAAAGATAGAGCGTCTATTCGCGAAGCTGGTCAACTTCGTGTTTTGATAGGAATTACTTTTGGGTGGTTGTCGTTTAGTTATTTGTTCGGATATTTTTTCCTATACGAACCGCTTCATTCCAGTTCGTATGTCCGAATTATTACATCGTGTCTCGATTTGATGCTTTTCCCATTTTTTAATATGGTACTGACAAATGTTACCCATAGAAAGAAAATTACACGATATTTGGTGTTATCTCATTTTGTCCCGTTTGTAGTAGCCTTATTGGTAGCACTGTGCGTTGGAAAAACGTGGACCGTTGCGTTGGCGGTTGCAATTACATTATTGTATGTGTTGGTGATGACATTTGTGCAGGTAAGAGCGGGAATACAATACAACAAATATATTCGAAATCAATATTCATCATTGAAAGGTCGAGATATGAGTCAATTGCTTTGGCTTACGGGATTATATTTCGTCTTGGCCATGGGGTGGGGAATTGAAGAATACAAAGGAAATGATATTTCGAGAATAATTTGTAATGTGTTAGGTTTATCAATCTTGCCAATACTTAAAGGTATGTTGCAAGAAATAGTGATAACTCGAGAAGTATCAAAAGTTGATTCTGAAAAAATTGACGAAAGTCACGAGTCGGAGTTTAAAACAGCGCAGGTAGAGGAAAAAGTCTCAAATACTGCCGATGTTGTAGATGAGAGCAAAGTAGAACAATTTAAACAAAAATTAGTAGATGTTTGCGAAAAAACGCAACTCTATATATCCGACGATATAACCCGCGACGACTTGTGTCGTGAAATGGGAACCAACCATACTTATTTTACGAAATTTTTAAAATTGGCAACGGGCAAAACATTCAACGAATACATCAATTCACTTAGAATTGATTATGCAGAAACGCTATTGGCAGATGTTTCAATACCATTGAATGATATTCCAAGTTTGGTTGGCTTCTCGTCAAAATCGGCATATTATTCCGCATTCAAGTCCCGTCATCATTGCACCCCATTGGAATACAGAAACCGTTAGAAGAAAAAGAACGAGCCACGAAGCCGTCACCCAGAACGATAGTGAAGGGTCTGTTGGCACTACCATGACGATTCTTCTTTGCAACTCTTTAATTATGGAGACAGATTCTTCACTTCGCTATGCTCGTTCAGAATGACGGTTCCAATGGTGGCATTATTTTGTGTGACGATTCCATTGAAAGTCCATCCATCGAAGACGTTCTCCAGAGCCGACAACGAAGCCGTCATCATGGAGCAACGCGAAGGATCTGCCAACACCACGATTATTATTCTTTGCAACATTCTGATTTCTTCTCTCTTCTTTCTTCTTAATTCTTACCTCTTATCTCTTATCTCTTAATTCTTACTTCTTACCTCTTATCTCTTACCTCTTAATTCTTAATTCTTAATTCTTAATTCTTGCCTCCTCTTCCCCCTCGTATTTTATAAAAAATTTTTGACATTCAAAAAAAATTTGAGAGTAATGGGGTGAATTTTTCGGTTTTGATTGAGCAATTTCCTCAAATTTTTGCGAAATATGTAGTAAAAAGTTTTTTTGTTTTTGTTATTTTGCACCGCAAAAGTGTAAGGAGTACACTAACTAATTGAAATACAGGTAGTTGCAGGAATGGGGGTAAAAAGTCCTATTTTGTGTAACTATTTTGGTTAGTTTGTGGTCTTCTCAGTGTTAAAAATGGAATATATATACAATATTATATAGTATGAAAAAATTATCTTCTTCAGTAGTGAAAAGCTTGTTGCTTGCAACACTTTTCTTCTCTTCGTTGAATGTGGCTCTTGCCGATGGTTCTCGTGATATGTTCCCAGAGGGGCAGCAAGGGTATCGAGCTGCGTTATTAGGTATAACCTCGGCTAATCGCACAGTTGTTCCATTTGTCAATGGTGGTTGCTTAAAGGTGTATGCGAAAGCAGGAGAGTATATCTATGCTGGTTCGAGTGAACTCGGCAAAGGAGATGCAAAAATTGTATGGTATGCTCCTGATGGCACTAATGGGTATGTTTCGGGGACAAGCAAAGGATTAATTAAAGATAGAACACAAGAGTTAGCTGGACCTAATTATAATGGTACCATAACGGGTGGTTATACTCCAATAGAATTTGAAGTTTCTGAAGACCAGGAAGGCGTATGGGAATTTTATTTTATTGCCAGCAAACCTACGAATACAAGTGTGACAAATGAGAGTGATAAAAATTTTAGTATAGAAGAATGGGTAGAACAAAGTAACGATGGCGCGATAATGGCTTTCGATCTTACGGTGACAAATTCTGATAAAACACACACTATCCCTGGTCGTGTATATACGAATAGTTTAAATCTCATTACACATAAGAATGGAGATGACTATGGACCTTCATGCTATGCAACAATGTATATATTAACTAATGTTGGATATTTATACAAGTGGTCTTTGAATGGTTTTGATGCGCATTATGGAGGTATATTCTCTAATAATAAAGGTGTGCAGGTGAATGGCTCGGGTACACTGGCGTCCTCAGTATTTGCATTTCCAACTGAGGTTGCTACGACAGCTGGAAATACATATAAAAGTTATCAAGATGGTACTCCATCATATTCAAGTTTGGAATTACAAAATGATGTAAACAAAGGTTTTATGTATGACCCTCGTTTGCAGGATAATAGAAGAGATTCTGTTGATGCAAATGGCGACCATTTCTATATTTATGAAGATGTAACTCATAAAATATTTTTCTGCCCACCTGCAGCCGATTTGCCAGAGTCAACAGCAAAAGCTGTATATAATGGCGTTGTTGATGAAACTGGTACGTGGTTGAGAACGCATAAAAATGCAGAAGGATTACCAACAATGAGTGATTTAACATTGGTTGGTAAGGAATCAGGTCGTATGGGTGTTGCTGGTCCAGAAGGTCTTAACATTTATTTCAATGCCAGTGTTGCTGGTGAATTCACTGTTAAAATGACTTTTGCTGGTTATACACCGAGATATGTTAATGGTGAATGTGTACAAGGTGCGAATATCATAGAATGGGATGGAAAAGATGGAGATGGTAATCAGGTTATTATATCTGATAAAGCATCTATTTCGTTGAGTGGTGATATGAAAGCTGCCGAAGTTCACTTCCCTATGGTCGATTTGGATGGTAACGATAATGGTTTTATTCTTGAAGCATTGGATGAAGATGGCATAACAGTTTTGTCAGATACAATTTACTATAATGATAATGGATTGCCAAACGGAGTTGATAGTACAGCTGGTGTTTCTTCTAAAAATGGTGCTCACAGGTGGGAGTATAATGGTGGTTCTTGTCCTGGTAATAGTAATCTTGTCGATACGTGGTCGTATGTTAAGGGACATTCAGAGGTAGTATCTGTAGAACCAAAGTTTGAATATATAGATTTAGCCATTGAGGGTGTAACAGTTGATAGAGAAACTGCCAAAATTGGTGAATTGATTACGTATACTTTGGAAGTTAAAAATAAAAATCAAGAAGGTGTTACATTCAAAGGGGTAGATGTCGATACTAAATGCGATGCCGATAGTGCCTCGGTTGGTATTTGGTTCCCCGAAGGAGGATTCTATACAACCAAAGTGGAGAAGGTCTCATCTTCAGACCCTAATTGTACCGTTGTTCAACAACCATCGGGAGATGAATATGGGTTAGGTTTTATTAGTCTTGCAAATGGTGAAACCGCAACGGTTCAGATTACTGGCTATGCAGGTTCTAAGCTTGCTCACACCTTGGTTCAACCTGTCGGTTTCATTATGCGTCCTGGTGATATCTATGAAGTTGATGCCAACAATATTTCGGATGATGGAAAGCCATTGTTGCCAGCGAAGAAAACTTCAAGTTCAGTAAAAGGTGAATATGACGATATTACCAACGACAACTTGATGAATTGTGATAAAACAATATTCTTCTTGAACTCTGCTCCAGTTGCTGGTGTTGATACTTTAACGATAACTGGTTGTAAGTCAACTACAGGTAATGTATTTGACAACGATACCGATATTGATGGTGACGCATTGGCGATAACTGATTATTATATTACTGAAGGTAATAACATCGCAGCTGGTACTACAACTACTATTATGAATGGAAGTGAACCTTGTGGTGATATCACCGTAAATGCCGATGGTTCTTATACTTTTGAAGCAAATACAGCTTTTACAGGGAAAATACCTGCTACTATATATTATATTGTAAGTGATCAATTTATGGGAGTTGCAGGATATGAAGATTTAGAAGAGTTCCTTCCTGGTATTGATACATCTAATTTCGTAATTTCCATAACTGACAACGGAAAACCATCAGTTTCTCCAGTGGTTGTTAATCTTTCTCGAACAAGTAGCAAAGTAGAATTGCCATTGGTATTCTCTGATCCTGAAAATGAAGATTTGACAATTGATATGGCTACCGCTGCGAATTTTTCTTTTGAAGGTGGAAAAGTCTATTATACAGGAGCTGCATCTACAGGCAACCAAGACTACACTTTGACGTTTACAATTCGTGATTGTATTAACGAGGAGATACAAGATGTTAAAGTTAGAATTTTTGATAATCAGGCTCCAATGGTTTCTCCTCTTGCTCTTGCGATAGAAAGGACAGGAACTGAAACTGAAGTCCCTTTCACTTTCTCCGACTACGAAAACGATCCATTGACAATTTCTGTTGATGATGGTACTAATTTTAAAATAGCCGATGGTAAAGTTTATTATATAGGTCCAGCTCAAACTGTTGATACTAAGTTTGAAATAGAACTTACCATTGAAGATGGTGTAAATACTGTTGTTCAACCTGTTGAAGTTACAGTTATTGGCAACCAAGCTCCAATCGTAACACCAACTACAGCAACTATAACACAAACTGTAGATGGTGTAGAAACTTTGGTGCCAATTTCTATATACGATCCAGAAAGTGATGTACTTACTATAACGGTAAGCGGTAATTCCAACTTTATAATTAAAAATGGAAAACTTTATTATAAAGGTGATGTACTAACTGAAGATACGGATTTCCCATTAACCATTACAGCAAAGGATGCTTTGCATACTACTGTTGAAGATGTAACGGTTACTGTATTAGGATATACCAATACCAATTCTGCACCAAGTATTAGTGCTACTGAAGTAACAATATATGTTAAAAAGAACAATGCTGTAACAGATGTGGTGGTACCTATAAGCTTCTCAGATTCGGATGGTGATGTTATTTCTGTTACTATTACAGGTGGTGCTAATAAAGGCAAGTTTAATATTAACAATAATCAACTTCGTTTTACGGAAACCAAAGCTAATTTGAATTATGACGGTACTAAAGATTATGTGGTGGAGGTTCAGGTGACTGATGCTAATGGTTTGTCCACAGATGAAACAATAACTGTCCACGTAATAACACAAAACGATGCCCCTGGAACTTCTTATCTTACATTAACAGCACAAAATATTACGTATGGCAATCAATTAAGTGGTGCGTGTAAATCACAAAGTGCAAAAACATCGAATAGGGGAGGATCTAATATCTCGGGTACATGGATAATGGAATATTATTCTGGTAGTGATGCTTCAAAGAAGGTGGCATATACAGGAACTGAAATTTTGCCTGTTTTGTCAGGAACTGCAAGTTATACTCTTTATGCGACATTTATACCTGATGATTTAACTAAATATAGAATAGCAACGACAACAGCAACATTTAAAGTTAATAAAAAAACAGTTACCATCACTTCTGGCAATGGTACTTGGGAATATGATGGTGCTTCACATAGTAAAAACACAGTTTCAGTAACAAGTGGTGGTTTTGTGGGTGATGAAGGTCTTGTATATTCAAATTTCGCTACAATTTCAACTCCAGGCACGAAAAACAATACGTATTCATATACGGCAGCTGCAGGAACTAATTTAGGTAACTATACCATAACACAAAATCAAGGTACTTTGACTGTCAAAAAGAATACAACTACTCCTATCACGGTTAACGTGCAAGGAAAGGATATACTTCGCGATTTTACTGGCGAAGAACAATGTATTCCTATAGAAATATTCCCAGTGTCTTCAAGTATGTACACTGTAACACCTAAGACAAGAAATGTGTGTAGAACTGAGATAGGTACAGAAGATATGAATTTGCAGGCTTCTGATTTTACCGTTACATCTGATTATTATCAAAATATTACATTAAATATTTTAGATGGTAGTTTGGAAATACTAAAATCTACAAAACAGAAAATCGTAACTGTTACAGGTAATAGTGATGCGAAAACATATACAGGCGTAAGCCAATCTGTTGCAGGCTTTACCGATGACAGCAGAAGTATAGATGAGATTACAGTTTCGTTAAAGACTGGTGAAACTGCACAGGCAAGTGGTACAAATGTGGGGAAATATCCTATGTATTTAACTGCCGATATGTTTACGGCATCATCACCAAACTATACGAATGTTGTAGTAAAAGTAGTGGATGGTGAGTTAACAATCAATCCTGCAACTATTACGGTAGTAGCTCCAACAATTGCTGATAAACAATATGATGGTAATAAGACAGCAACTATAAGCGGTGATCTTGAAATAAATGGTATTCAAAATAGCGAAAGTGCAAGTGTAATAAATGTAGTAGCTAAAAGTGCAACATTTGAGAAACCAGCTGCAGGTAACAACAAAACTGTAAACGTAACTTATGAGCTTACAGGGTCAGGTAAAGGCAACTATGTACTTGAAAATGCAACGGGAGTAACAACGGGTAATATCCTACCGAGAGAAATAGAAATAGTAATAGATGATATAGAAAAAGATTATGGTGACACTGATCCTAAATTTACAGGAACAGTAACGGGTACTTTGGTAAGGGAAACAGATCTTGGTACAATTAGCTATTCTCGTACAAATCCTACCGTTGAAAAAGTTGGAACTTACGAAGATGTAATTACTGCAACTTATACGGCAAATGCTAATTATGATGTAACTATTACTCCAGGTGATTTCACTATCAAAGGAATAGAATTAACCCCATCGGCTGTAGTAGAAAACAAAGTGTACGATGGAACAACAACTGCAACGATAACAAGTTATTCATTTACTGGTGCATTGTCGGGCGATGATGTAAGTGTTGTTGCAACGAGTGCAGTATTTGAAGATGCAAATATTGGAACAAACAAATCGGTAACTGTTACGTATGAATTACAGGGTGCAGATAAGGATTATTATTCCATTGGTACTCCAATAGCAACAACAGCCGACATTACGGCTAAAGAAATCATTCCATCAGCAACAGGAGTCAATAAGGCATACGATGGAACAGCAACCGCTTCTGTAACAAGTGTTTCAGGTAGCGGCATCCTTACAGGCGATGATGTAACAGTATCTGCAAGTTCAGCAACATTTGCTGATGCAAACGTAGGTACAGGCAAAGCAGTAACGGTAACTTATTCATTGAGCGGTGCCGATGCAGGTAACTACGTACTTGGCACTCCAACTGCAACAACAGCCGATATCACGGCTAAGGAAGTCGTATTAGACTGGGGAACAACCTCATTCAAGTATGACGGAACAGAAAAGACAGTAACTGCAACGGTAACAAATGCATTAGGTACGGATGTCGTAACGGTAACATCATACACGAACAACGCAAAGACAGTCGTAGGCGATTACACAGCCGCAGCCACAGCGTTGAGCAATACAAACTACGTACTTCCAAGCAATGCAACGACATCGTGGGAAATAACAAAGAACGACACGGAGTTGACAGTAACAATCACAGGAAACAGTGATTTGACGAAAGTATACACAGGCGTGGAACAAAGCGTAACAGGCTTTGACTACGACAACAAGGATAAATGTACGGTAGCATTGAAGACTGGCGAGAAAGCCGAAGCTAAGGGAACGAATGCAGGCGACTACACAATGGGCTTGACAGCGTCAATGTTCGACGTAACATCAGAGAACTACTCAAACATCAAGGTAGTTGTAGTTGACGGAACACTGACAATCGGCAAAGCAACAATCACAGTAACAAGCGTAACAGCAGAGGACAAGGAATACGATGCAACCACTGTGCAGAAATAAGCTCGGTAGTCTTCAGCGGAGTACAGAACAGCGAAGCAACAAGCGTAATCAATGTAACAGCTACAGGTTCATTCGAAAATGCAAATGTTGGCACAGACAAGACAGTTGCCATCGCATCATATACATTGACAGGAACAGGAAAAGACAACTATCAATTAGCGACAGGCGCTCCAGAATCAACAACAGCCGACATCACAGCAAAAGAAGTAGGATTGTCATGGTCAACACCAGCAAGTTTCGAGTATGATGCAAATTCACACACTGTAACAGCCACAGTAACTGGTTTGATAAGCCCAGATGTATGTACAGTAACTACATATACAAACAATGAAAAAACAGAAGTAGGAGATTACACAGCAACAGCAACTGGATTGAGTAATACAAACTACAAATTGCCAGCAAGTGTAACATACGCATGGTCAATCACGACACAAACAGCCGAGACAGCAGATCAGGATGTAACATTGACCGAAGGTGGCAGCGAGGTAGATGACGAAACTTACACGTACGATGGTGAAGAAAAGAAACCAACTGTAGTCGTAAAAGATAAAGACGGCAATATAATTCCAGATACTGAATATGAGGTAACATACGATGACAATACAGAAGCAGGCACAGGAAAGGTAATCATTAAGGACGTTCCTGGTGGTAACTATGTTGTAGAAGATAACGAGATAGAATTCAAAATCAATCCTAAAGAAGTAGGATTGACATGGTCAACACCAGCAAGTTTCGAGTATGATGCAAATTCACACACTGTAACAGC
>CALAUG010000050.1 GCA_937892155.1 uncultured Bacteroidales bacterium | reverse complement strand
TAACTTACAAAACGAAAAGATAAAATAGAGTAAAGATTTTTAACTAACATATTATTAATCATAGCGTTTGCTATTTATTCGGTAGCGTCTTTAAACCTCGAAAATTTATTATTGCAATTATTCGAATAAATCATGTGAATGTCTGATATTTGGTGTAACTATGACAAAAACACTTATCGAACAGGGCATAGAAAAAGGTCTTATCACATTTAATGAAGACCAAAGTAGGATTACCTATGTTTATGTAAATAAATCACGTAACTATAAAGATCCAGAAGAACAGGTTGAAGCTGAAACCTTCTTGAAGCTGATACTTGTATATGGGTATCCTAAAAATAGAATAAAACTTTTTGAAAAAGTAACAATGGGTTCTGCACAAAAAGAAGCTGACATTGTCGTTTATGATGATGACATGTGTCTTAATCCGTTGATAGTTTGCGAATGTAAAAAACAGGAGGTATCTGAAGCGGAATTTAATCAAGCAATAGAGCAAGCGGCGAGCTATGCTTATGCATTAGCTGGCACAATCAAATATTTGTGGACAACTTCAGGAATCAAAGATTCTTATTTGCAGATAGACAAGGAACGCAAGACGAGAATTCAGATACCCAATATTCCTCTGTTTGGTAAAATTGTGCCAAAATACAAATTTGTAAAAGGTGGACGTTTACAAAGTGAGGATGCAGGAAATGATGAAATCAAGCAACAATTTTTCGAGTTGGAGCAGGTATCGGAAAGCGAACTTACCAATCGTTTCAAAAAAGCTCATCAGTCGCTTTGGGCTGGTGGAGAGTTGAATCCTTCGGATGCATTTGATGAATTGGACAAGCTTATTTTCTGTAAAATATGGGATGAGCGCAAGCCGCGGAGAAAAGGTGAGCCTTACGATTTTCAAATATTTGACATAGAAAAACCAAAAGGAGCTTCGCAGGACGATATAGATAAAATAGAGCAGAAAATAACTACGGATTTAGCAAAAAGAATTTTTGCTTTGTATGAAGAGGGGCGCACGCGCGACAAGGAGGTATTTAAAGACAATATTCGCCTCACGCCAACAAGAATCCGTACGGTAGTCAGTTATTTGCAAGGCGCAAATCTTTCGAAAACTGACCTTGACAGCAAAGGTAAAGCTTTTGAAACATTCATGGGGTCGTATTTTCGTGGCGATTTCGGGCAATATTTCACGCCTCGCAATATTGTGAAATTTATTGTCAGTGTTTTACCTATCACAAACGATTCAAAAGTGCTTGATACCTCATGCGGTAGCGGTGGATTCTTGCTTTATGCTTTGGATAAGGTTAGACAGCAGGCTGGCGATTTCTACGATGAAGGTTCTATTGAACATTATAATCATTGGCATGATTTCGCATCCAAAAAGCTATTCGGTATAGAAATTAACGAACAGATCGCGCGTACTGCAAAAATGAATATGATTATTCACGATGACGGACATACAAACGTAATTTCAAGCGATGGCCTTTTGCGTGATGATGTTATAAGAGAGCGGACAGGAAACCATGGTTTCCAATTTGGGACATTCGATGTTATAATTACCAATCCGCCTTTTGGCAGTGTGATTAAGCAGACAGAAAAAGCATATTTGCATCAATTTGACTTTGGCAATAAAGATGTAGACTGGCTTGATACAAAAAATAGTGCAGTAAAAGAACGTGATAGCCAAAGTACCGAAGTGCTTTTTATAGAACAAGATTATAATTTTCTATGTGAAGGAGGCTTTCTCGCTATAGTTATTCCAGACGGAATTTTGACGAACAGCAGTCTGCAATATGTACGTAATGGCATTGAAGACAAGTTCCGTATTGTAGCGGTTGTAAGTATGCCCCAAGATGCTTTTAAGGCAAACGGGGCAGGCGTTAAGAGTTCTGTTTTGTTCCTGAAGAAATGGACAAATGAACAAAGCCAAAAGATAAAACACACAAAATTGGCTTTGCAAGAACGCATAAAAACCGAAGCAAATTACAAGGCAACAGTTGAAGATCTTGAAAACGAAAAGAAGAAAATCATCAAGAATCATACGGGCTTTGACAATTGCACAGACTTGACCAACAAAAAGGAAATTGAAAAAACAGCCGATTTCGTAGAATGGAAAAAGCAAATCACAGAGCATTACAACCAACAAATTTCCGACCTCAAAGAACAGTTGGAGGAACAGTACGAACAACGCCGCAAGCAAGAAATTGAAGATTATCCAATCTTTATGGCAATAGCCGACCAGATTGGTTACGATGCTACAGGCAAAGAAACTTCCGTCAATGAATTGGATTTGATTGGAACAGAGTTGAAGAAGTTTATTGAAACGATAAAATAGATTGGTTTATGATACTAAAAGGAATATTAGGAAATTCATTGAATGGGCAACTTTGTTTAAGAGGATATGCTAATATAAAAGATTTAGCACGCGTTTCTAAGGCAGATTATACGTATCAACGTAATCCGATTGACCGAAGTGATATTTCTGATTTTTTAGAGAAAC
Organism: uncultured Bacteroidales bacterium; assembly: GCA_937892155.1. Lineage (GTDB taxonomy): Bacteria > Bacteroidota > Bacteroidia > Bacteroidales > UBA1715 > UBA1715. The sequence continues at coordinate 4,371 of CALAUG010000050.1, read as the reverse complement.
AATCATACTTGTTTTTTCCAGAAATAATTTTAGGGTATAAATTAATCCCTATAAAACCAAGTGAAACACCTTTGCAATTAATTCAAGAAGGGAAAAATGCAAGAACCACAAACGGCACATTCTCGGTGAAGAAAATTGCAAACGAAAGTGAAAAGTTTGTAACCATAGAAATAGATGAGACAAAAGACCCTAAGCCCTTTAGTAGGATTGATGGCAATCATAGATTGCTAGCCGCTGAAAAATCTGAAAATTCCAAAGTGGCGAATATGACGGCGCCATTCTGTTTATTGTTAGGACCAGACACAATTGATTTCGACAAAGCAACAAAAGTGTTTTTCTATAACATTAATACCAAAACTATTCCATTAACATCTGAGGAAAATTTAAAAGTACTTATTGATGATGAGAAAAATTTTCCTAACGATGAATTACAAGACATATTTGGCGGAGAATACCCAATAAAAACCAGAGAATTAATTCAACAGGCCAAACCTGATATATTTTCAAATATTCAACACATATTAAGGGAAAACTACAGAACATACTATAATGGAATCTTTAAGTATTTGTTAGACAATGATGAGAACCCTGACAATGTAGTTGAAAAGGTGTTAAATTCTCTTCAGGCAGTAAATACATTGTATGGTTCTGAACCAAAGTTAAAGTCAAATGAAAGCATTGGTATTCTAACAGCTTTCCTATATTACCATGTAAAAGATGAAAGTGCTAAGTTTGAACTATTTAAAAATTGGATACTAAATAATCAGATTTTTAAAGTTGAAAAAATATCTGCTGATAGTATCATTAAAATATTTGATGAGATTGTTTCGTCGGAAATTAAAGTATTTGTTGCAATGCCTTATTTTAATGGGGACTCCCAAATAGTGGAGGATTATAATAAGATTTATAAAGAGACTATTAATTCCATAGCTAAAGAGTACTCTGTAAACATATCTTTATATCCAATAATGTGTAACAATGGGGCGACTTCTGACCAAATACAGGATATAATTAATAAAATCAAGGAATGCAAGATTTGTTTTGCAGATATAACAGACAACAATTCCAATGTCCTTTATGAAATGGGATGGGCAAGAGCTTTAAAAAAAGAAGTTATTATTGTTAAGAAAAAGGATTCTTCGAAACCTAAATCAGATTATCAGAATGATACATATCACGAATATAATGATCATGCTCGTTCAACCGATTTACAACGAGTAATCAGAGAAAACATTTTGGAAATTCTAGAAAAGAACTTTGGTTTAATAAAACAATAATACAATGCCATACCAAGTGCCTCAAAATATTAATCCAAATAAAATTTTTCTTGTAAACTTTTCTGATTTGCAAGGAAGATGGGATCCCAAAATGTCTTTATTTCAAAAAGAATCAAAAACTTTTAAATATCGTGTTGCATCTTTAAAAGATTTTCTTTCAAAAGACCCACAATATGGCGCAGGTGAAAGCGGAATAGAGAGAACTGGGATTTCTGAACCACGTTATATTCGAATAACAGATATAAATGATGATGGAACTTTGAATGATTCATTGGGTGCGACAGCTCAAAATATCGAAGAAAAATATTTTTTAAAAGAAAATGATATTCTTATTGCTCGTAGCGGAGCGACTGTAGGAAAGGCTTATATTCATAAGAATGTTTTTCCTTATCAATGCTTTTTTGCAGGTTATTTAATTCGTTTTGTCGTCAGTCATTATTTGTTGCCCGATTACTTTTTTGTTTACACTCAATTACAGGTTTATAAGAATTGGATAAATGCAGTTCAACGACCATCTGGGCAACCAAATATTAATGCTGAAGAATATAAATCTTTACCTATTCCTATTCCGCCCAAAGAAATTCAACAACAAATAATTGACTATTATAATTCGGCATATAAATCAAAACTTGAAAAGCACCAGCAAGCCGAAACCCTTTTGCAAAGCATAGACGATTATCTGCTTGGTGAATTAGGAATAACATTGCCAAATACAAACGCACAATCGTTGAATGATAGGATTTTTACGGTGAATTATAGCGAAGTGTGTGGCGGTAGGTTGGATCCGAAAGGAGTTTTATTTTTAGGCGAACACGCAAAAAGTACAAAATATTCAAACATTCAATTAAAACAAATCGCTACAATAAAAAAAGGAGAAGCTATAACAAGTGAAAATGTTGATAAAAATGGACATTATCCTGTAATTGCAGGTGGTCAAGCAAGTCCTTATAATCACAATATCTATAATTATGACGGAGATGTAATAACCGTAAGTGCCTCAGGAGCTTATTCTGGTTACGTTTGGTATCATAATTATCCTATTTTTGCTTCGGATTGCAGTGTTATATATTCAAAAGACGACAGATTTACAACGAAATACATTTTTGAGGTTCTTAAAGCACAACAATCTCAAATATACCTTTTACAACAGGGAGCAGGGCAACCACATGTATATCCAGATGATTTAGGCAAACTTTGGATTCCAATAATAGATAAAACAAAACAGCAAGAAATAGTCGATCATATTACCAAAATTCGTCAACAAGCAAAGCAATTGCAAGTCGAAGGTGACGGAGATTTGAAAAAGGCAAAAGAGGAAGTGGAAAGGATGATTTTGAATTAAAACGTTGATAAAAAGTTTGTTCTTTTTTTGTGTAATTATTCTTTACTCCCCGCAGCTGTAGCCGGGAATTTCGATGCGGCGTTCCGCGATGGAGGCTTGTTGTCAGGGGGCAATATGACAACGGAAAAAAATGTATTATTGAATCATACATGAGGCATTTGGTGCATTTATAAGGCAATTGGCTATTAATTGCCCAATTATTGCCCAATTATTGCCCAATTTGCCCAATTATTGCCCAATTAACTTATAGTGGCTTCCAGCACCAACGCCAAAATTCTCCAACAAATCGTACTTATCTACTAAATCTGCTAAATCAGAAGAGGCTGTTCTCTTTGATACTTTGTTTATTTCCTGATACTCTTTATTTGTAATTTTTCCTTTTTCTTTTACATACAGAACGGCTTTTATCTGACGAGGATTCAAGCCTTTTGCTTGCAGATCTTCTTCGTTAAACAAATCTTTGCGGAATACCACCCAAAAGCCTGAACTTTCGTAATAATAGAGCGGTTGAGGCAAGCCAGCTGCCACACATTGCTCATTCATTTTACGGATACCTCGACCCCATGCTTCGATGTAGCCGATGCGAAAGAATGCGTTGGAAATGTCTGGGTTGTGAGGAACGGACGAGTGTTTCTTCTGCAAGGTGTCAATCGTCCAATTTTCAGGCAGTTCACCATAATTCCAAATCATAATTTTATCCTTGTAAACACTGATTTGAATAGGCGTCGCACCCGTATAATCTTTGTGTGCAATGGCATTTAGAACGGCTTCGCGGATGGCTTCTTTGGGGTACTCAAATGTCTCGATGCGATAAATGCCCTCGTAGCTTATCATTGACTTAATGTACTTGGTAAAGAGTAAGTCCATCGTTTTCTCGACTTGCTCAAACAGATTTCCGTGTATTTCGTCTTGGTACTTCAATTCGCTATCAGATTCAAAATAACCGATTTTGACGTAAGCATTGGTTACAAATCGTTCGGGGTCGGGATGGAAAAGCAGCAGTGCTGCACGTTTCAAATAGTTGCCATCGGTGAGTTTCAAGTTGTTGAGCAACAACTCGTTACTATCGGCCAACACATCTTCGTTGAGCCGATTACTCTTTACTCCTTTGCTTCTGAAGTGGTCGAATGTTTCTGCTTTCAAGTCGTTTACTGTAGCATTGGGAACGGGAACTCCATCCCAATGCTTGCCTTGTTTTTTAAGCAGGAAGTTGTCTAATGCGGCACCTTTCAACTCTTGTTTGGTGCTGCCACTGCGATAGTGATATTCACCTTTGCAACTAACGGGATTTAGCTGTGGCTCTACATTAATTTCAAGATAATCGCCATTTTCGGTTTCATACAGATTGACTTCTGCAACAATACCTAACACGGTGGTTATCTTGTTTGGAATATCTTCCAAAAGTTTCTTGGCATTGTTTACGCCAACAACGTTTCCTTTATCATCTTTACCGATGAAGATTGTACCGCCTCGTGCGTTGGCAAAGCCACATATCCATTTTAGATATTCGTCTTTCCAAATGCTTTTATATTCTGTGTTTTGAGATTCGGGCATTTCAAATATCTTTAATGCATTAGTAAAACATACATACCACCATGGTCTAACCATCTCGTCAGACAAAGCAATATCATTCTCACATTCTCCAATTAAGGTGAAACCGCCGTTTCTATTCCGCCGCCGTGTGGAACAGCTCCAGATGTATGTCGCTCCTGACGCCGTTCTCCTCGTCGAACGAGAAATAGATGAGGTAAT
>CALAUG010000049.1 GCA_937892155.1 uncultured Bacteroidales bacterium | reverse complement strand
CATCAATTACAGGTCAGATATTCTATTCAAAATCGTTTAGAAATACCGAAGCCGCGCGAATTGCTGCGCCACAACGAAAAGGTGTTTACATTATATCGGTAATTGATTCAAAAACAATCACAAGCGAAAAATTCATAAAATAGTTTTGATTTTTGTTTTTCTTCTATGAAAAGTGTTATATTTACACTTACAAAATAGAAGTTAAATTAAAAATTTATGCTTATGAAAAAAATTTTATTGTTTTTAGGTGCATGTTTGTTTGCTTTTGCAGCAAGTGCAGAAACACAAAACATTAGTCAATTAGTTGGTTCTTTTACCTTTGATGCCGCATGGTCAAACGGTGGGGCTCAAGCATGGTACGGTGAAGGTGAAGAAGCTTTCGATGCTTCAAATTTCCAAACTGTAGTAGTGGAATATTCAGATGCTGATGTCAACAACGGAGATTTGATGCTGAAAGTTGAATATGCGGACGGAACAGAAGCTCAAGAAACAACTGGTACAACAGCTTCAGGAACATTAACAATTGAATTGGCAGGAACATCAATTCAACAAGTTTATTTAATGTCTGCAGCAGGAAATTACGTGGAAAACCCTGTAGGATCCGACAACTGGGAAGCTACAACAAACTTGACCAAAGTTACCGTAACTGCCGCATATTATTCTTCTACAAAAGAAAATCCTCTAAATCCACCTGCAATAGATCCTGTTTTAACAGCCTCTTACGATGATTTAACATTAAAAGCAAATAATAACGAAAATTATCAAGCTCTTGTAACAGTTCCTTTCACCGAAATGCCAGCAGCAGGAGATTACGTAAAAATTGAAATTAACGGAAAAACTTCTGCCGACTTCAAAGACTTAAACATTGTAATTGTTGACAATACTGGTGGCGCCGATGGACAAACTTGGTGGCAACCAATATCAAATTATTATTTAGCAATTGAACAATCTTTCAAGGCAGGTGACGAAGTGAATGTATCATTTTCTGTAAAACTTGACAATGCTCCGTTCAAATTAGGAGATGGCGTTGTTTGTGCAATATACACTTCAAGTGGCATAGTTGATGGTTTGAGTTCATTTGTAATTAACGAAAACGGGGAAGTTGGTTCTCAACCATATTTCGATTCAATTCTTGGTGAATTGCAAAGTTTGTGGGGTGACGGTAATGCTGTGGCTGGTAAAACTATGACATTTGCTGCATCTAATACAGGTATCGGTTTCGCTAATTACAATGGTGGTTTCGACCTTTCTGCTTATACAAAAGTTGTTATTTCCTTGACAGAATTCCCTGCTTGGGCAGAATACGGACAAATTGTTGTGAAGGACGTAAATGACGACGCAAATACATTTAGTTTCGATGGCGCTGTTGCTACTATTGACGTTTCAAAAATACAGGCAAATGTAAAACAACTATACTTGCAATGTGGTGGAACGGGTGACGTAACTCTTGAAAGTATTGAATTCAGCAACGAACCAATTGCGGCAGTCAACGAAGTTGAATCTGATTTTGCAATTCAAAACGGAATGGTGTATTCTGCAGGAGAAATTGTAGTGTACAATGCTGTTGGACAAGTTGTTGATTCTGCCTCACAAGAATACAATGTTGCTTCTTTGGCTAAAGGAGTTTATTTCATCTCCGCTCAAGAAGGAACAATCAAGTTCGTTAAATAAAAGTTGTCAAAATTGACAAACTGATAACTCAAGAGAGACGTTACTAAGTAGCGTCTCTCTTTTTTTTGTTCATTTATAGTTTATATTACTTTCTCTGTTTTTACATAGTGATAATGCAATTTGTGCTACTTTCGTAAGTTGAATAATATAATAGTACAATGTTCCAATATACGTTATCCGATATTGCAAGCATCACGCAGTCAACGTGCGAAGGCAATGGTAATTTAAAAATCACAAAGATTCAAACTGATAGTAGAACATCGTTTGACGAAATTTCTGCAATTTTTTTGGCCATAAAGGGAAAAAGAAGTAACGGGCACGATTATATCGTTGATATGTACGAACGTGGATGCCGTAATTTTTGGGTGCAAAAGGGCGAAGCCTATCCGCAATTTGCTGATGCCAATTATATAATTTCTGACTCTGTGCTTGACGCTTTCCAAGCTTTGATGGCTCATTATCGTGGGACATTCTCTAAATCCTTGGTGGCAATTACGGGTAGTAATGGTAAAACGATTATTAAGGAATGGCTGTATTTCCTTATGAAACAAACCGCATCTGTAGTCCGTAGCCCGCGGAGTTTCAACTCACAAATTGGAGTGCCATTGTCTTTAATGTTACTTGACAATAAATTTTCATACGGCATTATTGAAGCTGGAATTTCTGAAATCGGAGAAATGGAAAAACTCCAGAAAATGATTTTACCAAATGTTGGTGTGTTTTCTAATATTGGTGACGCGCATCAACAACATTTTTCTTCTATAAAGGAGAAAGTGCAGGAAAAAATGCAATTGTTTAAAAATGTAAAAACTCTTGTGTATTGTTCCGATTATGAAATAATTGATGCCGAGGCAAAAAAAATATCTGCCACTTTGGTCTCCTGGGGGGTATCCAATAAGGCACAAAACCAAGTTTCGTATGTATCAAATAATGGTAAAACTTCCATTACAGCTCAATGGAATAAACAAGCTGTAACTTTCGAAATTCCATTCGCGGATACGGCCTCAATTGAGAATGCAATTCATTGCTTTTATGTTTTGCAGGTTTTGGATTTCAAAATCGATTTTTCTCTCTTTGCGGAATTGCCAAGCGTTGCCATGCGTTTGGAACAAATATCGGGAAGAAATAATTGTGTCTTGATAAATGATAGTTACAACTCCGACTATCAAAGTGTTAAAATAGCATTACAATATTTGTATCAGCAACATAAAACCGAGTCAAAAACTTTGGTTCTATCCGATGTTAAGCAGACCGGTATGAATTTCGACGAATTATATTCAAGTATTGCCGATATGGTTCGTGAATATTCTATCAATCGTGTTATAGGTGTAGGAAAAGATATTTCTAAATATTTAAAAAAATATTTGCCAACAGGACATTATTATAAATCAACTGATGTCTTGCTGCCAAAACTTCACGAATTTGCTTTTCAAAATGAAACAATTTTGTTTAAGGCTGCTCGTGAATTTCAGTTTGAACGTTTGGTCGGACAATTGGAGTCTCAGGCTCATCAAACGGTTCTTGAGGTAAATTTGAATGCCATAGTACACAATTTGAATTATTTCCGTTCTTGTTTGAATCCAAAGACAAAAATGGTTGCTATGGTAAAAGCTTCTTGCTATGGTAATGGTTCCTACGAAATAGCTAATATATTGCAGCATAATAAGATAGATTATCTTGCTGTAGCGTTTATTGATGAGGGGGCGGAACTTCGTAATTCAGGGATAACCGTTCCAATTATCGTGATGAATCCAGAATATGGTATGCTGGATAAATGCTTCGAATATGGATTGGAGCCTAATATTCACAATTTTGCGGTTCTTGACGAATTGAAACAATTGTGCGCGTCATATCCAAATAAATCATTTCCAATTCACCTGAAAATGGATACTGGTATGGCAAGATACGGCTTTCAGCCACATCAGTTGTCGGACTTAATATTGGAGATAAAGAGTATTCAAAATTGTCAAATTACTTCAATATTTTCTCATCTGGTTGGTAGTGATGATGCTCAATTTGATTCATTTACAATGGAACAACTGGCGTTGTTTGAGAAAATGTCTACGCAAATTATGAACGAGTTCCCGTATCCTATCATTCGTCACATCTTGAATTCTGCAGGAATTGAACGCTTCCGCGATTATCAGTACGATATGGTGCGTTTGGGAATTGGATTGTATGGCTTAAGTTTTGAGAATCCTCAAAATTGCCAGCATATCAGTACACTAAAAACTTTCGTTTCTGGAATACGCGACATGAAGAAAGACACGTCTGTTGGATATTCTCGTAAAGGTATGCTCAAACGCGATTCAAAAATCGCAGTCATTCCGATTGGCTATGCCGATGGATTTAACCGTAAGTTAAGTAACGGTGTTGGTACTGTACTTATTCATGGCAAGGAGGTCCCCGTTGTTGGTAATATTTGTATGGATGCTGCAATGATAGATATTACCGATATCCCAAATGTACAATTAGGTGACGAGGTTATTTTGTTTGGCAAGGATTTACCAATTAAAAAAATGGCAGAAAGAATTGGCACAATTCCATACGAAGTAATGACTTCGGTTGACCGTCGTGTAAAAAGAATTTATGTGTTTGAATAATTAGTTGTTTGATAAAAAATCAACGACTTCTTTTTCATTTATTTCTTTATAATTGATAGCCTTTGTCGCTTTGCCTTTTTCAAAGAAAACGTAAGTTGGGAAAAATCCGTAGTTAATTTCTATTAGGTAGCGAGGTGACATTCTGTGGTAGAAATAGTCTTTGGTTTTTGTCGTGTCTTTGAAGGCGTTTAGGCTGGAATCTGAGCCTGCCCAGACAATGTTCTTGAATTTGCTCTTGTCTAGGTTGTTTTGATTAAAGATAGCTTGCATGACCCTGTTCCCGGCCTTGCAATGTGCGCAGCTTGCCGAAACTAATCCGATTATTTGGTTTTGTGAACTATCAATAATAGGTATTGAATCTCCAACATATTTGTTGAAAGCAATTTGATTAAATCTTTCGTGGTCATCTCCATATAATTTTGAATACAAAGAATCAAGAGGAAATCCTATAAAACAGACAAATAATATGGCTGCAATAGAAATGGTAACAATATATGGCTTTATTTTCCCCGAGAATTCTTCTTGTTTTCTAACACAAAATAATAAGGCAATAAGAATAATATTCTTAATAATAGACGCTACTGCGTCAAGTTCTATAAAATCCCCAAAACAGTGGCAATTTTCATCGATTCTGAAAAATGCCGCATATAAAAGAAATATGGAAAATCCAGAAAGTGTCGCCAAAGTTACCCACCACGTTGTTTTATAGAATATTCTAAAAAGTAACCCGATGCCAAGCAAAAATTCTAAAACAATGAGTATTCGTGTGAGTATTGTAGTGGCAAGGTAACCGAATAATCCGAAACTGTATACGTATAGAATGAAATTATCCAGCGACAATAATTTCAATATCGCGGAAGATATAAATACACATCCAAGTACAATGCGAATGAAAGTGCTGACTATTTTTTTTATGTCCATTTTACTCAAGAATCGACACAAAATTACAAAATCACACAAAATTAGGAATCTTTCATAGTTGAACTTTATTGAATTTGCAATTCAATTGCTATTTTTTCTTCTTGAAGTGTGTTATTTGTTTAATATTAATGTGTATGTTTGCAAACAGAACTATTAAATATTTAAAGGTTATGAAAAAAGTTTTATTATTCTTATCTGTAGCAGGAATGTTGCTATGTTTTTCTTCTTGTAAGAAAGATTGTGTTTGCAAAGCAGTTTATAAAAATGCCGATGGTGATAAAATCGACAAGGTAAAAGAAGCATTTTATGATTTGTCTGATGAAGACAAGGATGAATGTAAAGAAGATAATACTGATGGTTGGGACAAAGATCCACTAGGTGGCGAATATAAACTTAAATGTCACAAAGTTATTTTCTAATCGTTTAGACTTAACTTATTTAAAAGGCAACCCAATTCGGTTGCCTTTTTTGTTTTATGCAAATGGGTAAAATCTTTTACAAATAATTTATCTTTGCACATAAATGAATACGGAAATGCTTGATTGGAATCTTCTTTTATCTCCGAAACGTCTTGGACTCGAAGACGAAAATATGCGCACGCAGGATGTACGTTCTCAGTTTCAGAGAGATTATGATAGAATAATATTCTCATCTCCGTTCCGTCGTTTACAAAACAAAACTCAGGTTTTTCCTCTTCCAGGAAGTGTGTTTGTTCATAATAGATTAACCCATAGTCTCGAAGTCGCGTCTGTTGGTCGTTCTTTGGGGAATATGGTCGCCAATGGTCTGGTAAAAAGAAATGTGAAAGTTTCACAGTATCAGTTGGATAGTATTGGAACCATTGTCTCATCGGCATGCTTAGCCCACGATCTAGGTAATCCTCCGTTTGGGCATTCTGGCGAAAAAGCTATTTCTCGTTATTTCCAGGAAATTGATTCCAATAATTTGGAATCACGATTGTCTAAGGCTCAGTTTCTCGATTTGGTAAATTTTGAAGGGAATGCTAATACGTTACGCTTGTTGACTCATCATTTTGCAGGTCGACGAAAAGGTGGATTCGCTCTTACATACGCTACTATTGGTACCTTACTCAAATATCCGTGTTCATCAATAGACTTTGTTGAGGGAAAAACGCCTTATCATAAATATGGTGTCTTTCAAACAGAAATACCTATTTTACAAAAGGTCGCAAAAGAACTTGGGCTGATTGCTTATAATGGGAGCGATACCGTTTATGGTCGTCATCCATTGGTATTTTTAATGGAAGCCGCTGATGATATTTGTTACCAAATTGTTGACTTGGAAGATGCACATCGTACGGGTATCATCTCTACTAAAGAGGCTAAAGATTTATTACTAGCCTTTTTTGATCCTCAAATTGATAAAAAACCTTTGGCTGATTTACAACGGGCTTTGGAAGATATTACGGACGAAAATGAACAAATGGTCATCCTTCGTTCCCGTACTATCAATAAATTAATAACAGATTGTGTTAATGCCTTTTGGAAATACTATGACGATATAATGAATTGCCGATTCTATTCGTCACTTATGGAATCTATAGAAGGTACACCTAAAAAGGCTATAGATACGTTGGCTGCTCTTGCCATTGAAAAAATTTACAATACTCGTGAAGTGATAGAAATTCAAGTCGCTGGTCATAGAATATTAAGTGAATTGCTTCAGGAGTTCGTAACAGCAACTTTGAGAAAAGATCCAAATCTATACACATCTCAGTTATTACGAATATTGCCATCGCAATTAATAACTGATGATGTTGACGATTATTCAAGAATATTTTCTGTCGTTGATTTCATTTCTGGAATGACAGATGTTTATTCTTTGGAAATGTACAGAAAAATAAAAGGAATTTCCTTTTCTGTTATCCGTTAACTGATAACTCTATTGTAACGTTCCTTGTTCTAATTGAATGACTATTCGTTCAATTAGTAAGTCCTCTCCTTGAGGATCGTAGGTCGATTTTAGTGATTCTCCAAATATTTTTGCGACTCCTTGCCACATTGTTGCTGCCACATTGCCACGGAGTTCTCGAATCAAATCATAAGATGAATGTTCCAATTCCCGGTTCACTAATTTAATAAGTATCTCGCCTTGACGGACAGTCATGGATAGAAGTTCTTTGGCATACCTGTCAACGAGTTCATCTTCTTTAGCTTTAATGTATTTCTTCCTTTGTTTGTTGTTGGGTAAGGAATCCATTATATTCTCAATTTCGTTGAAAGTGGTTTTTGCAATTTGTGCGTAGGGATATACTTTTTTTACGTCACGTACTAATTTACGATACCTTTGGTATGCGGTATTATCGGAAAATTTTAGTTTCGGAAAAATATATACCTTTTGAAGTCGAATCATTGCCAGTGTGTCCCCATCAACGATTACTCCTGGTAACTCATAATATGTTTTCTTCTCAACTTGTGCCTCTGCACAAAATGAAATGCAACAAATTACTATGCCCAATACTATTTTTTTCATTGTTACAAAGATATTTATTTTCTCATATTCAAAAATGATACCATTTTACAAACATTAAGTTTTTGTCTCTAATAAATGATTATTTTTGCACAAGAGTTGATTACATCTGTAGAATATGCATCTCGTTGTTGATGTCGGAAATACTAATATAAAATGCTTCATTTTTAATAATGACGAATTGGTGTTCGATGCACGGTATGAGTGTGAGGATTTTTTATCCAGTTCACTAGAATTACCATTGTTGCAAAATATATCGTCAGGTATTATTTGCAACGTTTCGAAATATCAAACTGAAAGCATTACACAAAAATTTCCAACTGTAGCGTGGACGAAATTTACAAGAGATACAAAAATTCCGCTCGGTAATGCTTACGAAACTCCTGAATCATTAGGCTTGGATAGACTTGCAGCAGCAGTTGGTGCTGAGTTCTTATTTCCCAAGATGAATAAACTGATAATTGACATGGGGACTGCAATAACCATTGATTTTGTTGATGAGGCATCAACATATCAAGGTGGTAATATTTCGTTGGGAATGTCGTCACGGTTTAGGGCTTTACATGATTATACAGGAAAATTGCCGTTAGTGAAACAAACGGATGACGTTTCATTGATAGGCAAGAATACAAACGATGCTATACTAAATGGGGTAATACAAGGCATCTCTTATGAATTGGATGGTTATATTGAAACTTATAGGTCTCATTATCAAAATGTTATGATTTTGTTTACTGGTGGTGATGCCCTTTTTTTTGAAAACAAGTTAAAAAATAGCATCTTTGTACATAGAAATTTAGTGGCTCTCGGGTTGCTTTCAGTTCTGAAGTTTAATGAAAAATAAATATTATAGTGTTATCTTATTGCTCCTTGTAACTGTTGGAGCGTATGCACAGCGTCAAACATCGTCCCCATTTTCACGTTATGGGTATGGTGAATTGTATTCACCGGCAACAGCATACAATCAGTCAATGGGTGGAATCGGAGTAGGATTGTGTAATCCAGTACAAGCAAATTTTTCTAATCCTGCAGCCCAGGCTTTCATACGCAAAGAAACTTTTTTGTTTAATGTTGAGGTTGGTGCGAACTTTAGGCAGATAAAAGACAATAATATGTCTGCATCAACATCTGTTGTCGGTTTGGAATCGTTTTCAATGGCATTTCCTGTTATTGCTAATCGTTGGGGTATGGCGCTTGGCTTGTTGCCTTTTAATAGTGTCGGATACGACATGACTTATTCCGATGCATTGGCGGAATACAACTACAAAGGTGATGGTGGAATCAATCAGATTGCGTTGAGTACAGGTGTTAGAATTTTCAAAGGACTTTCGTTGGGAGGTAATTTGTCTTATATGTTCGGTACCACAAGTTATGTCGGAGAAAACCATTTTACGGATGATGCGGCATATTATGCCAGAAAAGAATTGGATTATAAATCAAGAGGAATTATATGGGGACTTGGACTGCAATATAATTGGGAAATATCGGAAGAAAAATCTCTTGCATTTGGTGTTACGTACCGTACAAAACAGTCAATTTCGTATGATGCATCGGAATATTTTGGTTCTTATATTACAAATGATGTTGTTGAATCGCAGAAGGATACTGCTATATTGCGTGATTATGAGTCAGATTCTGATATACCACAGGAAATCGCCTTTGGAGCAAGTGCGCATCTTGGGAATAGGTATGTATTCGGTATCGATGCTGGATTACAAGATTGGAAAGATATTTCTGTGTATGGTTCAGTAGATTCTAAATTATCGCATACAACATATTGTAAAATTGGTTGCGAAATTGTTCCGGATTATCGTTCAACAAAGTATATTAAACGTATGCCGATACGTTTTGGTATTCGTTATGCCGAATTACCGTTTGTGTTTGAAAGTGATGGAGAAACAGCACAGGCGAAGGAATTCGGTTGCTCTTTGGGTACCCAATTGAAGTCAAGGCATACACAAAATTCTTTGACGTTTGCGTTGGAAGGAGGGTTGAGAGGAAATAAAAGTTTGGCAGAATCTTTGCATGAAACATTTTTGCTTTTAAAATTAAATGTAACTTTGCAAGAAGTTTGGTTTACAAAACGAAAAATTAATTAGAGATGAAACGTATAGTTAAAATTTTTTCAACAATTGCCCTTGTAACTGTGGGATTTGGTGCTTCTGCTCAAAATTCAGGAGACTTCGGAGAAGATTCGGTAGTATGTAAAGAAAATTTGGCAATCTATCAGCTTCGTTACAAAAATGAAGACAAAACAGGTGCATTTTCGGATGTTACCTATAATGCATGGAGAAAAGTATTTTTTACATGCCCTCGGGCTTCAAAAAACATGTATTCGCCTCATGGTGTAAAAATGTATACCGTGCTTGCTAAAGCCGAAACAGACAAGGTGAAAAAACAAGCGTATATTGACACCATAATGATGATCTACGACCGTCGAATTCAGTATTTTGGTGAAGAATCCCGTTATATTGGCTTAAAAGGCGGGGATTTGTATCAACTTGTTCCAAGTGAATACAATAAGGCTTACGAATATTGCCGTCAATCGTTTGATGCTCTGGGTGCAAAGTCAGATGCAAAAACGATGGTTATTTGTATGCAAACTGCTGTTAAAAAATTTCAAGATGGTTCATTACCTAAAACAGATGTTATTTTGTTATATCAACAAATTTCTGACGTGCTGAGTGCTGGTGTTACTGCTGGTAAAAAAGGATATGACAAATATCAATCGGTAGTTGAAGATTTGTTTATCAGTGTTAAACCTGATTGTAATGATATGGTTAATCTGTTTGAACCTCAATTTAATGCCGATCCAACCAATGTTGAATTGTTAAAGAAAATTACTGATAATTTGGCAAAGGACTGCGCAAATACAGATTTGTATTTCAAAGCAGCCATAGAACTGGATAAATTAGAGCCATCTGCACAATCAAAAAGAGCTATTGGCGATATGTATATAGCAAAAAAACAAATCTCAAATGGTTTGGATTATTATAAGCAATCTATTGCATTGGAAGAAGATGCTGCAAAGAAGGCAAATGTATATTACAAAATGGCTTACAACACATCTGGTTCGACATCAGTGTCGTATGCTCGTCAGGCTTTGGCTTTAAATCCAAATTTAGGGTCAGCATACTTGGTTATTGCAAACAAATATGCTGAAAGTGCTTCTTCTTGCTCTGCAAATGCCGAATTTCCAGATTTGGAAAAATGGAAAGTATATTGGGTCGCATACGATATGTGCCAAAAAGCAAAAGCAGCAGATCCATCAATAGCTTCACAAGCTAATAGTTATGCAGCAAGCTTTAAATCACATTTCCCTGATGTGGAGGCTTTGTTCGGCTACAACGTAACTGAAGGTTCTACACAAACAGTAGGTTGTTGGATAAATATGTCGACTACGGCGAAGGTTAAATAGTGAAAACCTTGCAGTTCATACATCAATATAAGAGCAGTATAGTGGCGTTCGTGGCTTCTGTACTGCTCTTGTCTTGTAACAATGACCTTGAAAATGTTATCCGTGTTTCTGAATTTGAAAAATTACCAGAATTGCTGGGCGAAAATATTCAATTTGTGCAAACTGAATATGGGAAAATAGTTATTAGCATTACCTCTCCAACTATTACAAAGCAAACAAAGGATGGAGAAGAACAGATGGAATTTCCAAAAGGAATAACAGTCGTCCAGTATTCAAATTATCCCGATACAGCGTCATATATTTCGGCAAATTATGCTATAAATTATTCGGACAAAAATCTTTGGGAAGCCCGAGGTAATGTGGTGGCAAAGAATATCAAAAATCATGAAACTCTTAATACGGAATATTTGGTATGGGATCAAAGTAAAGGATTAATTTATTCAGATAAAAAAGTTCAGGTGAGGACTCCCGACGATGTGATTTTTGGAGAAGGTTTTAGAGCTGATGATCAGTTTGGTGATTGGCAGGTTGACAAAGTAACAGGAGTTATTTCATTTGATAGTGAAGTAATAAATACAGATACAGACGAAAGGAATGGGGAACTCGAAGGAAGTGAAGAATAATAAGGATAGAATATTCTATATAATAATGGAATATGCGTGGCTGACAATTTCGTTGGCGTCGTTGGCCACAGCTATAATTGATTTTAAATATCACGGGTGGAATGAGGAAACTTTGAAATTTATTGTATTATTTGCTTTGTCTTTCGCAATGTATTTATTCCGTCGGTATAGAAGAAAAAAAATAAGCAAAGAAATTAAAGCGTAAAAATTATCTGGTGAATTCAAAAATATTCAAATGATTTATTGGCTTTTTTGCAATTTTATTATCTTTGCCAACTTGAATTTTAGAACTTAACAAAAGAATATAGAAATATGGCAGCTATTCAGGCATTACGTAAACATTCGTGGATTTTAACCGTAGTTATCGGTTTGGCGTTATTGGCATTTATTGTAACAGGTTTGGACACATCTTTGTTTTCATCAAGACAAAGTAATGTTATCGCCGAAATAAATGGAAAAGAATATACATATGATGAGTATTACGAAATATATGATTTGTATGAGTCGCAACAAAAGAATTCTGGTGCTGATTTATCCTATGCTCAACGAGAAAGTGTTCATTCTGAAGCGTGGAGAGCATTTTTGACAGGCAAATTATTTGACGAAAGTTGTCAGAATCTTGGTCTAAGTACCTATAAATCAAATTTAGGTATTCAAGGTATTTCCGATGAAGAATTTGAAGATATGGTTCTAGGAGAGAACATCGATCCAGAATTGCAATATTATTTTAGAAATCCTCAAACGGGACAATTTGATAAGGAAATGTTGGTTAATGTGTTAAATAACTTGCCAACATTGAAAAAAGAAAATCCTGAATTCTATGAAAGTTGGATGCAGTTTGAAAAAACATTGCAGGAGAATTCGCTTCGAAGAAAATATGTAAGCCTTGTTTCTAATGGCGTATACGTGACTAAAGCTGAGGCTGAAGCAAATGCAAACGACAGAAACGAGCAGTTTGACATTGCTTTTGTCCGTATTCCTTACGAATCTATAGCTGATAGTACTATCAAAGTAAGTGAAAAAGAAATAGAAAGTTTTTATAAAACCATTGCTAACGAGAAGCGTTTTAAACAGGAAGCAGGTGTTTCGTTTGAATATGTAACATTTGATATTGTTCCAACTGCAGAGGATACAGCAGCCATTGCAGAATTGGTCGCTGCAAAATCAGAAGAATTTAAGAATTCCAAAAATGATGTATTATTCTTGAATTTGAATTCAGATACGAAATTCAATCCAACATTCAATAAGAAAGGTTTTTTGCAACCAAATCTTGATACGTTTGCGTTTACTGGTCAAATTGGTGATGTAACTCCTGTTTATTATGAAAATAATTGTTACAACGTAGCAAAAATATCTAATATTCGTCCTTGTGCTGATTCTGCAAAAGTTCGACATATATTGGTAAATTCAGAAAATGCTTATGCCGTAGTTGATAGTTTGAAGAATTTGGTTGAAGGTGGCGCAGATTTCGCAGAATTAGCACGTAAGCATTCTGCTGATTCGGGATCAGCAATGAACGGAGGTATCATAGATTGGTTTAAAGAAGGTGAAATGGTTCCGTCTTTCCAAGATTCTAGTTTCTTTGGAGAAGTTGGCAAATGCTATATTGCACCATCTCAATATGGTGTTCATTTGATTCAAATTTTGGCTCAAGGTCCAAAATCAAAACGTGTACAGGTTCAGGTCTTCTCTAAAGAAGTTGCTTATTCACAATCAACTCGTTCAAAAGTATATCAGAATGCGATGAAATTCACATCGGAAAATCGCACGCAGGAGCAATTTGAAGCAGCTGTAGATGCAGATGCTTCCATAACAATGAAGTTTGCAAATAACACGGAAGAAAACCAACGCGTAATACCGGGTATTGATGATTCACGTCAAGTAATTCGCTGGGCTCATCAGAACAAGAAAAAACAAGGAGAAGTGTCTGATATTTTCCGTTGCGGCGATAAATTTGTTGTGGCTGTTATTACAAGTGTTGAGGAAGAAGGAGTTGTTGCTTTGGAAACTGTTAAGGATATGGTAACAGATGAATTGAAGAAGGATAAAAAGAAAGGAATGATACTTTCTTCTTTGGCGTCTCAAGACTGCTCTTCTTTGCAAGCAGTTGCGTCAGCAAATTCTGTAGTAATTGACAGTTCTTCAAACTTGTCATTCGCATCAATTAGTGGACCTGGTTTAGGTGTAGAACCTAAATTGTTCGCAACATTATCGTTGATGGAACAGAACAAAGTTTCTGAACCAATTGCAGGAAATCGAGGCGTTTATGTTGCGCAGATTGTTGCAAAACATACGGCCGAAGTTACAGATGTTGAGAAAGAGCAACAAACTCAAAAACAAAGAAACGCTTCAGTTTTGGCGAATAGTATTTTTAAAATATTGGAAGATAACGCTGAAATTGAAGATAACAGAATTAATTTCAATTAATTAGCAAGCAATTTGAAAAATAAAAAAATCTGTATTACATTTGCTAAGTTCATTTTTTGAAAAAATAGTTCTAATAAAAATCTTAAGACTATGAAGAAGTGTTTTTTAGGAATAATCGGTATAGTTGGACTTTCTATAGTTTTTCTATCATCTTGTAAAAAAGAGGATTGTTTGGATTGTCGAGCAAATGATGTCGTGATGACCACGTATGTTCTGGGAGGTGGCGATAGTACTATTACCATATATCCTGTTATGACTCCAAGTAATCACCCTATGTGTGATTCTATGGTGTATGATCCAAGAAAAGGTTCGTATGTAATGCCTCAGGAAGTATATTCATTCCAAAAACTTTGTACTGTTGAAGAAGCAAGGGATTCTTTGTTAGCAGGGAATGATACTGCATGTCCTTGTCGTGTGAATCCAGCCACAGAATGGAATGATGATAAGAATGCTTATTTTCATATCGGGAATATTAAAAAATTTCCTTATAATAGATTGTATATTAAAACGCAGAATGATACTACAAAGATGCGTATGTATACAGACTATGACAATACGAATGACTTGTTTGTCGGAGAAGTTGCAATGGATACCACGCTTGGGTACTATGAATACAATAATACAAAAGCTGTTGCAACAGGCGTATATTCTTATTATTTAGTAATTTATAAGGATGAGATGCATCAGACTCAGATAGGTGATACAATAAAAGGAAATTTTGCCATTATTCGTGCTAAATCAGACAAGAATAGAAATTGTCAGGACCAGGCTTTGGATGCAGATGATCCATTGCTTAATTAGATTTGTTGAAATGATAAAATTCTATGTCTAAGTTTTTGATTATTAAATAATAAGTGTACATTTGCACGTCAAAAAAAGAAATAGTAGATAATTAATTAATAAGTAAAAAGAAATGACAAAAGCTGATATCGTAAACGAAGTTTCTAAGAAAACAGGTGTTGAGAAAGTCGTAGCTCAGAAAATTATTGAAACTTCGATGGAAGCAATTAAAAAGGCAATGAAAGAAGGTAATGATGTATACCTTCGTGGGTTTGGAAGTTTTGTTGTTAAAAAACGTGCAGAAAAAACTGCTCGTAACATTTTGAAAAACACAACAATCAAGATTCCTGCACACAATGTACCTGCATTTAAACCTGCAAAATCATTTGTGAATGTAGTTAAGAACAACGTTAAAAAATAATTGGAGGATTAATTATGCCAAACGGAAAGAAACATAAACGCCATAAAATGGCAACACACAAGAGAAAAAAACGTCTAAGAAAGAATCGTCATAAGAAGAAATAGATTGTTTTTACTGTAAGGTAACTTAAAACAAATAATCCATTATTGCTACAGTTTATCTCGATGTCAATAATGGATTATTTTTAATTAAGGGTATAAGGTGAGTAAGGAAATTGTTATACGAGGTCGGAATAAAGTAGTTGATATTGCTTTGCTTGAAGATTCCAAATTGATGGAGTTGGTTTCAAGTAATAACACTATCGACTTTGCTGTAGGAGATATTTATTTGGCACGAGTCAAAAAGATAATACCTTCCTTGAATGCTGTTTTTGTTGATTTGGGATATAATCATGCTGCGTTTTTGCATTATAACGATTTAGGTCCTCACTTTAATACTCTGCATACTACCATAAAGACCATAGTTGAAGGCCGAACTCCAGCTTTTGAACAAATCCAGCTTTTGCCAGAAATCAATAAGCAAGGGACTGTCTCAGATTTGTTAAAACCTTTAGAATATATTTTAGTACAGGTTGCAAAAGAACCTATTTCAACTAAGGGACCAAAACTTTCGTCTGAAATTTCTCTAGCTGGTAGGAACGTCATATTGATACCTTTTTCAGATAAAATTTCAATTTCGCAAAAAATTGAATCAGCAGAGGAGAAGAATCGTTTGCGTAAAATGGTGAAGAATATAGTGCCCAATAATTATGGTGTTATTTTACGTACGGCAGCAGAGGGATGTAGTGTGGATGTTCTTGAGAAGGAAATTTCAGAACTTGTTGCTAAGTGGAATTGTGTATATTCCAAGATTCGGGAGGTTAAGAATAAAACCCCTTATTTAATCCAAAGAGAAGTTGATAGAGTTTCATCTTTGTTAAGAGATGTATACAATACTTCATTTTCTGATATAATAGTAGATAACGATGATTTGTTTTCCGAGGTAAAGGAGTATATCTCGTCTATTGCTCCGGAACAAGTAGGTAGCGTTCGTTTGTATTCAGCAGGACCGCCAATATTTGAACAATATGGCATTGAACGTCAAATCAAAAGTTCATTCGGTAGAACGATTCCGGTTAAAAGCGGAGCATATTTAATAATTGAAAAGACAGAAGCTTTACACGTTATTGATGTCAATAGCGGAAATAGAACCAAGGCAGACAAAGATCAGGAAAGTAATGCGATAGAAGTCAATCTTGCGTCGGCAATAGAGATAGCGCGACAAATTCGTCTCCGTGATTTGGGTGGAATTGTTATCGTTGATTTTATTGATATGCGTACAGCGGAGAATAAGACGTTGCTGTATGACACAATGTGTCAAGCAATGGCTGATGATCGTGCAAAGCACAATATTTTGCCGTTAACGAAATTTGGGCTCATGCAAATCACGCGTCAGCGGGTTCGTCCAGAACAAAAAATCAACACTAACGAGGTTTGTCCATCTTGTAAGGGTACGGGCGTGATTTCTCCAAGTGTAAATTTTGTTCAAGAAATAGAAAATGAAATATCGTGTATTCGCAAAAACACATCGTACAAAAAGATAATTGTTAAAACCCATCCTTATATTGCATCTCATATAAAAAAAGGCTTCCCTTCAATTTTATTACGATGGAAATTTAAGTATGGTTTTAACGTAAAGGTTGTGCCTTCGTATGAAAATTCCTATCTGGAATATCATTTTATGACAAATAATAATGAAGATATAATATATTAAATTGCTTGTTATGGAAAAGTTCTTGAAACTCGTAGTATTGTTGTCATTACCATTGTCAATATTTGCACAAAATAGTGACACTTTGAATTACATGGATGCCAATGGCAAAAAACAAGGACATTGGATTCAGAAATATGAAAATGGCAATGTTCAATTTGAAGGCTTTTTCAAAAATAATGTTCCAGTTGGTCAGCTGAAAAAATATCATGAAAACGGAAAGTTAAAATACGATATGTTTTATGATGCTAAAGATGCAAATCTGGTAACTGTTACGATGTATGATGTGACTGGTGATATAGCAGCATCGGGTTCTTATTATGCGAAGAAAAAGAATGGGAAGTGGTTGTATTATGGAGGGTCTAAACAAGTTTTGATGGAAGAGAATTATAATCACGGAATGTTGGATGGGAAAAGTGTTGTGTATTGGCAAACGAATCCTTCTCAACCAATGGAAATTAAGAATTGGAAGGATAGTTTGAAAAATGGCGATTGGATTTGGTTTTATGAAGATGGGAAAATTCGTCAAAAGGCACATTATGTAGAGAATAAATTGTCTGGGGAGTTTATCGTGTATTTTGCTGATGGAAAAACGTCAATCAGTGGAAGATATTTAGAAGATGTCCGCGATGGCAAATGGCAATATTTTAATGAAGATGGCTCAGAGAAATTGGTCATTGAATACAATAGAGGTAAAATTGTAAATCAGGATGAATACGAAAGAGCTGAAACAAAGATGATTAATAAAGAGTATTTGGAACAAGAGGGTAAACACATTGATCCTGAAGATTTTCTAGATAATCCAGAAGCATATATATTCGGAGAACAAACTATAAATGAGCAGAATTCAACACCAGTAAAAAAGAGTAAAAAAGAGAAATCTAAAAAATAATTTGAATCTTAAATAATTTATGTATCTTTGCCCCACGAAAAAACAAAGATGTAATTAAAGTATAATACAATGAAACAAGGTCTTCATCCAGAAAATTATCGCTTAGTAGCATTTAAGGATATGTCGAATGAGAAAGTGTTTATCACACGCTCTTGTGCTCCTTCAAAAGAAACAATAACAGTTGACGGTGTTGAATATCCAGTAGTTAAGTTAGAGGTTTCTAGTTATTCGCATCCATTCTACACTGGTAAGATGAAATTTGTTGATACGGCTGGTCGTGTTGATAAATTCCGTAATAAGTACAAGGCTCATTACGAAAAAATGGCTGCTGCAAACAAATAGAATTTTTGTTTTCATAATATAGATTTTTGATTTGGAAGGAAGTCTCGTTTAGGCGGGACTTCTTTTTTTTTCATGTCAATTAGTAGTTACATTTTACTTACCAATTCGTCCCATTCGATTGTAAGATTGTCTATTTGCTCCTGCAGATCTGCGTGATGCTTGTAATCGTCAGACGTAACATTCGCAGAATCTTCAATGAATTTCAGGTTCAATTTATGAACTTCGTCTTCCAAATCTTGAATTTGTTTTTCTATTTTGGAAATCTGCGTTTGAAGTTTTCTGTTTTCGCGGTCTTTTTCTTTCTGTTGCTGATAATCAATTTTCGAAGCCGTAATTTTTTTATCTGCTAGTGATACAGAATTCTTTGAAGCGGCAAGTTCTTCTTGGTTCAACTGATTCAAGTAAACCTGCAAATCACCCATAACTTCTTTGATATGAGTGCGTTTCACTTCGTAAATATTGGTTGTTAGTCCATTTAGAAAATCACGGTCGTGCGAAACCAAAATAACCGTTCCATCGTATTTCAAAAGTGCTTGTTTCAAAACCTCTTTTGATTGAATGTCCAAATGGTTTGTCGGTTCATCGAGAATCAGCAAATTATATGGCTGCAACATCAATTTAGCCATTGCCAAACGATTTCGCTCGCCACCGGAAAGAACCTTTACTTTCTTGTCAACGTCTTCGCCAGAGAAGAAAAATGCGCCAAGAATATCGCGAAGTTTCGTACGGATATCTCCAACGGCAATCTTGTCGAGTGTTTCGAAAACGGTAGCATTTTCATCAAGAATTTCATCTTGGTTTTGAGCAAAATACCCAACATTTACATTGTGTCCAAGTGTGATATTTCCTAGATGTTCAACTTCGTTGATAACACATTTGATAAACGTAGATTTACCTTCGCCATTTTTACCAACAAGAGCAATTTTTTGTCCGCGTTCAACCTGTAAATCAACGTCGTCGAGAACCAATTTTTCGCCATAGCGTTTTGTTACGTGTTCAGCTTTCAACACTATTGTGCCAGAACGTGGAGCAGGGGGAAATTGAATATGGAATGCACCAGTTTCCTGTTTTTCAATTTCAATACGATCAATTTTTTCCAACTGTTTGATACGCGACTGAACTTGAACAGACTTTGTCGCTTTATAACGAAAACGTTCAATGAATTTTTCGGTGTCTTCAATCATTTTTTGTTGGTTTTCGTATGCAGCTAACTGTTGTTCGTAACGTTCCTGTTTTAAATCAAGATATTGCGTGTAAGGGGCAGGATAAACCGTTAATTTATTGACACTTATCTCAAATGTTTTCTTAGTAATCGCATCAAGAAAACGACGATCGTGCGAAATCAAAATGATTGCACCGTGATATTGCACAAGGAATTTTTCGAGCCATTGAATCGACACAATGTCAAGGTGGTTAGTCGGTTCGTCGAGCAACAAAACCTGAGGTTTGCGAAGCAGAATTTTCACCAATTCAATTCTCATTCTCCAACCACCACTAAATTCCGACGTTTTACGATTGAAATCTTCACGTGAGAAACCAAGTCCGGTAAGCATTTGCTCCATTTCACCCTCAACGGAATTTCCTCCCTGCATTTCCAGTTGGTCGGACAATTCCGTGACTTGATGAATCAATTTCAAGTACGAATCCGATTCGTAATCGGTGCGCTCTGCCAATTCTGCGTTTAGTTTTTCAATCTTTGATTTAATTGCATTCAATTCGGAAAATGCGCCACGAACTTCTTCCAAGACAGTTTTCCCATCGGAAACTTTCATTGTTTGTGGAAGATAGCCGACTTTCCAATCCGAAGAAATAACAACTTCGCCTTCGGATGGTTCTTCCTGTTTCGCAATAATCTTAAGCAATGTCGATTTTCCTGCACCATTTCGTCCTACAAGACCTATTTTGTCTTGGTCGGAAATCATTACGGAAACGTCATAAAAAAGAGTGTAACCGCCAAAACGGACTGCTAAATTGTTGATGGAAATCATTAGTAGATAGATTTTGCGATTTCTACAACTTGTGACGGATCGGAATACGTGAACCAATGCAACGAAGGAACACCGAATTTAATCAATTCCTTTGCCTGATAAATCGACCATTCGGTTCCAACTTTCGCAGCGTCGGCGTCGGTCTTACATTGACGGAGATTTTTCTCCAATATATCAGGTAGATGACACGCAAAAATACGAGGCAACACATCAACTTGATTCATGAATCCAATAGGTTTCAAACCAGGAATAATAGGAACTGTGATACCGATTTTGCGACATTTTTCTACAAAATCATAAAATTTTTGATTGTCGAAAAACATCTGTGTCACAATATATTGCGCACCTGCATCAACTTTTTCCTTCAAATGTTGAATATCTTCGTCGAGATTTGCTGCGGAATAATGTTTTTCTGGATAACCAGCCACACCACAATTAAAATTTGTGATTGTAGATGCGTTAGTTTCCGAGTCGTCAAGATATTTTCCGTGGTTCATATCGTTAATTTGACGAAGTAAATCAACGGCATAACGATTTCCGGCTTCTTCTGGTGTGTAATTTTCTTTATTTCTACCGTCGCCACGAAGAACCAACAAATTTTCGATGCCCAAAAAATTCAAATCAATCAACACATATTCAGTTTCCTCGCGAGTGAAACCACCACAAAGAATGTGAGGAACGACAGGAATATTGTATTTGTGTTTTATTGCAGCAGCAACAGCAACTGTTCCTGGACGTTTGCGAGTACGTTTGCCATTTTTGTCGTATTGTTCACAATGAGTAGTGATATTTATGAATTGCGGATTAAATTCCAACAACGGATCAATCGTTTTGTAAATCCCTTCTATACTTTTCCCTTTCAACGGTGGCAAAACTTCGAACGAGAACAAAGTTTTGTCTGTTTTACGAATTATTTCTGCAATGTTCATCTCAAATTTGTTTGTGCAAAAATAACAAAATAACACGTTATTACGTTAATAAGCAGGGCTTTTTGTATTGACTCCGATAGCTTCGTGAATAATTCAACGCACAATGCTGAAAAGATGTGGATAAATGGGGATGTTTTCCTTTGAAAATTAGTGCATAAATTGTAAATTTGCGAATTGAAGTAGAATGTATATACGAATTATAAATATATGAAAATCAAACGTTTATTTGCTGTCTTCTGTACTTTGATTGTTTCGTTTCCTATTTTTTCCCAAACGGAGAATTTCAGAGAAACTCAAAGGGTGGAATCTTATTTTACAGAGTTGTATCCGGAGGCGTTTAATTTAACTTTAATGCGTGATGCGGTTTTGTTTTATATTGACAAGGAGCTGCGAAAGGAGAACTACCGTATCTTAATGCCAAACACAATTTTGCAAAATGCATCTCAAGAATTTGCAGACTATATGTGTAAAAGTGATGAGATTCGTGTGTCGTATGCTCCAGCGAAATATTCATTACAGCAGCGTCTGATAAATCAAGGTGGTGGTGTTCATCAGGTTGATGAAATTACTATAAAAACGTCTATTCAGCGTGGAAAATTGTCCTTGACTTATGACGAAGTTGCTCAAGATGTTGTTTTCCAAATTTTTAAAAGGAAATCAGTTGAGATATTGCAAAATCCACAATATATTTTTGCGGGAATTGGTTGTTCTATAGATAAGACCGGTAAGAAATTGTACATATCGGTAAGTGTTGGTAATTATAATCTTGTTTCATCTTCTAAGAAGTCTATCAAGGAGTCAGGTCTAAAATTATCATCATCAAATCAGGGTGTAGGTTGGTATGATGCGAAAGCTTGTAAAGCATGTGCAAAATTTAAGGAATTGGAAGGACTTCGTTCAATGGTGACCATAGAAAAGAATAAAATTTATTTTGAGACCGGGGACTACAAATCATTAAAAAAATTGTTGAAAGATCCGACAGATGCAATAGCAGTGGACATCGTCAATATGAAACAATATCCTTGTAATGGCGACAACATTGTAAATAATCAGTTGCCAAGCCGTGGTTTTATGACCAAGCCGGTTTTCGTTAAGGATTTTGATAAATTAAATATTTATGCTGGAAGAAATTCTAGTTCAAAATTGCGATTGTTATTAGGAGAATTGCCTGATGGGGTAACTGATTACGAATATAATGTGTTGATAATAAAAGACAAACATTTATGTAAGACTTTGACGCCTAGTTATGACAAAAAAATAGAAGGTTTTGAAATGCCTGAAATGTTGCCTTTCCCAGACACTGTAACTCGATATAATACTTTTGTTTACACTCCGAAAGTCGTTAAAGATACAATCAGTTTTGCAATTCCGTTTGAAATTGGTCGTTCGCAATATCGTGTAGAGGATATAGAAACATTCATAGATTCAATGAAACAACCGGATTTCAAACCTCTTGCCTTTATTGTCACCGCATATACTTCTGTTGACGGAAATCCCGATAAAAACATGCAATTACGTGGTGAACGTATCAATAGCATTGTGAGTGCGATAGCATCCTATTCGCACAATTCGGTTCCTATTTCAACAAGAAGTAGGGATTCTTGGGATTTATTTTATACTGATATTGTTGCAACAGATTGGCAATTTTTGAAGACAAAGTCTCACGAGGAGGTACTTGCTTATATTTCCAAAGGAGATAATTTAAAAAAGATGGATCCAGTGTTGTCAAAACATCGTTTTGCGGAGGTAAAAATAGTGGTAGAATATAATATATCTACTACTCGTCAGGAGCAGGCATATACGTTGTACGCATTCCACAAAGCTTTAAAAGAGTACAATGAGGATTTGGCTTTGGCAATTCAGAAGTATATTATGAAACAAGTCTTGTCAGGAAGATATTCTAAGAATGTGATAGATAAGATGACTGTTCCCGATAAGCCGGCGTATGTTGGTATGCAGGTTAATAAAATGTGGTTGAAATACACGGCAAACAATATGGAAATAGACGAGAAATTCTTGAAGGAAATGAAACGCCTTAACACATTAAATCCTGAAAATTTCTATGTGCGTCGTAATTTAGTTTTTGCCCGCCTAAAATTGGAAACGATAGATAACGAATTCTACGTAACTGATATGCAAAAGGAAATTGATGCACAGTTGATTTCTGTTTTGCCAAAATATGCAATAGATCCAATCAATTTGGAATTACAAATTAAATCTTTACAAAATTTGAATAAGACGTTTAAAGTTGCAAATGAGGAAGAGTTCGTGAATGCGGCATTTGAACGAATTAAGGAAATAATAGAAATTGATGAATATGATTGGAAAGGGGCTCTCAATTTGGCTGCGATATTTGTCGGAATGGGTGATTATGATTATCCGTTAAGTGTTATGTCAAATATGGTTAATTTGCCAAACGTGAGTGAAGAATTCATATTTGTATTTCTATCAATGTGCAGCCACACTGATTATATGTATCATACTCAGGCATTTGTTGATGCTTTGAAGCGTGCAAGCGAAATGAATAAACCACGTTTATGCGAATTGGTTGACACAGGTAAATTGTCTTTCCAAATGTTTGAGAATCCAGAAGTCAAAAAATCGTATTGTCCAGTTTGTAATCAGTAACGATGTTTTACTTCTTTGTAATACTTGGGACAATCGTTTCGTATTTGCTCGGTTCGATTCCATCGTCTGTGTGGATTGGAAAAGTCTTTTATGGCATTGATGTTCGTGAACATGGGAGTGGTAATGCCGGAACAACAAATACATTCCGTGTATTAGGTGTAAAAGCTGCGATTCCTGTTTTTCTAATTGATGTCTTGAAAGCGTTTGTTGCAGTTTTATTAGGTAGTTGGTTAAGTACTTATAGTTTGGCGAGTTGGTCTTGCGTAATACCGCTACTCTTCGGACTGGTTGCAGTTTTGGGACATATTTTCCCAATATATGTAGGCTTCAAAGGCGGGAAGGGAGTTGCTTCTTTGTTAGGAGTTGCTTTGGCGGTGACTCCCCAAGCTGTTTTGTTCGCATTGGTTGTTTTTGTGATAGTTTTGCTTATTAGTCATTATGTTTCTTTGTCGTCAATGTCTGCTGGATGTTCTTATCCATTCTTTGTGTTTTTTGTAGGAAATTATTCTATTCTTTTAAAAATATTTGCAATAGTCATAGCCGTTGTGATACTGGTGACACATCGTAAAAACATTGCTCGTTTGCGAAACGGCGAGGAATCAAAAATTTTTTAATACTAATTTAGGAAAATTTTGACATCTCCCAATAGTAATGATTTGACATAAACCGTGGAATGACAATAATCCTTTAACGTTGCCACATTATTAACGCGACGTTGTTGTTTGTTATCTGAAAGTTTGTGTGCAAAAGGTTTAGAATAGATTTTATCCATAGGCAAATCGTTTTTATGAACAATAAAACGTGGGTGAACTCTATTTAGTATGTGTAAAAAAATTATTTTTGCGCTGTTATGTTAACGAGAAAGAAATTAATACGCAAATTATATCGTTGGAGATTAACACAAATTTCCGACAAGCAGTTTTTATATGTGCTAAGTGTGGTTCTTGGCTTTGTTTCTGGTTTGGCTGCTGTCGTCTTAAAATCAATGGTACACGGAATTCAGTATTTATTGCATTTGGCTGCACCTGCAACAGGAGAGAATTTCTTGTATTTTTTCTTGCCAATGATAGGTATTACTCTGACTTTACTAGTTGTTAAATTTGTCATCAAATCGGATGCGAATATAGGTGTTCCGGGAGTGTTATATGCAATTTCTCGGAAAAAAGGTGTTATAGAACCTCATAATATGTTTTCATCAATGATTGAAAGTGCTCTGACAGTGGGTTTTGGTGGCTCAGTTGGATTGGAGGGACCAAGTATTGTTACGGGAGCGGCTTATGGTTCTAATTTTGCACGTATCTTTCGTTTGAATTATAAACAATGTGTCGTTTTGATTGGTTGCGGCGCTGCTGGTGTAATGGCGGCGATATTCAATGCACCTATTGCAGCCGTAATCTTTGTACTAGAGGTAATTTATGCGAATTTTTCGATGTCTTCTATCGTTCCGCTTATGCTTACATCTTCAGTCGCAACACTATCGTCCTATTTCTTTTTGGAGCAGGATGTTTTGTTCCATTCTGTGGATATGTTTAATCGTGACTATAGATTTCAGGATGTTCCGTCTTTTGTGGTGTTAGGAATTATAACTGGTCTGATTTCCGTGTATTTTAAGCGAATGTATGTTTTGATGAATAAGACGTTTTCCAAAATCAAAAGTAAACGAAACAGGCTTGTGATTGGCGGTTTGTGTTTGGGTGTACTTTTGTTTTTCTTCCCTTCGCTCTATGGTGAAGGTTTTAGAGAAATAAACATGTCTTTTAGAGGAGATTATTCTTTTTTGTTTCATAATACACCATTTGCGGGCTATCAGAACCAATTTATGATAGTTTGTATGCTGTTTGTCTCGCTGATTTTGATAAAAGTGTTCGCAGTCTCTTTGACATTCGGCGCTGGCGGTGTTGGTGGTATTTTTGCTCCATCGTTGTTTATTGGCGCATTGATTGGTTTGTTCTTTTCGTTTTTGTTTTCTTCTTTTAATATTCGTGTTCCAGAATCGGTGTTTGTATTGCTTGGAATGTGCGGAATGATAGCAGGAGTTTTGCATGCTCCATTGACGGGAATCTTTTTAATTGCGGATATTACAAGTGGTTATGGTTTGTTTGTCCCGTTGATGCTCGTGTCTGCAATTTCGTATGCAACGGTGCGAATTTTTGAGGACACTTCAGTTTATACATATGTCTTGGCTCAAAAACGAGAATTGTTAACCCACGATAAAGATAAATCTGTGTTGACATTGTTGGATATTAATAAATTAATAGAGAAAGATGTTGTTACGGTCGATCCTGACGCAACATTAAGAGATTTGGTGGAAGTGATAAAACATTCGAAAAGGAACATTTATCCAGTCGTGGGAGAGGATGGTATTATGTATGGAATGATTAAGTTGGATGACATCAGAGATAAAATATTTTGCCCTGAATTATACGATACGGTTGATGTACGTACGTTGATGTATGTGCCGGAATTTTTCTTTTCACCTCATGATGATATGGAGTATGTCGTGAAAACCATTCAGAAAAGTGGTCATTATAATTTCCCTGTTATGGACAATGGGAAATATATCGGATGCGTGTCTCGTGCTCGTATATTTTTGGAGTATCGGAAAATGTCAGCATTTTTTTCCGAAGATTAGATATTCTTACTTGTTTTTTGTTGTAAAAATTCGTTATTTTGGCGAATTAGATGTAACCTTTCCAAGGAAGGGCGTGTCTTGTATTAGTTGACTATTATATATACAAAAATATGTACACAAAAGGTAGTATAAAACGTTTGTTTGCAACAGTTGTTTGCATTTCTGCGATGTCGTTGTTTGCATTTTCTCAGGTTGATTATGAATTTTGGTTCGCCGCTCCGTATGGAAATACCGACCATGCTCCGTATTGGCCGCAGTCGTATCCATACAAGGTTGGTGGTCGCCCAATCTATTTGCGTATAGCCACGCAGGATGCAGATGCAGATGTCACGGTTTCATTGCCAGCATTGGGTTTGACTATTGCCAATGTGAGTATTCCTGCTAATAGTACAGAATCCATAGATTTGACCCCGTATATTTCTGATATTCAATGCTCTAAGTCTGGCGATATCGTAGAGGATAAAGGTTTGTATATTCGTTCAAATGCGGTGATAACTGCTTATTATGAGATTGCTTCAGTTTTGAATACCGATATTTTCTCTTTGAAAGGACAAAATGCTTTGGGTAAAGAATTTTATACTCCGTTCCAAAATAAGATGTCTAATGACCCATATCACAATGGAGAAGGTGTGCCAGACAATGGGATTTCCGGGGATGGTGCATATTCGTATATAGTAATTGTTGCAACGCAAGATCATACGGTAATAAATGTTACTCCAACTACCAACTGCGTTGGTATTTCTGCAGGAACAACGAAATCGGTAACATTGGATAGAGGACAAACTTATGTCGTTCGTGCCACCGGTCAAGATGCTAGTTCAAGAATGTCGGGCACTCACATTAAGTCGACAAAGCCGATTGCCGTAACAATTGGTGAAGACTCTGTTTATCCAGATTATTATACGAATTCTGGAGATTGTGAAGATTACGTTGGTGACCAGTTGACACCAGTGGATGTTACGGGTACAGATTATTTGGTTGTACAAGGTCAGGGTTACTCTGCATCAAAAAGTACAGGTAATAATTTCTATGAACTGGTAACGATTA
This sequence comes from uncultured Bacteroidales bacterium, assembly GCA_937892155.1. Classification (GTDB taxonomy): domain Bacteria; phylum Bacteroidota; class Bacteroidia; order Bacteroidales; family UBA1715; genus UBA1715. The sequence continues at coordinate 12,763 of CALAUG010000049.1, read as the reverse complement.
CAGCTACTCAGGATAATACAACACTTACTGTTGATGGCGCACAATACGGTTCTACGTTGAAAAAAGGTCAGTCTGTTTCTATAGAATTGACAGATCCTAATTCAATTTATACTTTCATAAAGGCATCAAAACCAGTATATGCGTTCCACGTATCTGGTTATCATTGTGAGGTTGCAGGTGCTTTGTTGCCTTCTGTTGAATTATGTACTGGTTCTCATAAAATGGGTTTTGTGAGAACGTATGGGTCTCAAAATGACCAAGAGTTTTATATGAACTTGATGGTAAAAGGTGATGGAGAAAAAGATTTCTTGTTAAATGGTGTGTCAAATTCGGTTATTAATAATGCCGACTTTCAAGCAATTGATGGTACCGAATGGAAGGTTGCACGTATCTATTTCAATCAAAGTGATATGCCGGAAGGCGCATATTTCTTGCAAAATCCAACCTCGTTATTCCATATGGGTATGATGAACTCTACTGCGCATGACTGGGGTGATGGACAAGGATATCGTTTGATGGGTTCTATGTATGGATATTTCTCACGCTTTAGTGATAACTATCCAACAGCTGTCATCGTAAGTAACAACGATACGAGTATAACGGTAACGAGAAATACGAAAGTCAGTTTGTTGGCCGATGGTGGTTATGAATTCTCTTGGAAAGGGTATATGTGGGATGGATATGACTGGCAGTTAATGGATGCTCCATATTATTTGAATGATACAGATGCAGAGAATCCATATGTGCGTATAGATGCGATAGGCGTATATAAATATGTCGCAACAATTACAACGGACTGTTATGGTGATGTTGAAAAAAGCGTGTTGATAAAAATAGTTGAACCAGTTGATTTAAATGATATTGATGATACGGTTTGTTATACTCCTGGATTATCACCAGAGAACAATATGAGTCAGTATTACAATTTATTCAATTTAAATGATACAATTGTTGGTAAAAAGGGCTTGTTGACAGGTTTTTATGTTGACCATTTTGACAAACTTGTTGCAGCAGCTAACGTTGTCTGGGACGATTATGATAAAGTAAGACCAATTTCTTCTTCGATGTCGGCCGTAAACGGTTCATTTTCCACAACAACATTAACAGAGACAATACTTGATGGTTACAAAACAGAGATTCAGACACATACAGAAACTCAGATAGTAACGGAAATTGACCCCGATACTGGTGAAGAAATAGAAGTGGAAAAAGAGGTTGAAGTTGAGGAGGAAGTAGAAGTGCCAATTACGCATGAGGAAACAAGAACTGTTGGTCACCTTGTGAAAAATAACCAGCAATGGTACACGCTTCCAGGTCTTTCTGGTAGTGATGCACAAAATTCATCATGGTTGTCTATCGATTTGAGTAGTAAACCTATTAAAATTGAAAATAGTTCAACGCTTGAATTTGACGTTAAGTATGATGGCGCTTCAACGCAATGGTCTTCTGGTTCGCATACGATTTATCTAGAGTTGGTGGACCAAAATGATAATTGCATCACAACCAGTGTTGCTTCATTCCCAACATACTACCAAGGTATGTCGTCGGCACCAGTATGCGATTGGGAACATGTTTCTTTTGATTTCTCAAATTATGAAGATATGTACGCCCCAATAAAAACGATTCGTATTCGTGGATATTTCAATGGATGGGTTACTGGCTATGGTTATTATTTAGATAATTTAAAATATTCTTCGAAAGAGTACAAAGAGACAATTCTTGGACCAGACGCAAGAAATTATACAATTACAGACGTGGATACGATATATGCAATTGTTAAAAATAATTTTGAAATTACTCGTTCTGATACGTCTATGGTATTTTTGCATGTAAAGAACTCCGGTATCAAGAAAAGAACAGTTGATTTGGGTGATACATGTGCGACAGAAGGTGCAACATTAAAGGAATTCAATTTACAGAATTTTAATTATAACGTTGGTGGCGCATTGGTAGCAAACCGCGATTGGTATTTTGATTATCAAAAGACGAAAAAAATAGAGGATCCGGAATTTGTTGATGTTCCAGCGGGTGAAAATATTTTTTATGCCTATATCCAAGATGAATGTGAGGATATACCAGGAGAACTTTTATTGAACGTATACCCAATACCTGAAGTAATGGATGGTGAGGTTACGGTTTGCGAAATTCCACAAATGGGAGGCGATCAAGGTGTTGTTGATTTGGATGAAAACATTTCGAAAATTACAACAGACGTGGATGCCACTGTTCAATGGTATTCTGATAGTCAATACACAAAATTGATGGGATCTACAAGTTCAGTACCAGTAACAGATGGTACGACATTTTATGCTAAGGTATACTATAGTAACAAGTGTGCATCATTTGCTAAGTTAACGGTTAATCTTACTCCAGTAGATGATATTGTATTTGAAGATTTCTCTGTTTGTGCAGATGGCGATCCTGTTGTTATGAATGCGACTCCAACAGGAGGTACGTATGCCGGTACAGGTGTCTCTATGGGTTCTTTTGATCCTGCCGTTGCTGGTGTAGGAACTCATGAGATTTCTTATACAATAACGAATGAAGGATGTATAAATACTGAAAAAGCAAATGTAACGGTTAATCCAGAAGTTTCTGTTGATTTGAAAAATCTAAGTGGAAAATTGCAACAAGGACAAACTGCTAATTTGCAGGCAACAATTACACCTTCTTCTTCTGATTATGTATACACGTGGTCGGATGCCTCATTGTTGCAGTCGTCGAATACTTTGACGCCAAAAACAGTTGCATTAAATGAACCAACATATTATACAATTGGTGTTGAAAATAAAGTCACAGGTTGTACAGCAACAGCTAAGGTGTTGGTTGATGTGTATGCTCCAGTAAAGGTTACGTTAAATTTAACTCCTGTCTGTTCTGGAACTGATGTTACAATAGAAGCAGAAAGAACGGGTGGAACAGGACCATTTACGTATGTATGGAATTTGGATCCAGCAGTATCATATACATCCGTAAATGATTCCGTGATAACCATACCAAGTATAGCTTCAAATGTAGACGTTTCAGTGACCGTAACAGATAAAACGGAAGGTGATGTCCGTGACGCAAAAGCGACTCAAGAAGTATATGAAAATCCAGTTATTGATTTGTCGGGTGAAGAAGTTTGTCAAGGAGCTGACTTAACATTACAACCAACTGTAACAGGTGGAAAACCGACTTATGAATATTCATGGACTGGAAATACGGAAATTATAACTTCTTCTTTAACTGCACAAAATGCTACAATCAATACAAATGATAATGTAGGAACGTATTATGTAACATTTGGCGTTGAAGACCAAAATGGTTGTACAGCCAGCAAAACAGCCGAGGTTTTGGTAAATCAAAAACCAGTAGTTACAGCAGCTTCTGAGTCTGATGTTTCTTGTTTGGGAGAACCTGTTAATTTGAGTGGTTCTGTCGTAACAGGAAGTAGTAATGGTGCGTCATACCAATGGATAGCTCAGCAGGCATATAGTCTTGAAGGTTTGTCTGATGCAACAATTCCAAATCCAACATTTGCATCGTACATTACAGGTGTTCATCAGTTCCAAATGGTATTTACTGACGCTGAAGGTTGTAAGGATACTTCGGATGTTGTGAACGTAACAATACAACCTCGTCCACAGGTTACAATTAATCCAGTTCCAGATCAATGTGTATCAAATATGGGTGTTCAGTTGTCTGCGGTCCCTTCGGTAACAGACGTGCCAGACGCGACATTCACGTATGAATGGTCTGGTGATGTTACTTCAACAGAGGCTACTCCAATGTTAGATATTTCAACACCAGGTGAAAAACACGTTAATTTGAAAGTTACAGCAAGTAATGGTTGCGTGTCAGATGAAGTAAAAGCAACAGTTCTTGTAAATCCAAATCCATTGGCTGAAATAGCAACGAAGGATATGTCTGTTTGTGCTGAGGACACAACAACATTACAAGCTAATTCTTCAGCAACTGATGTAACATATACTTGGGAAGCTACAGCTACATTGTTATCAACAACAGGTAGCTCAGTTCAAATAGTTCCATCAAATCCTATTGGCTCGGAAATGGTACCACACACTATCACGTTGACGGTTACTGATAATAAAACTGGTTGTCAGTCTACAACTACAACTGGTATGACTGCGTTCAGATTACCTGAAATTACCTTAGGAGATGACATCGAACTTTGTGATGGTGCAAGTATTGAGTTGGAGCCATTGGTTAAATATGCTTATCAGGGAGAATATATAACAAAATGGTATTTGGATACATTGCAATTGAGTAGCACTAATGTAATGAATCCTATTTATACACAAAAGGGAACAGATATCTATAACATAGGTATTGAAATTTCAGACAAGAATGGATGTAAAGGTTTCGATCAGTTAGATATTTATGGCTTGCAGAATCCAACCGCTAACGCAGGTGAGGATAGAATTGAAGATTGGGGACAAGAATTTACATTGTTTGGATCAGCGACAGGCGGTACGCCAGCATATTCATATCTATGGAGTCCTGCAGATTCGTTGGTGTCTTCTCCAACAGTACAAAATGCTACGGGAAAATTGTTAGAAACCAATATTTATACATTGGAGGTTACCGATGCAAAAGGTTGTAAAGATACTGCAGAAGTAACTATCACGATTATTGGTCAGCCGTTAAAAGTTTCTATTCTTCAAAAACCAGATCCATATTGCTTCGGGAATACAGCTGTATTGGAAGCATTACCTTCTGGAGGTACAGGTGTTTACAAATATGAATGGTATAAGGCTTCCGATTTGTCAACTGTAATAGGAACAGATAAAACTCTTGAAATTGCACCGACCGACAATACCGTTTATAAAGTGGTATTGAATAGTGTTGGAGAGAAATATTTTGAGCCTGCATCCGCTACACATACGGTAACAGTTTATTCCTTACCAACGGTAGCATTGAGAGGTGAAGAGCTACCACACGTTTGTAAGGACAATACAATAACTCTTGTTCCTGCAGTTTCTGGTGTAGAACCATTTTCATATCAATGGATGGATGGTAGTCCTATTGTTGTGAAGACTGAGACATACATGTTTAGTAATTCACAAGCTGTAGGTAATAAAGAAATGAAATTGATTGTTACTGATGCGATGGGCTGTTCTGATTCATTATCATTTAACGTATATGTTGACGAATTACCATCCGTAACTGTTGATCCTGTAACGGAATGTGTGCATGTTGAAACTGAAATAGAAGCAAAAGTATCTAATGGGGCAGCTCCATACACCTATGTATGGACAGGCTTGGATGGTGCAACTTCTAATGGATCTATAGAAAAATATACGGCTACAGAATCAGGAACATATATAACAAATGTTATGGTTGTTGATGCAAATGGATGTAGCAGTGAGGCAGAAGCGATAATAACAATTAAGCCAGAATCTGATTTGTCATTAGATCCAACATATTCAGTTTGTGCGAGTGCAGATTTGACTTTAGATATCAATCCTAACAATATTCCTGGTACATACGTGATGCATTGGGTTGGCGGTGATAAAAACAGAATTGTGGATTCTACAATAGTAACAAGATCATTGTTCAGAAGTGAGAATGAAGGAAATTATACATTATACTATACTATAGCAGATGAGTACAATTGTCCGAAAGAAAATAGTGTTGATGTAACTGTCTATCCTGCAGTTAAGCTTGCAGATATAGATGACTTGTATGTGTGTGCTGGTGCAGATTTGCCAATAACGGCAGAAATTGCGACTGGTAATCCAACAAATTATAGTTGGTTAGGTAACGTTAGTCCTAAAGACGCTAAGACAACTACGTTCTCTTACAATAAAGAAGGTGATTATGAAGTGACTGTAATTGCTGGTGATCAACATTGTAGTGATACGAAAGTATTTAATGTTGCGGTGCAACCAAATCCTGAGGTTGAGATTATAGGAGCTCCGATAAAAGTTGTGGATTATACTGCTAGCGTGGCTCTAACATCTCAGTTGACGAAATATACAACATCGCCATTTACTCACTCATGGTCTGATGCAGCAAATATTGCTTCTGCAACAGATGTTTCTGTTATTACGACAAAACCAATTATGAGTACAACAGACTTTGTTTATACATTAACGGATAAATACGGTTGTACGGCATCAGCAAATATTACGTTGCAGACGGAAGTTATTATACCAAAAATCACACGATTGTGTGATGGAACCGAATATTCGGTTTCTGAAAATGAGTTAGTAGATGCAGATGTAGTATGTTTGGTAGATGATGCTCTTGAATTATGTATTGGTGAATCGGCATATTTAATTCCTCAGTTCGTTTCAGGTCGTCCAGATGGTTTACATTATGCATGGCGTGATGATGACAATAATTATCTTGGAGAGGCTATTAATCTTTTGATAAAGCCAACTAAAGACCTTACGGTTTATACGTTAACAGTTTCAAATGATGCAGGTTTCTCTACGGATGTTACATTCACAGTGCTAGCTCATCCGAATCCAACTGCTTCAATAACGGTATCTCCGGAATATAATGGATTGTATTATACAAATGGTTACTTGGTAATAGATGGTAATCCTTCTAGTGCAGAATATGGAGTTGATTTCGTTTCTCATCAATGGACTGCTGAAGGTGGTGTTGAATTGAAAAATCCTACATCTCAAAAGGCAAATATTTATTCGTCTGAAGAGCGTAATCCTGTTACTTTGACGTACGCCGTTGTTGATCAAAATGGTTGTAAGGCAGAAACGACAAGAGAAATCAGTATTGTCAATCAGAAAATGCCAGTCATTGTCGGTAATGATGTTTGTGTAAACTCATCAGCTGTATATAGTTTGGATATAGATTATCCAAGTGGCTCTATCTATGTATGGTCGGTTGAAGGTGGAACAATCCTTGGTGATGCCAATGCTTCTAGTGTGGAGGTTTTGTGGAATCAAACAGAAAATACTAATTTGACAGTAAGCGTATATCCTTCAAATGATAGACCAATTGAAGGAATTAGTAGAAATGTAATTGTAACTCCTTACCCTGATGTTGCTATCAATGGTCAAATACATGTATGTGTTGGGGAATCTGCTACTTATCAGGCTGTAAATAATATTCCTTCTATGAATTTGATTTATGCATGGTCTGTATTGGAAGGCAATGGGGATATAACAGATATCACGCATCCAATTAGTGATATGGCAACTATAACTTGGGATAAAGAAGGTGAGGATAGTGTAATATTGCAAGCAAGTCATAACGCTTGTCCAGTGTACGATACTTTGGCAGTATACATTCATCCAACGCCAATGGCAAACTTCACATACTATGCGTCAGAAGAAGTTTACTTTATGGAAGAAGATACATTGAGACATACCGATAGCATTTTTGTTGACAAAGAGGTTACATTTACTAATTTGACAAAGAAGAATGACAACTTTGATTTCTTCTGGGATTTCATAGGTGATGGTGTTTATACTGAAAATGCATATAATACTGTCTATGAATATGATGAAGTAGGAGACTTTACGGTATCATTAATGGTTGTTGAAAATACTTGGGGATGTAAGAATGTGGTTGCAAAACCATTGAAAGTTGTTCCAAATCCGAACTGCGGTATGACATTCCCTAATGCTTTCACTCCTGATTTGTCCGACAATAATACATTCTATCCTGTATTCAAAACAGGTGTGTTGGAATCAGGTTATGAATTGAGAGTATACAATCGTTGGGGAACTTTGTTGTGGTCAACTACGGATTTAGCAGAAAAATGGGATGGTTCTTACAAGGGTGCAATTAGCAAACAGGATGTGTATGTTTACCACTGTAAGGCTGTATGTGAAGATGTTGATCCATCTACTGGCGAGCATAGAGTATTGAATGTGAAGGGTGATGTGACGATCATACGATAGGCTACATAGGTCATATTAATAAAAAAGCAGAATCGATTGATTCTGCTTTTTTGTTTTATGGAGTGGGTGAGGTTTAAATCATCTCTTTTAACTTTCCATTTTTTTTGGCGTCAATATATTTTTGAAGCCTTTTATCTACTTCAACCTTGTATTTTTTATACATACAGAAGCGAACAAATTTGTCTATTGCTTGATATTGAAGTTCATCATTTGAAATCTCATATTTGTTGTCTATGGCTATTTGACAAAGAGATGCAAAATATCGTGCTGTTAATGAAGCATTGCTTCCTATAATCTTGTACAATTTTTTATTTGGCTGGAATTGATAGTATGGATTGTTGTTTAGCCATTCAACCAGATAATCGTACGCTACTAATTGATTCTCGTCGTTCTTAACGGATGTCGAAAGAAGATATTCACTACATTCCAAAATTTTAGGAACAGCATCTGCATATTCAACAGAATCCTTCAACATAACACCCTTTAACTCTGTAAAATCCTGTGCCGATAGTTGAAATGCTAAAAAAGCACCTATGGCGGTTATAAAAAATTTTTTCATATCAGTAAGTTTTATAAAGCTTCAAACCAAATGTATAAAAAACGTACAAAAATCATTCCTTAATTTTCCCTATACGTATGTTTACAAATAAAGTAATAAACATCCACGAATTGTCAGCGTTGCACATAATATGGACCTTTCTCAAAAATGTCTGGGCACTTGCTCCGATTTCAACAGATGTTGTGTACGTGTTCCTGTTGGAAAAATTAAATTCTGCACTCGTCATTGCGATTAATCCCGGAACAAGTTTTATTTCATTGATGCCGTATGAGAAAGACGCTTTCCCATATTTTGTATAATAGGAATCGTCAAATTTTTCTATGATGTCTTGTCCAGAAGGATATAAAACATGATAGTATGTTGGCTTTTCGAAAGCTAAAGAAAGGCCTCCTTCGTAATTCCAATATATTGCAACTGAATTTTTATCAAATTTGCTGAATTTTTCACTTTTCCTTCCGAAAGTTCCTTGCAAAACGCCGACATTGTTACTTTTACCATAGATAGAAAGACCTGTCGAAGATGCTAATCGAACCTCTTTAGGGCTTCTTAGATTGCAAAATTGTATTCGATATAAATTTTTGTGTAGGTAATCTACATATTTACCATATCGGAAACCAACTCCAAAGCCGTTGGTGTTAAGTCCTATGGCTATGGAGTATTCATCGGAAAAAAGAATTTTGTCTTGATTGTCAACTTCTCCTTGGGCAAGGGCAGACAATGAAAAAATACAGAGCATGAAAATACTCTGTATTATGTTTTTTAAAGAATGAATAAGTAGGGAATACTTATATTCTTGAGTTGTCAATTTGCTCAACACTTGATTCACCAGGATATGCTGGACATGGATCAACAGTTTTACATGCAGAAACTAAAGCTGCAATAGCAGCGGCAACAACTAAAACGATACCTAATTTTTTCATAAAAATAAATTTTGAATCAAAATTATTAACAACTCCAAAGGTAGTCTTTTTATTTTAATATTAAGCACTGTTTGTATTTTTTTGGATAGTTGATTGTAAAATCTCTTGAAGCAAATACAAATCACTTGTTTTTCTTTGTTAGATTAAACTTCCAAATGCTGATAATTTTTTATCTTTGCTAAAATTTTTGGCGATGGAGAAACAATACAAACTGTATAATAACATCCTTGGATTACTGTCGTTTATTGGTGCTTCAATTGTATATCTTTTGACAATTGAACCGACTGTGAGTTTATGGGATTGTGGTGAATTTATTGCAACAGCAGGAAAATTGGAAGTCGGTCACCCACCTGGGGCACCATTTTTCTTGATATTGGGAAGATTTTTTTCTTTGTTCGCATCTGCACCGGAACAAATTGCTGCGTGTGTGAATACAATGTCTGCTTTGGCAAGTGGGGCTACGATTATGTTCCTGTTCTGGACAATTACCCATTTGGCTAAGAAATTTTTTGAAGGCAAAGAATTAAATCTCACAAGTATAATCGTCATTTTATCTGCTGGACTTATAGGTGCTGGTGCTTATACCTTTACGGATACATTTTGGTTCTCTGCTGTTGAAGGTGAAGTATATGGTATGTCTTCTTTGCTTACGGCTGTTGTATTTTGGGCTATTTTGAAGTGGGAAGATCATGCCGACGAACCTGGTAGCGACCGCTGGATAATATTTATTGCCTACATTATGGGATTGTCAATAGGAGTACACTTGTTGAACTTATTGACAATAACGGCTATTGTGTTTGTATATTATTTCAAGAAGTTCAAGCCGACGGCAAAAGGCATAATTTTTACTTGCTTGCTTTCATTCCTGTTCATTGCGTTTATGATGTGGGGAATTATTGCTGGCTCAGTTGATGTTGCTTCCAAATTCGAACTGTTTTGTGTGAATGTTCTTGGAATGCCATTCCAGTCCGGTTTGATTGCATGGCTGATTGTTCTCACGTTGGCGTTTGTTGCCGGAATTTGCGTTACAAAATGCGACAAAGTGAACAAATGGGTGAAAGTTGGCGTGGTTACTTTTATAACGGTTTTACTAGGTATTCCAACATTGACCGATAGCATTCTTGTCTGGATTATTATACTTGCAGGAATAATTTGGGGCTTGAATTATATTAACGGGAAAAATAAATATGTGTTGAATACAATTGTCAACGTGTTGTTGGTCATTATGATAGGATATTCATCGTATGCTATGATAATACTTCGTTCAAATGCGAACACGCCAATGAATGAAAATGCACCGAAAGATGCATTCTCGCTACTTTCATACCTAAACCGTGAACAATATGGTTCAACGCCAATACTTTATGGGCCTTATTATAATGCAGCACCACAGTGGAAAGCTGATGGTAATGCGGAATTCAAGGAGAAATTTACATATACGCCCCGTGATGGTAAATATGTGAAAGTCAGCAACGGTATCGAATATGTTTGGAATCCCGATATGTGTACCTTGTTCCCACGTATGTATAGTCGCGAATCTCATCACATCCGCGGTTATAAGGAATGGGCAGGAATAAAGGATGGTCGTAATACACGAAAAGTGCATTATGATAGAGAAGGTAAAGATTATGATGTACCGACGTTTGGACAAAATCTTCGCTATTTCTTCTCGTATCAGGTTGGACATATGTATATGCGCTATTTTATGTGGAATTTCTGCGGACGTCAAAATGATGTTCAAGGACATGGTGGCATAGACAATGGTAACTGGATAACAGGTATTAATGGTATTGATAAACATTTAGTTGGTGATCAATCGCAGATTTCCGAAAAAGCGAAAAATACGCCGTCACGAAATGTTTACTATATGTTGCCGTTCATACTTGGATTGATAGGTTTTATTTATCATTTGAGTAGAAAAAGGAACGATTCTTTCGTTGTCATTCTGCTGTTCTTGATGACAGGCTTGGCTATCATAGTATATTTAAATCAAAAACCATTTGAACCTCGTGAACGTGATTATGCGTATGCAGGTTCGTTTTATGCATACTGTGTATGGATAGGATTGAGTGTTTTGGCGTTATTTGAATTGATTAAAAATAGTATAATAATGAATGACATTTATTTAATTTATACAAATTTAAATGTCAGAAAACCAAACATTTCCTATAAAAGGAAATGAAGTTCAAATGGTTATTAAAAAACCTTATCCCAGTTTCAATGAATGCATCTTCTTTGACTCTGATAAACAACATTGGAATAACACTGGATGCACTTCTTTCAGTTATAATCTTTACAAAGATTAAAAGTAGAATTCTTTAATGAAAGAACTAATTCTTCCATTTCTTCTGATCCTAAAGCCTCAGCACCAGATGAATCTTGTTGTGTAGTTAAAACTTTTCCACTTAAATCTTTTAATGTTTTAATATTAGATTCTTTCTTTACAAGAATAACAATTGAATTATCAGCATAAGGAACTGACCAAGTATATAAATCTTCTCTTCCATTAATTGTAAATCCTGACCAAATGCAATTAATAGTTCCACTCTTTAATTCAGAATCTTTAGCAAGCCATTTAATCGGTATTAATTTTAAATCATAACCAATTTCCTCACAAACAAGTTTTGCGTATTCTAAATCAAAGCCCTCATATGTTCCTTCATCAGTTATATATCCATATGGTGGATATTCACTATCAAATCCAAGTCTTAATTCATTTTCTTTATATTTGCCGCAACCACTAGTTATTATCATTATAAATAAACAAATAGTAAGTAGTAAAAATGTTTTAATTGTATTTTTTTTCATATTTAACTTTCTCCTCTTTTACTTTAGCACACTAAAGTATCTATATGAAAATTATATCATTTCACTTTAGTGTAATAAAGTGTTATGCTCAAAAATAATAAAAAGTAGCATATTTTCACAATTCATTTCAGCAATAATTCATTGCACACTTTTGTTTTATCATGTTATACTATAGTATATTTTATAAGGAGTATGCAAAATGAATAGAAAACTTATCAATGAAACAATTCAAGATGGAGATTTCGTTACTCTTGATATGGGATTTAATGAAGAAGTAGAATTTGAAATTATTGCGATAATAAATCTAGAAGAAAGAATATTTCCTATTCTTAAACCACATAGTACTAATTTAGGTTTGGAAGATGATGAAGCGATTGTATTTGAAATAATAAAACATGAAAATGATCAAGATTCTTTTGATTTTGTTTTAGATGATGACATTTTTTATAAATTCAAAGATAAAATTGTTGTCATAGGTGCAACGGCAAATGCATTATATGATTTAAAAATAACACCTTTAACCGTAAATATGCCCGGAAGTACAATTCAGGCAACCATAGTAGATAATTTATTTTCAAATGACAGCATTAAAATTGTTA
>CALAUG010000048.1 GCA_937892155.1 uncultured Bacteroidales bacterium | reverse complement strand
ACTCAAAAATCCCCATAGGGGATGTATGTCAATAAAAAATTAAAACAACACACAAATTACAACCCCAGCGGGGGGTGCATAATCCGACTATTTATTATTTTTGCACATTAGAATCTTAAATCACTATGCCAAACACGTACACGCAACTTTATGTACATCTTGTTTTTGCAGTAAAAAATAGGGATGCCGTCATCGCTAAAAATTGGGAAAACGACCTTTACAAGTACATTACAGGTATTGTAACAAATAAATCTTGTAAACTTTATGCTATTGGGGGAATGTATGACCACATTCATGTTTTTGTTTCAATGTCACCGAACCAATCAGTGTCATCCTTGGTTGCTGACATAAAGCGAAGTTCTTCTTTATGGATTAACGAAAATAAATTTGTGGTTGGGAAATTTTCTTGGCAGGAAGGTTTCGGAGCATTTTCTTATAGCAAATCACAAATATCACAAGTTGTAAAGTATATTGAAAATCAAGAAAATCATCACAAGAAACTATTGTTTGTAGATGAGTATCGTTCGCTTTTATCATTATTTGGAATTGAATATGATGAGAAATATATTTTTTCGCAATTATAAGATATGCAACCCCGCTGGGGTTGTGTTTTCAAATAATGTAATGCATTGCTATTGATATTAAAGCCCTACGGGCTATGTTTATGTATATAGTAAACTCAAAAATCCCCGTAGGGGATGTATATCAATAGAAAATAATAAAACCAATACACAATTTTCAACCTCGTTAGGGGTTGCATTTCAAATAAAAAATGCATTGCTATTGATATTAAAGCCCTACGGGCTATGTTTATGTACAGGTATAGTAAACTCAAAAATCCCCATAGGGGATGTATGTCAATAAAAAATTAAAACAACACACAATTTTCAACCCCGTTAGGGTTGCATGTAATCTACCCATATTCTATACAAACAAAAAACGCAGAATCCCCGTGAGGAATTCTGCGTTTAGATACTCAGTAAAATATACTTTATGGAATTTGAACAAAAATTCCTGTTTTGTTCTTCTTATACAAAGAACCTCCACTTACTTTAGCAACTTTTTTTAGTATTTTTTGTAATTGACCTAATGATATCTCAAAAAATTCTTTTGAAACATTATAGTCTTTCAATAGATTATGAACCATTGTTTCAACATCCATATAATTAGATACTTTTAAGTACATTTCCAATTCATAGTCAAAAGGAACTGCTGCACCACTCAATTGCTTTATTCTTTGAGAAAGAGATTGAGTGCGGCCTATTTTTATAATGTCACTTTTAAAACTAGGGTTCGAAAGTACATACACATATCCTCTATTAGAAGATGTGTTATTTGATTGATTTGCCATACTCTATTTATTTTACATCTTGTACTAAACGAACTGAACACGACTCCACAAAAATCTGAACATTTTTAGGATTTACACCAGCGGCACTAAGACCTATTTTATAAATAGAGTTTTCGTCATTTCTTGTTGAAGACCAATACTTGCCATACTTTCCATCAAAATTTAACTTCTTCTCAAATGTTCCTGCAGCAGGTAAAAATATTGCACCATTTTTTTCCATTTCTGACCATTGAGAAAGACTATAGTTGTTTATAGTTTGAAATAAACCAACATCTTCACCATTGGCAAATCCTGAATTAAAAGTTTGTCCTTCTGGCAAAATCCAATTGTCAGGTAATAATACTAATCCATTTATTCCATTTACACATGCGCAACCACGTTTTTCCTTTGCACCTACACGATTGTTACACAAATAGATACATTCTTCGTTTGTCAAAACACGCCACATACCTGCTTGATTACCACCATTTGCAATCTTATTATATACTCCCCAATCAGCATTGGCATAAGCCCCCGTTAGGTTTGTAGTTCCTGAGCCTCCAACAAAATAATCTGAATTTGTATTGCTAGTTGAATAAGGTTGGTAGCATACAGCACCGCTATTCCAACCACTTGTTCCCCAACCAAATAAGTCAATCCACCCATCATAATCCTCAGCAATATTTGCATTACCTTCACCTATTGCTTCCCATTGGTTTGTTGCAAAACGCCATACACCAGTACTTGCTTGATATTGCAAGTTTCCTTGAGAGAAGTAAACTTGTTTTCCTTCACCAACTGAGAAGGCAGCTTTTATGGCTCCTTTTTCAATTGGAACTACATAATTAGCATTCAAAACTTTTAATTCTGTTCCATCTGTTAATGTAAAAACCACATATCGTTCGTCATACGATATTTCCGAATACATTCCATTCGACATTTTCGTCCACGTTGCGCCATTGTCATACGAAATGAACATTTCTTCGTTTACGGTTTTAACAACTGGTGTAACACCCTCTTTACTCGCATTTTCCTGTTTCGCCTTCAAGTCATTGATTGCATTCCAAACGTCTGAATCATCGTATTTTTCACACGATACCATAGCCAACAAAGCTATCCCTAATAAGATTATTTTCTTCATATTACATTTAATTAAATTAACTATGCAAGAAAACAATTTACTATGTCTTGGCAACTTGCTTTTGGTAAATGGCTATTTACACTTCCGTAATTTTTTCTTTACACTTTATGTAATAATCCTGATAAATGCGGAAAAAGTTGAAATCCATTGCCAACGAGATTTTCATAAGGGTTTCGGTGTCTATCCACGATTTTTTGAAAATGTTGTACATATTTTCCCGAGTATAGTTCAGTTGTTTTGCCAGCCAAGCAACACTTCTTCCTTGCGAAATAAGCGTTTCGTGTATGATTTTGCCAATATGGATTTCCTCGGGTTGTTGCATAAAAAACGTGGACTTCTATAAATTGTCCGCCGTTTAGGGTTTTCCGAGGACCTTGCAGTACAGACATAAGAAGCCCACGTTGTGGACGCCCCAGTCATTATCTGTACTGCTAATTCTCGGAAATTTTAAACGACAGACTCTGAACGAGTTTATGGTAATATGTTAATTAACGTTTATTCTATATAGATGCTTTCAGGTATTTAATTTTATTTTTCAGCGTTTTCAAATTCGCTCATTATCAAACATTTCAAAAATTCCAACCACTGCTTGGAAAAATCGAAACCTATTCTCTACTATTTCATTATCTCATTGTCCAAATTTACTGGCGACGTTGCTGTTGCTTCAATTTCTCCCATCAAAACTTTCACAACTGCTTTTTGCATCCATTCGTCGCTGCTGTATGCGTTAATCAATAATGAATTTTTGTTCAAATAATATTTGTTATAATACGGATTGCTGAACGAAACGCCAATAACTTTTTCTTTCGGTAATTTCACCATTGTCCACAAACAATAAGCCTCGTAATCCTTCAAAAGTGGCGAACCGATTGGTGCAAAATAATGGTTTTCGAAACAAACAATCACTTTGTCGTATTCCAAAATTCTGTGCCATTGCCATTCCCATTCGTCTTTGTGCAAATCGTGGCGCACATCAACTTGGAAACCACGTTTTTCAAGTTCCTGTTTCATTGGTTCAAATGTTGCCGTATAATCGTTGTGGCTGATGTTAGCCAACAAAATTTTCTTTGTCGTATTCGTATCCAAAGGAATTTGCCCACCTTTGTTTTGTACGATAGTTACAGCTTTTTCGGCAAGATTTGTCAATTGTTCTTGTGCATACGCATTAAAACCTTCAGGCTTTGGAGCCGAAATAGGAGTACGATTTTCTTTGCTAATTAAATTGTAGCGTTCGCGCAACGCCCACACACGTTCAACAGCATCGTCAAGACGTTCCATAGAAATTTCACCGCGGTTAATACGGGCTTCAATGGTGTCCATATAGCCAAGTGGAGGCCACAAAACCACATCGGCACCAGCAACAAAACATTGTACTGCCGTTTCAAGTTCCGATTCGTAAAAACCATAGCCGCCACCCATATTCAACGCATCGGAAATAACCACGCCTTTGTAGCCCATTTCGTCCTTCAAAAGTTTCTGCATCAACTCTTTAGAAAGTGTTGCAGGAAGAAAATCCCCGTTCAATGTATCTGCTTTTTGATAAGCAGGGAAACGAAGATGACCAACCATAATTGATGGAGTTTTGTCAGCAATGAATTTTTTGAAAATCTTGCCATAGCTTCTTTGCCAATCAACCCACGAAAGATTATTCGCCGATGTAACCAAGTGTTGGTCGCAAATTGTTGCTCCGTCGCCAGGGAAATGCTTTACTGTTGTGATGACATTTTGGTCTTGCAAACCTTTCATTTGGCTTTCCAAAAGAGGAATTGCACGATTTGCATCATCGGAAACGGAACGTTCAATTACAAGAGGATGCAAAGGATTGATATTCAAATCGCTCACAGGAGCAAGCACCCAGTTGAAACCCATTTCGCGAGCTTCAACACCAAGAATTTTTCCATGTGCATAGGCAAGTGCTGTGTCGTTTGCTGCTCCAATCGCCATTTCCACAGGCATTTTAGTGGCTGTATTGTAATTGTAGCCAGCACCACGTTCAAAATCTTCGCTAATGAAAAGCGGAAGTTTCGACGCCTTATTGTAATCTTTTATGATATTCGGGATAAATCTTTCAAATATCAGAGTATCAGGCTTTTGGTATGTAAAATGCCATTGAGCCATAAAAACTCCACCAACTGGATATTGTTCAAAGAACTTTTCAAGACTGCCTCCACCGATTTGTTTATGTGCATACATATCGGAAGTAATCATCATTGTCTGACCGATTTTTTCACGAACAGTCAACTGTTTCCATGTTGTGTCGGTTGCAATTTGTTCTTTTTTTGATGATTCACTTTGCGAACACGATGTTGCAAAACACAATCCGCAAAGTAAAATTGAAGGGAGAAGAAATTTTTTCATAAAATTATTTTTAGAGTCTTTACAAAGATAAGGTTATTTAGAATATAATGACGATAATCACTTCTATTTAATGAAATCTGCGAAGATGACTGACAATATATTCTATCTGTTCTTCTTCCAATTCGGTATGCATTGGCAAACTCAAAACTTGTGAAGTCAATAATGTGGAATTCTCACAAACATCGTGAGGAAATTGTTTCAACGAAGCCTGCTCGTGCAACGGTTTAGGATAATAAATCATTGATGGTATGCCTGACTTTTGCAAATATTCCTGCATTTCTTTGTTATTATTTGTAAGTACACGCAATGTATATTGATGAAAAACGTGGGTGGATTTTTTTTGCATTTGAGGTCTTTGCAACCATTCTATAGATTGCAAATTATATGAATACCACTTTGCCGCCGCCTGTCGTCTTGTGTTGTAACCATCTATATATTTCAGTTTGACGCGCAAAATAGCTGCTTGTATAGCATCCAATCGTGAATTTACGCCAATTTCAATATGATTATACTTTTCTAAACTACCGTGATTTGCAATACGGTGTATTTTTTCAGCAAGTTCATCGTTGTTTGTGAAAATTGCTCCGCCATCGCCAAAGCAACCAAGATTTTTCGAAGGGAAAAACGAAGTACAGCCAATATCGCCAATTGTTCCAAGTTTTTTTGCGGAACCATTTGTAATATATTCTGCGCCAAAACATTGGGCACAATCTTCTATTACTTTGAGATTATATGTGGAGGCAATCCGCATGATTTCGTCCATTGGTGCTGATTGACCAAATAAATGAACGGGAATAATTGCCTTCGTTTTTGGTGTAATCAATTTTTCAACTGATTGAGGATTGAGAGTGAATGTATCAAGGTCAACATCGGCCAAAACTGGCGTAAGCCCAACACGTGCAATGGCTTCGGCAGCTGCAATGAATGAAAAATCAGCGGTAATAACTTCGCTGTCTTTCGGCAAATCCAAAGCCCACAAGGCAATTGTCAGTGCATCTGTGCCGTTACCACAAGTAACTACGTGTTTTACGCCAAGATACTCAGCCAATTCTTTTTGAAAACTAAGAACCTCCGGACCTTGAATAAATTTTGATGATGAAATAACAGACGATAACGCCTCGTCAAATTCTGTTTTCCGAGCAATGTATTGGCCATATAAGTCAACCATTTGCACGGGTTTCATAGCAATCCAAGTTTAAGTTTTGCTTCTTCTGTCATCATATCCTGGTTCCATTCCGGCTCAAGTACGATATTTACAGCAACATCTTCAACGCCGTTAATCAGTTTTAATTTTGTTTGAATTTCATAAACTAAAGGCTCTGCCATAGGGCAGTTCGGCGATGTAAGCGTCATATCAATTTCTATGATAGGCAGTTTGTATTCAATTTTGTAAATCAAACCAAGTTCGTAAATATCAACAGGAATTTCAGGGTCATAAACGGTTTTAAGCGTCATAACAACTTCATCCTGAATACGTTTCAATTCTTTATCTTCGTCTGCCATATCTATTTTTCTTGAGACTTGAACGCAAGCGCGTAAATTTTCATTTGTTTAATCATCGACAGCAACCCGTTTGAGCGTGTTGGAGAAAGGTTTTCCTTTAATCCGATTGCTTCAATGAAGTGTAAATCGCAGTCGAGTATTGCTTGCGGAGTTTGTCCCGACATCACGCGAATCAGCAACGAGACAATGCCTTTTGTGATAATTGCGTCGGAGTCGGCGGTAAAAAAGATTTTCCCGTCTGTATGTTCGGCAAACAACCATACTTGCGATTGACACCCTTTGATGAGATATTCTTCGGTTTTGTATTTTTCGTCTATCAAAGGTAAATTTTTACTTAAATCAATAAGATACTGATATTTATCCATCCAGTCGTCGAAAAGACTGAATTCATCAATAATCTCATCTTGGATTTCGTTTATCGTCATCGTTCGTAAAAATTCGGAGCAAATGTAAAAATAAATCTGCTATTCTTTCACTTAAACGCCTGCAACCTTTGCAAACTCATTTCGGTAAATCCCGAAATGCAGAAATCGGCTTTTGAAAGTAATTGTGGAGAACCAACGCCAATACAAAACATTCCGCCATTTTTCGCCGCTTCTACGCCACTGATTGCGTCTTCGAAAACCACACAATTTTGTGGAGCAACGCCAATCAACTCGGCGCCTTTCAGGAATACTTCTGGATTGGGTTTTGCTTTGGTAATCATATTTCCATCGACAAGCGCATCGAAATATTGAGCGATTCCTAGTTTTTCCACAAGTAGCGGAGCATTTTTACTTGCCGAACCAATAGCGGTTTTGTATCCTTGTTGTTTCAACGATTTAAGGAAATCAATCACGCCAGGGTAAACATTTGCTGGTGTGATTTCGCTTTTCACGTAGTCAAGAAACCATTCGTTTTTTTGCGCTGCCAACGCATCTTTTTCTGCCTGCGTTTTCTCAACGCCGCCATGTTTCAAAATCAAATCAATGCACACGGAACGGCTAACACCTTTCAGATTTTCGTTGAACGTTTCGTCTATATCAATGCCGATTGTTGCGGCAAGACGTTTCCATGCCTTAAAATGATAAATTTCGGTGCTTACAAGCACACCATCCATGTCAAATATGCAAGCTTTTATTTCTGCCATATTACCGACGGGCAAACACATACCCGATTCCTTTTATTGTATAAATATATTTTTCTCCTAATTTCTCTCTCAGCTTACGAATATGTACGTCAATCGTACGGTCGCCGACAACAATTTCATTTCCCCAAACTGTGGAATAAATTTCTTCACGGCTAAACACGTGTTCGGGTTTCGAAATAAGTAATTCCAGAATTTTGAATTCTTTGTTGGGAAGAGAAAGAGTGACACCTTTTTTCGCTACTATATATTTCTCCTTGTCAAGAACAATGTCTTCATATTGAAGTGATTGTGATTGCGCTTCATTTGTTGCTTGCACGTGAGAACGTTTTAATAGTGTTTGTATACGCGTGATGAGAACTTTTGGACGAATCGGTTTAGTAATATAATCATCGGCACCGGCGTTGAAACCTGCAATTTCAGAATAGTCTTCACTTCTGGCAGTTAAAAACGCGATGATGGTATTTCGTAACTCAGGAATATTTCTAATTGATTCGCAGGTTTGGATACCATCCATATCGGGCAGCATAACGTCTAGCAAGATTAACTCGGGACGAAATTGTTTCGCCATAGAAACAGCATCAATACCATTGGTTGCCGCTATTGTTTTAAAGCCTTCTCTTTCTAAGTTATAACGAAGAATTTCTATAATATCGGGTTCGTCATCAACAATTAATATGGTTTTTCCCTGTGGCATTATTTATTACCTTTTTTTACTGTAAATGAAAAAGATGTTCCTTGGTTCAAAGTGCTTTTGACGTTTATGGTTTCTCCGTGTGCTTCTATCACGTGTTTTACAATTGACAATCCCAGACCAGTTCCTCCTTGTTCGCGGGAACGACTTTTGTCAACACGGAAAAATCGTTCAAAAATATGTCCAATTGATTCTTTCGGAATGCCAATTCCTGTATCGGAAACCTCCACTAAATAACGGGTGTCCATATCGTAGAAGCGGATTAATACGCTACCACCTTCGGGATTATTGTATTTAATGGCATTGACAACCAAGTTTGACAATGCCATAGACATTCTCATTTTATCGGCATAAACCATTAATGGCTTCGGCAATGCTGTTTCTACCGAAAATGTCACATTGCGTTCCTTTGCCAAATATTCCTGTGCCTCAAAAATTTCATTGACCAAATCAAGAATGTTGAAGGTGGTGTATTCCATTTTTAATTCACCCGATTCCAAACGGTTAATTGCGTCCAAATCGTGAACAATAGATGTCATTCTTTGAATCACTTTGTCGGTACGTTCCAAATATTTATGGTTGATGGATTCGTCGTACAAGCCACCATCAAGCAAAGTTGACACATAGCCTTGAATGGTGAAAATAGGCGTTTTTAATTCGTGTGCGACATTGCCAATATATTCTTTTCTAAACTCCTCCTGCTTTTTTAAAAATTCAAATTCATCGGATTTCTGCGTCGCCCAAATATCTACATCTCGTTCGGCAGTTTCAATCAAATTCTCATCGTTTTCTATTAAATCCTTAAATCGTGGTACGTTCGAAGAACGAATGATTTTATATACAGGTCGAACTTTCTCAATGATAAAAAACTTGATGAAGTATCGTGCAATGAAATATATCGCGACGAACAGAATCAATGATTCAACAAGTACAAATATTACATTATTTTCGCATCCAATGTAATGTACAATTAAGACTGCAATTACCGTTACCACTACCGAACTGATTGCCAGTAGTAATGCAATGAATTTATCGCTGTATGCGGTACGTTTGGCTTTCATTACGGAATTTTTCTTGCTATTTTCTTTGCAATAACTGGCAGGTATTGATCGCAAATTTGGTCAATATCGTTGACTTTCCCAGAGAATGACATTGTGGCAATATCACCATTCACGAATTTGCCCAGTGAATTGTAAATCACATAATGAACTTTTATAGTTTTTATGTATGAATTATCGGCTACGGTATAGGGATTGGAAAAATCGCCAAGCAATTCAAATTGAGTTAAATATACGAGATATTGAGCCTGATACGATTGAACTAGGTCGGAAAATAATTGAGGATCCTGCAAACGTACATTCACCAATTTATTGGCGTTTTCCGCTGAGGTTATGCTCACTATTTCACCCGCAATAATATTTTGATTTGGAACAGTTCCTTTTTTCGGTTTATTGATGTATTCCTCTCCTGGATTATCCGACAAGAAGTAGGTCGCATTGTTATGAACCATTTCCAAATCGGTGGTTGCATCAGTTGTGTAGGTGCGTAATAAACTCGAAACATTCATGGAATCTTTGAGTGCCGCGTAAATGTGTAAATCCAAATCTGTTCGGATTTTTTCTACTGACTTGTCGTACGAAATGCCCGAATATTTACAGATTTTTTCTGATTCCTGATTGTTATACATTTTTACATCAAATGGAATAATCAGAATGTTTTTTTGCGCAAAACACATCGTCGTAAACCAAATGGAACAGAATAAAAGTAGATATTTTTTCATAACAAGTTTTTATCTAAAATGTGTGTGAAAAGATACAAATTTCTCGGGAATCGTCTATTCGTTTTTAGAAAAGTCTTGCCAAACATACATTTAGTCATCTGAACGATTTGGATTTTTGGGAAACCAACCTTTTTCTACACGTTTGCGTTGCTCAAACAATTCCAATATACTCCACAAACATGAACATCCAACCACGCCGAGTATGGTGCTGATTATGTGATTTTCAACAAATAATGAAATTCCCACAAATGCAATACCAAATATAAGGAAAACCCACCAACACTTTACTCCAAAGTAGTATTCAGACTTAATTACAATTGGATGAAATAAGCCAATGATAAAAAATGTCGCGACAGCGATAATTAAACCTATAAAATTCATGATTTATTGATGGATTTGATTGCTAACCAAGCTTTTAATTTAACGCATGATTTGAGGATTTTACAATACCAGGATGGATACTTTTTCGTCCAATGGGTGTCAATAAAAATTTCCATTGCATTGTAAAATGCTTTGATACTTGGTGTGTGTGATTTTTTTGTACTTGCACCTTTCTTATGAATTATTTGTGCTGTTGGCAGGTAATAATTCTTATAGCCATTCAGCAGTATTCTATATGAAATATCTATATCCTCGCCATATAGGAAATAGTGTTCATCCAACAAACCAACAATATCTAAAATCGATTTTCGAAGTAGCATACATGCACCTGCCAATATTTCGACTTCTGAAATTTCGTTTTCTGAAATTGCTCCAAGATAGTAGTGGTTGAATACGTCAGATTTTGGAAATAATTTATACAGCCCACTCATTTTACAAAATGCGACAAATGGTGTTGGTATTCCTCGTTTTGATTCTGGTAGAAATTTGCCTTCTTCATCAACCATTTTTATGCCAAGACCGCCACAATCGTCGTGATTTTCCATAAAATCAAGCATTCGCTTGAATGAATTTTCTTCAATAATTGTATCGGGATTCAGCAGTAAAATATATTCCCCCAATGATTGTCGGATTGCCTGATTATTTGCTTTTGCAAAACCTATGTTCTCATTGTTTTCTATTAAACGTATAGTAGGAAATTGATTTTTAATCATTTCGCAGGAGTTGTCGGTGGAATTATTGTCAACGACAAAGATTTCGCTATCAATGTTTTGTGTTGCGTTTAAAAGAGAAACAAGACACTGCTTCAATTCGTTGACAACATTATAATTAACGATGACGATAGATACTTTCATTCCTACAAACGTATGGATGCAAAGGTATAATTTTCTTTCAGTAAATACTCAATAGATTTTGGCAATGCGTATAACAAGTTCTTTTCCGATTTGGGAGAGTCGTGGAATACAATTATAGAACCATTGCGGACGTAGTTCTTTACGTTTTGAAAACAATCTTCTCCAGAAAGATTATGGTCGTAATCCATGGTAATGATATCCCACATAATGATATGTAACTGGTTATATAACTTATGTGCTTGCAACGGACCTATTTTTCCGTATGGCGGCCGAAACAAATTACTTTTCGTGATTTCCGCACCTTTCCACACATTTTCTATATATGTTTTGTTGTCGGTCGCCCAGCCCTTTAAATGATTATAGGTATGTGAACCAAAAGAATATCCCGCATTTTTAACTTCCTGAAACACCTCTGGAAATTTAAAAACATTCTCACCAACCATAAAAAAAGTTGCTGGAACATTATATTGTTGCAAAATATTCATTACTTGTCTTGTATAAACTGGTACAGGACCATCATCAAAAGTGAGATAGACAGTTTTTTTCTCTTGTGGCAGACGGAAGTGAGCCTTCGGATAGGCAAGTTCACCGATAATAGGGGGTTGAGCCTTAGTTACATCAAATAGAGGTTGTCTCATTTTGTTTAAATATGGACAAAAGTAAGATAATCCGCTGAATTTACTAATTTTGTTCTGGATTTTAGATAGAGATATGAAAGAGCAAATTGTAAAGATTCTTAATCAGATTCAGGTTCCGGGAGAAACCGGCACTATGGTTCAATACGTACAGCTTATCGACGTGAACGGTAATGATGCTACGATTAAGATTGGTTTACCACAGAAATACGATAAATACGAACGCGCCATTATTTCGTCGGTGCAGGATGCGGTTAAACGTGGCATTCCGGAACTGGAGCGTGTTGATGTGCTTGTTAACATTATTAAGGCAAATGATATGGCAGGCGAAGGTGGTATTTCAAAGGTAAAGAAGGTGATTGCCGTTGCTTCCGGTAAAGGTGGTGTTGGAAAATCAACTGTTAGTGCCAATTTGGCTATTGCGTTGGCAAAACAAGGTTACAAGGTTGGTTTGCTCGATGCCGATATTTTCGGACCATCCATTCCAAAAATGTTCGGGGTAGAGGATGCACAGCCACTTTGCCGCAAAGAGGGCGAAAAGGAATGGATTCTTCCTATCGAGCAATATGGCATAAAAATGTTGTCAATAGGATTTTTCGTTAATCCGCAAGATGCACTTGCTTGGCGTGGTCCAATGGCTGGCACTGTGCTGAAACAATTCATTCAAGATTCAGACTGGGGCGAATTGGATGTGATGGTGATTGATATGCCTCCGGGGACAAGCGATATTCAGTTGACTCTTTGCCAAATCATAAACATTTCGGGTGCCGTGATGGTTGGCACTCCGCAAGATGTGGCTGTGATTGACGTGGTAAAGGCAATAGATTTCTTCCAAAAGGAAAAAATCGAAGTTCCTATTCTTGGTTTGATTGAAAATATGGCGTGGTTCACTCCCGAAGAGTTGCCAAACAACAAATACTACATTTTCGGACAAGGTGGCGTCGAGAAATTGGCAAAAGAAAAAGGTCTGCCATTCTTAGGTGCTGTACCTATTGTTATGGGTGTACGTGAAGGTGGCGACAAAGGTAAGCCTGCCGCAATGGACGAAAATTCTATTGTCGGGAAACAATTCGCCGAAATTGCCAAAAAGGTGATGGGATAGAGGCGTAAGTTTAAAGGATAGAGAAAAAAAGACGAACCAAACGGTTCGTCTTTTTTTGTTAATCAACTACCAATTGGTAATTATTTATTCAAAGCTTGTTCAATATCTTCAATAATATCGTCAACGTTTTCAATACCGACAGAGAAACGGATTAAGTCTGGTTTTACACCAGCGGCAAGTAATTGTTCATCCGACAACTGACGGTGTGTGTGGCTTGCCGGGTGAAGCACGCACGTACGCGCATCGGCAACGTGTGTTACAATACAAGCCAATTTCAAATTATCCATAAAACGAATGGCACGGTCGCGGTCGCCTTTCAAGCCAAAGGTTACCACACCGCTTGAATATCCTTTTGTGAATTGTTTTTGAGCCAATGCGTGGTATTTGCTTGACTTCAAACCTGGATAATTTACCCATGCAACTTTGTCGTTTTTCTCAAGATATTCGGCAACTTTTTGTGCGTTTTCGCAGTGGCGTTCCATACGAACGTGCAAACTTTCCAAGCCAAGGTTCAACAAGAATGCGTTTTGTGGAGCTTGAATTGACCCCAAATCGCGCATTAATTGAACAGTTGCTTTTGTTATATAGGCAGCCTTTCCAAATGCTTTTGTATAGGTCAATCCATGGTATGATTCATCTGGCTCTGTTAAACCTTTGAATTTGTCATGGTATTTGTCCCAGTCGAAATTTCCGCTGTCAACTATACAGCCACCAACATTGGTAGCGTGTCCGTCCATGTATTTTGTAGTTGCGTGTGTTACAATATCGCAGCCGAATTCAAACGGACGGCAGTTGATTGGAGTAGGGAATGTGTTGTCTATAATCAATGGAACTCCGTGGGAATGAGCCAAACGGGCGAACTTTTCAATATCGAGTACACTCAATACTGGATTTGCAATTGTTTCTCCGAACAAACATTTTGTATTTGGACGGAATGCCTTTGCAATCTCTTCTTCGCTTGCGTCTGGATCGACAAAGGTACATTCAATACCAAGTTTCTTCATTGTTACGGCAAACAAATTGAACGTTCCACCATAGATGCACGACGATGCAACAAAATGGTCGCCGGCTTCGCAGATATTAAATACTGCGTAGAAATTGGCTGCCTGTCCCGATGCTGTCAACATACCAGCAACACCACCTTCAAGGGCGGCAATTTTAGCGGCAACCATATCGTTTGTTGGATTTTGCAAACGAGTGTAGAAATAACCGGGTTTCTTCAAATCGAATAAATCGGCCATCTCTTCTGTATTGTCATATTTGAATGTCGTACTTTGGATAATTGGCATTACACGAGGCTCACCATTTTTAGGCGTATAACCTGCTTGCACGCAAAGAGTTTCTATTTTTTGTTTTCCCATTGAATTAAATTTTAATATGACAAAGATATGAATAACAGCGAATTTCTGTAAACAACAAGAAAATATAATTGAACATTAGCAAAAATAGAATGTACCAAAACAAAGAAAGTCCGCCGAGGCAGACTTTCTTAATCGTTTTATGTAGTAAAAACTATTTTACGAATCGTGCTGTTCCTTCAATTGTTTTAATGAAGTAAATGCCTGCTGGTAAATCTTTTACGTCTAATTGCTGTTTTGCAGATTTCACCGTTTTACCTAAAATATCCACAACTTCTATTCTCCCTTCCGAATAAACAACGCCGTCAACAATTTCTATTTCAGAGGAATTGTCTATGGTAGATATTGCAGTAGGAACATATTCAGTTTGATTGTCGGTGTTTCTTGTAATATTATTTCCTATTACAAGGTCTTTTATGTACAAATCAGAATTTCCAGCAGAAAGTTCATCGTTGACATACATTTCAATACCAATAATATGTTCAAGGTCAAGTAGTACGTTGAAAGGAGCTTGATAACCTTCGCCATTTATAGTGAAATTAACACCATTCCACCAATATGCTTGGTCGCAAATATCTCCCACCGTTCCAACCATAAGATCGGCATATTCTTCTAACTCCTCAACTTCGTAAGGATCACAAAAAACAGCTTGGAAAAGATGCCAACTATCTGGGTCTGTTGATAAATATGTATTGTTTGGTTCAACAACTGTTTTTACGTGGCTAATAACAGTGCTTCCATCGCTAACACTTGATTTTCTTCCTTTCAAATCCCACAAATCAACACGGATAGTAGGATCTTCAACGCTTGAAACCAATTGATATTGAAATTGAATCATGCGGTTTGCAGGTTCTGAGAAATCAACAGAATACCCTTTGGCTGTTTTGTGACAATTGTTTGCCCATTTTTGACCTGTTATTGGGTTTACTAATTGATAGTTATCGCATTCTCCATCCCAACTCATCCAACGAATGCCAAATTTTTCGTATTTTTCTTTTTTATTGCTTTTTGCCTGTATGATGTCACCATCATAAGATATTGCATAACTGGTTCCGTTAGTAATGCTACTTTCTTCTACAACAATACCATTCTTAGGAGTCAACCCTTTTAAAACTTGAACGTTAGTGGTTTGGTCATCAACATCCCAATAACTATCCCATAGTAGGTAATTATCACACAATTCTTTGTCACTGTTGTAAATAGTTTTCGTCGTTGCATCATACCAATTTTGCCAGTACGAAGCACCTACACTTACCAAAGCAGCTTCCGCTTCATTATCTTGTGCAAATGAACTCAACCCAAGACAGAAACTTGTAAATAATAAAACACACTTTTTCATATTCTAATTTTTTTGTTGTTTCACAAATATAAAACTAAAAGTGTACATCCGACACTATTCCACAATTATTTTTTGTGTATACTGATTTTCTTTAGTTTGAATAGTTATGAAATAAATGCCAGGTTTGTCAAATGAAATTGTTTTTGAGTTTGTGAAATTTCCTTCAGAAATTTTGGAACCAATGTTAGACACTATCTGGTATGTAACGTTGGTATCCATACTTGTTTGAATCGTAACATTTTGCCCTACTTTTACAGGGTTAGGAGACACAACTATTGATTTATCCTGCATAGTTGAAACAGCAGAAGGAGTTGGTTTTATCAATTTTGAATTATTGTTAATAGTTGTATCCTTTAATTCTGGTAAAATAGTGCCTTCCAAAGATTGACCATTCTCGGTCTTATACGACAATGTAACAACTTGTCCTTTGTATATTTTAGACTCTAAATAACAATATATTTTCTTCTTGTCGTTGTTCACGTACTCATAGTTTGTAATGTTCACACGGTTTGTGTCGCTCATTACAACAATTTCAGATGGTTCTGGTAGAACTGTAATATCCTTATCGTATATCAGGAACAACTTATTTCCATCTCCGTGAATATATGCTTTTGTTAAAGTTATTTCAGGGTATCTTTCTTCATCTGTTAGATTGAAATAATTCAAATTGAAACCTGAACTGACAACTTTTAACTTGAATTCTATGGAATCACCAGCAGGTACGTCTACCACACGATATGCGTCAGCCCACGTTGTGAAACTTCCAGTTGCAGGTAGCATAAGATGTTGCTCTTCGCCACCGTCAATTATAAATGCAATTTGTCCGTTGTAACCTACGACTCGGTCGGCTGAATAACGAGTTGTCAAAGTGTATTTTTTAGCTTCATTTGATTTAATGAAATATGTGTAATAGTCGCCAGAATTGGTGTAACCGAGTTCGGTACCGTTTCCTAATTCAGAATCATCGCTACAAACACCTTTTACAGGACCACCAGTTTGGAACCAAAATTCATCAGCTTGAATTACACCCGGAACATCCACAATCGATCCACCAGACGTTAAATTGTTTTCCAATTCTTTTTCAAACCCTTCCAATACACCATGGTGAATTGTTTGTATAATGTCGTTTCCGTCATATTTCAGTGTGTATGTTCTTCCTTGTAACATAGGAGGTACTGTTGTAATTGTCAATATACGAGAATCTGCGTTATAAGCTGACATAAAATCCAAATTTGTTGATTGTGAATTCTCTGGATTATATTCTATAACATGCAAACCAGCATTGGAATAATCGGTTTCTGGGAGCATATTTGCGTCAAAGTATATCTTAATAACAAAGTTGTCGGCAATTATTACCGAATCCATATTAGGAGAATAATTAGCTCCTGCTTTTTGTGTAAAACTAAAATCAGATACTGCAACTCCATTAATATCTTTCAATACGCTGTTACCAACGCTGCTAACAGTTGTTTCATTGTATTTTACAATACGTTTGTTGGTTGGATATAAGAATAATTCATAATCCGAATCCGCTGATTTTTCGCAACTGAATTCAATGTTATCAGTACCGTTAATTACGTTCAAACCGCAAGTCCCAGAAACTTCCGATAGTTGTTTAGAGAATGTAAGTTTGATATATTTCCCGATAGGATCTATATCCATAGCAAGGGCTATTATTTCCGCAGCTGGTAACTCGTTCGTAACCATTGCATCATCAAACTTATCTATTGCAAGATTATTTTTCGCCATAACACTTGTGCCAGAATATGATACAGTAATATCAAATTCCGTGGCTGAAACTGGAGAATCTAGTGTAATGGAAAGTTGGTTGTCATTTACTTCAACTTTATTTATTGATTGTTGTGTGCCACCAGCCATTACAACAAAATCAGTCTTCGCTGCAGTTTCATCTACAAGTGAAAGATTGTCAGCAAAAGTCAATGTAAGTTCGTTTTCTTTAAACAATTGAGCTTTAACAAGTTCTGTTTGTTCAATAACATTCAAAATGATGTGAACTGCGGAATATGCAGGAAGATTATAAACAAATTTAGAATCTTGTATTTCATCTATGGTACCTAGTTTTTTAATGTCTGCGGAATTTTGACCGAATCCATAAACAACGCCATCTGAGTACACACCATTATTCAAGACGAAGTTCGTTGGCATCGCAGCATTCGTTTTATTAATGGCGATAATATGTAAGTTACCTTCCTCATCAAGCGATGCATAACTTGCCAATTTTACAGTATCTGTAAAAATATCCTGTACGGATGTTGAACCAAACCCGTTCCCGTTTCCGTCGTAATCCAAGTATAGCTTGTATGCCGATGTAGAATAATTTTGGAATGTGTTCCATTTGGTTGCCAGATACACATCTTCACGTCCGAAAATACCAAGTACGTCTGCTAAAGCCAAACCTCCCGACCAGTGGCCTTCTGCATCATATTCAAATTCTGTAAATGCGATTTTGGTACCTGGATAATAATGGTCTATTGAATAACGGATATTTTTCAAAAATGCTCTTCTTGATTTTGGTATTTGATAAAATTCTGTTCCGACATAACTATTCTCTTTGTAAGTGTTGTCCCACAGTGTTCTTGGAGCTTGCAAACGAGCTTCAATCACGTCTGGTTGCACCAACTCAGCAGGAGTAGCTGCATCTGCAACACTGGTATTTACAATACGAACTAATTGCCCTTTTTTCTGTCCTACTGAATATCTCGTTTCTGTACCTGTTGCCTCTGGATACCAGTGAAATGATATTATATCCAAATATTTTTCCCCATATTTTTCTTGCATTTGTCTAAGGCTGTCCAAGTAAAAGTCGACGAACCAATAATAACTATCATTTTTGGCAAAAATTTCATCTAGAATTTGTTGACTTCCCCAACGGTGAGCATCAGTCCAACCATAGAACATTGGACCAACAATTTCTGCGTTAGGAGAAATTTTATGCACTGCGTGTGCAACTGATTTGGTCTTTTCAAATAATTCCTGATATGTAGTCTGCTCAGGATGCAACAATGGATGCGAACGAGACCACAAGAAAGGTTCATTATCTACAGCGTATGCGTCAATACCACCGTTCCCTGGTTCTCCCAATGTTTGCAAATAATTAATCATTTCGTCTATATACACAACATCATCTTCTGTGTCTGGAGTTAGACTATATGGAGTTGGTTTTTCAAACGAAATTTTTTTCCAACGAGGATTATCATCTGATGCCGCTTCCGTAACTTTACCATCTTTGTCTGCTGCAACATAACCAGCGGCTTGTACTGTTACTATTTTGAACTGATTACGACTGTCTGCCTTCTTTACAAAATTTACAATTGGCAACGCTGGTGTGCTGCTGCTTGTGTAGTCATAAAAAGCATCGGAAACATTGTTGAAATCATTACCTCCGTTCGAAGCGTTGTTTTCCCAGTTAAATGTTGTACTTCTATTTCCACCCCATCGAGCTGATGTCGTGAATGAGCAGTCTTCATTTGAACCATAAATGTATGGACTAATTGCATGAACGTCTGCCTTTACATCTATTGTGACTGTTTGTGCAAAACCAAAACCTGGAATTACGCTTAGTGCAACTATAATTCCTTTTGTAACTTTATTCATTGTAAATAAATTTTGTGTTATGTCCCGAAAGACAGTTGTAATTATTCTTTGCCGTTTTTAAATGGACTATTGGTTGTAATAGTTCCATCTGCTAATTCGTAGTATATTTTGCCGTCAACAGAATAAACCAAAGGAATACCTTTTTTTCTGTTTTCTTGCTGTGCTTTGCGAACTGCTTGGTTGCCAATCGATTCAATTTCAAAGCCTTTTAAATATAGGTTTAAGTCAGAAAATTTTTTTACTTCCATACCCAATATTAATTTTTTAGCACCACAAATATAAAAATTTTCAAGTAAGATAAAAATTCTTGATGAAATTTAGTTCGCGTTAATGGCATCATCCTATTTTCCCATCCGTTTGCAGACTATCGTATAGCTTGCCTGCAGTCTCTGCTAGTATTTTTGTGCAAATCATTTGATGATGCAGGCGTTTTTCTACGGCTTCTCGAGTTGCATATTTTTGCAGCAACTCTCCGCAGTTTGTCGTGCCAAATGTTTCTTCAACGGCCTTGTTCAGTTCTCGAACTTTGCGGTATGATAGCAATTTGTTGTCCATATCTTTTGCATCTTCGGGGGCATACGCCAATCCATAAACCATAAAACTTCCAGTTACGGCGCCGCATTTTTCACGTAGTCGTCCCATACCTCCGCCAAATGTGGCGGAAATTAATTTTGCGGTTTTTTCGTCAGCACCAAATTCTGGCCCAAAAGCCAATAATATTGATTGTGAACAAGCATAGCCTTCGTTAAACAGAGCCAATACTTTATCTATTGCTTCTTGTCGTGTCATTTTCAAAATAGTTTTTAAAATGTTTCTTAAATGAATATGGTATCGGGGAATCAAAAACAAGTTGTTTGTTGGTTATAGGATGTACTACTACCAAACGATTATTATGCAACATTAATCGGTTCTCTGGCGACGTTTTTGCACCATATTTTTTATCTCCAACTACTGGCCATCCGTGTTCCGACAAATGTACACGGATTTGATTCTTCCGACCTGTCAAAATTTGTACGTCTAACAAGGCCATTTCACCACTAGTTGCTAGGATTTTAAATCTGGTAATTGCTAGTTTACCTTCTCCAAAATTTCGCGTTGAGTAGACAAACATTGCGGAATTTTCTATTAAATACGAACGAATTTCTGCTTTTTGTACCGATGGTATCCTTTCCGTTACTGCAATGTAGCGGCGGTCAAGAATGTAATTGTTCCAGTTGTCGCGTAAGGTGTGCTGAATTGTTTCGTTCTTAGCGAACATTAAAATGCCTGATGTGAATTGGTCTAATCTATGGCATACAAACGCATCACCCTTAGGGTTCTTGCTCCATACATATTTTCTAACCAAATGCCACGCATTTTCGTTGCCCGACTCGTTGCCAACAGATAGTAATCCTGACGGTTTTTCAATTACAATGAGCCATTGGTCCTCGTAAAGGATGCGCAGTGGAGCCGAACAAGGTGATTTTATTTTCGCAAAATCAGTCAAAATCCCAATGTTACATTCCTGTGTAGTTGAACGGAGTGATTTGTCGCAATTCTGCCTTTACGTCTTCGCTTACGTTCAATGTTTCTATGAAGTTCGCAATTGATTCTGCATTGATAACGTCGTTTGTACGAGTCAATTCCTTCAATGTTTCGTATGGCTTTGGATAACCTTCGCGACGAAGAATTGTTTGGATTGCTTCTGCAACCACCGCCCAGTTCTTTTCAAGATCTGCATGGATTGCTTGCTCGTTTACGAATATTTTCCCTAAACCTTTTTTCAATGAAGCCAATGCAATTAAAACGTGGCCGTAAGGGACGCCTACGTTTCTCAATACTGTAGAATCTGTCAAGTCGCGTTGCAAACGTGAAATTGGAAGTTTTGCAGCCAAATGTTCGAAAACTGCGTTTGCAATTCCTAAGTTACCTTCAGCATTTTCAAAATCAATAGGATTTACTTTGTGAGGCATAGCCGACGAACCAACTTCGTTCTTTTGAATTCGTTGTTTAAAATAGCCCATCGAAATATATTGCCAAATATCTTTACACAAATCCATTAAAATAGTGTTGATACGTTTCGATGCGTCGAAAAGTGCTGCAAGATTGTCGTAGTGTTCGATTTGCGTAGTTGGGAATGAACGTTCCAAACCAAGATGATTTTTTACGAAATCGTTGCCGAATACTTGCCAATCTTTGTTTGGATATGCAACGTGGTGAGCGTTGAAATTTCCTGTTGCACCACCGAATTTTGCAGAATAAGGAACAGCCTTCAATTGTTTCATTTGAACGTTCAAACGCGAAACAAACACATTGATTTCTTTACCCAAACGTGTTGGCGACGCTGGTTGTCCGTGGGTTTTTGCCAACATTGGAATATCTTTCCATTCGTTTGCCATTGCCGTCAATGTGTCTATAATTTCTTGCAAAGTAGGAATCACCACATCGTTCATTGCTTCTTTCAATGAAAGTGGAACAGATGTGTTGTTAATGTCTTGCGAAGTCAATCCAAAGTGGATGAATTCTTTGAATTCCTGCAATCCAAGTTCGTCGAATTTGTCTTTAATGAAGTATTCTACGGCTTTCACATCGTGGTTCGTAATTTTCTCTGTCTCCTTTACTTTGGTCGCATCTGCTTCAGAAAAATTACGATATATGTCACGAAGTTTTTCAAAAACTTGAGGATTAACGTTTTTTAATTGCGGAACTTCGTTGCAAAGTGCAATAAAGTATTCAATTTCAACGCGAACACGATAGTTGATGAGAGCAAATTCCGAAAAATATTTTCTCAAAGTTTCTGTTTTGCTTCCGTAACGTCCGTCAATTGGCGATACTGCCGTAAGAGAATCTAAATTCATATCAATTATTTTTTGTGTCGCAAAAGTACGTAATAATTCAATATGGAAACTAACTATAAAACATTTTGATTACTACTCATCCACAAACTCGTCAATAATCTGGCGGTACACTTCAATTGGTTGCGCACCATTTATATAGGTACATCCAGTATCGGAACAAAATGTTACAAAAGGAATCGAATTGATTTGAAAAAAAGCAGACAATTCCCTCGCGTCTTCCACGTTAACTTTGTAAAAGTCAATCTTACCTAGGTATTCCACTGCCAACGTATCGAAAAATGGGGCAATCATTTTACAGGGACGGCACCAATCTGCGTAAAAGTCAACCACGCATGGACGTTTCCCGTTGAATTTCCATTGCCTCGGATTTTCATTGTAATCAAAAACCAATTCTTGATATTGCTTTTCGCTTATGGAATGTACTTGAGGAAGTTCCGCTTTTTGCTCAACTTGTTCCTGTCTGTTATCCTGTTTTGAATTGCAGGCAAACAACAAGAAACAGGAGAGGAGTAATATGATACAATGTCTCATTATGCTGATTTTTTTCAAAAATACAAAAACTATTTTTTGAAAAGGAGATTTTTAAGAATTTTAGAATTGTTGTATTTTTATGCGTTAGATTTGTGCAATGAGTATTTTAACAGATATCGCGGATTCTATTGACATGCAGGGAAAGGCATTCCGTTTTATTTTTCAAAATAAAATGGGATGGACGTTGTTGGTGCCGGTTGTGTTGTTTATAGCACTGTCGATAGTTGGCATTTGGTCAATTAGCGAGTTGGTGGAGCGGTTCGTGGTTCCTCAAATTACTGATGAGTATGCCTTTGCCATACCAATATTGTTGATTTTTGTAAAAATTCTTTTCTTCATTTTATTTGGTATGTGGGGGGGCTACTTGGTTGTCATTATAATGTCGCCATTCCTGGCATACGTTTCGGAAAAGACAGAAAAACTGCTTCGTCAAAAAGAGTATCCATTTAACATGGCACAGTTTATCAAGGATATTGTGCGCGGAATTTTGTTGGCAATACGAAATTGCTTCATGGAGATTTTCGTCAGTATTTTAATTTTACTTTGTGTTTTCGTGCCAATTATTGGACCTTTTATTTCTCTTGGAGGAAGTACAATATTGCTGTTCCTTGTATCGTCTTACTATTATGGTTTTTCGTTTATCGACTACACAAACGAACGGAAAAAACTGACAGTTAGACAAAGTGTGAATTTCGTGAAAAGTAATAAAGGTACTGCTATTGGCCACGGAGTGATTTTTGCCTTGATATTGTATATTCCTATTGTTGGCCCATTCATATCTGCAATTTTTGCCGTTGTGGCTACGGTTGCAGCAACAATGGAATTGACGAAAAAAGAACTTGCAACTATAGATAATACAAACTCATCATATTATGGATTCAAAAATTAAAACTAACTATTCTGCATTGTATACGCTGATTATTGTATTCTTTTTTTGGGGATTTATCGCAGCGAGCAACGGTGTGTTCATACCATTTTGTAAACATCACTTTTCGTTAGATCAGTTTCAATCGCAACTTATTGATTTTGCGTTCTATACGGCGTATTACATTGGCGCATTGATTTTATTCGTTGTCAGCACATTACGTAAATCAGATATCGTTGGCAAATGGGGCTACAAAAAAAGTATCATCTACGGACTACTGTTTTCTGCCATAGGTGCAATAGCAATGATTATTGGGGTTAAAACCGATGTGTACATTGGACTTTTAATTGGATTGTTCACCGTTGCATTGGGTTATTCACTTCAACAGACTGCTGCAAACCCGTTCGCAATTGCCTTGGGCGATCCGAAAACAGGAAGTGACCGTATTAATTTAGGTGGAAGTATTAATTCGTTTGGAACGACAATTGGCCCAATTATTTTGAGTTTGGCCTTATTCGGAGCCGTTGGCGAAATTACCGACGATCAAATCAACAATTTGAATCTTGATAATGTCGTCGTTTTGTATTCGATTGTCGGTGTATTGTTTTTATTGGCGGCAGCAATTTTCCATTTTTCAAAGAAAGTTCCCGATTGCATACAAGAATCTGAAGTTGAAACGTCAAGCAAAGCTTTACGTATGTTTTTAATTATTACTGTATTGCTTTGTGTGTTTATGATTTCGGTTTTCACCAGTTACAAAGAAGATGGTGGCATTTTGCAGAATTTCGGTGATATTGAAATGAGCAGAATGTTTTGCTTGATTGGCGCCTTTGCAACGGTGATAATTGCATTGCTTTTCGCACATACAAAAGCAAAAAAAGATAACTCTGGCTGGGGCGCATTGCAATATCCACAATTAGCATTGGGACTAATTGCTCTGTTTTTCTATGTAGGCGTCGAAGTTTCCATAGGAAGTAATTTGGGCGGTTTGCTTGATGAGGATGAATTTGGAGGTTTTTCCGCTTCTCAAATTGCTCCATTTATATCTATGTATTGGGGCGCATTGATGATTGGACGTTGGTGCGGTGCAGTGTTGGTATTTAATTTTAAGAAAACAACAAAAATTATTGCAATGATTGCTGCACCATTACTGGCATTTGCTCTTGTGATTGGTGTCAATACCTTGGCGGGACATGATATGACGATTTTGTACTATTTCATTTTCTGCGTGCTCATTCAGGTTGCTGCGTTTATTCTTTGTAAGGAAAAACCTGCCTTGACGCTGTTAGTGTTTGCATTGCTCGCAATCACCGCAATGACCGTGGGATTATGTACGACAGGAATGACGGCTGTATATGCATTCCTGTCTGGTGGTTTGTTCTGTAGTATTATGTGGTCAAACATATATACACTGGCAACGCTTGGCTTGGGAAAATACACTTCTCAGGGATCATCATTCCTTGTAATGATGATTTTAGGTGGGGGAGTAATACCGCCAATTCAGGGAAAATTAGCCGACATTATTGGAATACACAATTCATATGTTATTCCGATAGTTTGCTATGCATACATTGCATTCTTTGCAATTGCGGCAAAACGGATTTTGAAGAAACAACAGATTGATATTGAATAGAAAATATTACAACTGAAAATCTGTAAGTTCTTTGAATTGTAAAATTCTATTGCGGAGTGCATCTTGGGAAACATTTTCCAAAGCTTCCGTGCCGAGTTTTTCAACGGTAAATGATGCCATTGCCGATGCCACAATAACAGCGGTTTTCATAGTTTCAAAATCGGTTTTGTCTTGTTGTGCAATGTAGCCAAGAAACGCACCTGCAAATGTGTCGCCTGCGCCAGTTGGGTCGGCTACATATTCCAATGGTAATGCTGGCGCACTGAATGTTTTGTCCTTGCTAAACAATAGGGCTCCATGTTCGCCTTTTTTAATAATCACATAACGAGGGCCCATAGCACAGATTTTTCGTGCAGCCTTTGGCAGGCAACGTTCTCCGTCAGATAGTTGTCGAGCCTCTTCATCGTTAATAATAATGATGTCGACCATGGAAATAGTTTTCTTCAATTCGTCAAGCATTGTGTCCATCCAAAAATTCATTGTGTCAAGTGCGACGAATTTTGGTTTCTTAGGTAATTGTTCCAACACTTGTCGTTGCACTATTGGACTTAAATTTCCAAGCATGACATATTCGGCATTTTTGTAGGAATCGGGAACAATTGGATTAAAATGCTCTGCAACATTTAGTTCGGTGACAAGCGTTTCGCGTTGGTTCATATCGTCGAAATAGCGCCCCGACCAAAACATTGTTTTTTCGTCTTTGCTTATTTGAAGACCTTCAATGTCCACTCCTTTATCTTGAAGCTTTTGAATATATGATTGAGGAAAATCATTACCAACAACGGCAACAACCTGAGGTTTTACGAAATTTGATGCGGCGAAACAAATGTATGTTCCAGCTCCGCCAATAATTTTATCAGTCTTAGCAACAGGAGTCTCAAGTGCGTCAAACGCTATACTACCAACAATAAGTGCATTCATTTTTAATTTTTTTTGCAAAGATATTTTTTTATTCAAAAAAACTCTTACATTTGCATCGCTTTTTCGGAAGCAAACATTCCCAAATAGCTCAGTTGGTTAGAGCATCTGACTGTTAATCAGAGGGTCACTGGTTCAAGTCCAGTTTTGGGAGCGAAGCCTTAGCAGAAATGTTGAGGCTTTTTTTTATACCTAAATTATAAACAATAAAGGCTCGCCATTTGACGAGCCTTTATTATTAAGAATCTTATAAATCTCTTATGCTATTTGTTACTTTTGGGTGCAACAGCACGGACAGTTAAACCATAACTACGGGAGTTGTTCATGCATTGTGCCGTGGCCGAATTAAATTGCATTTCTCTGGAACTAACATTGCTTTCTTCTTCCGTTGAAGTCCAATAATACCCATAAGCTATGGAGTTTTCAAGATAACTGCCACTATAAAATCCACCTGCAGGAAGGAATATGTAATTTCCATTTTTCCCTACAATTTTATATCCAGACACCTCATTTTGTTTCTCCCAAGTCCACGTACAGTCATCCTTCAATTCTTGGAATTCTTTTTTTGTTGGCATACGATATGCGGAACCTAATATCTGAGTGGCAACGTCATAGGTTGCAGACAAAATTCCGTTCCCATCAACAACCCCTTGTGCTTTTAGTTCTTGGTCGCTTACATTATACCATTGGGAATTTTTTTCGTCAAATGATTCCTTTTCTGCAATTTCTCCCCAGGCATAATATTTTCCATAATCTTCTGGATTTTCTGCGCCTATGTTGCATTCTGCCCAAAATACAGATAGCCCCAAATCTACAAACCCTTCGGGAATAATAACGTCAGAAGGTGGATCATCTGTGCCCTTTGGCTTTGGGTCATCATTCTTGTCATCGTCGCCACAGCCACTTAAAGAAACTGCTACTATGCTGCATAGCAGAAATCTACTCGCTAATCGAATTGTTTTTTTCATTGCTCTTGAAATTTATAAATTATTGTATCGTTTTTTTGCAATATATATGTTTTTTACAAACATACATCTTTTTTTTCTCATTTTTTTGAAAATACCGTAAATATAACATTCAATTTATTACAAGATCTTCGGGCGCTTTTTTGACCATTAGACCTTATTAAGCCTAAAAATGTATTTAACATTGACATATTGGAATGTATACCTTTCCCCCAAAAATGATGTGACCCCTCAAAGTTGAACGGTAGATTACCTTTGAACCAACTTTTTAGTAAAAATGTTTCACAGAAAAGATATAATACCTTTGTGAAATGCTGTAAGCTAATGATATAAGTGCGTTGTTTTGTGCTCAGAACGGGACTTGAACCCGTACGGCCTAATGGCCACATGCCCCTCAAACATGCTTGTCTACCAATTCCAACACCTGAGCAGGTTTTTTAGTGCTCGAAGCGGGACTCGAACCCGCATGTCCGTGAAGACACATGCTCCTGAAACATGCTTGTCTACCGATTCCAACATTCGAGCAATTGGCTGTACAAAAATAAACTTTTTTTCAATGTGGCAAGGACTTACTTTAATTTGCTTTCAAGGAAGTTATACATATTTGTCATTAAATATATTCTGGAATGTTTCCCATACAGGTCGTGGTTGTCGTTCGGGAAAACGAGTGTCTGTATGTCTTTCCTTTCGTCAATGCAGGTACGTATAATTTTCATTCCGTTAATGTTCCGTACGTTGTCGTCAGCTGTGCCGTATGCGAGCAAAACACTCGCTTCCAAATTTTTTAGATAGGGTATAACACTCGACATTTGGTATCCTTCGGTATTTTCTTCAGGCAAGCCCATATATTTTTCCGTATAGATATTGTCGTATAAATGCCAGTCGGCAACCGGCGCAACCGAAATCACTGCTTTGTAGTCATTAGGATATTTTGCAGCAGTTAACAGTGACAAATATCCACCGAAACTCCAGCCTTCAATTGCTAATTTGCAGCTGTCAACAAATGTCTGTTGTTTCAAATATTCTGCAACGATGTGCATGTCATAACTTTCTTTTTCTCCTAAATGTTTGTAGGTCTGTTTCGTAAATTCTACGCTTCTGCTTTCTGTTCCTCTTGGATCAACGACAACAACTGCATAACCTTGCTGAACAAGATATTGATACCAAAATATGTTATAGGTGTATTCGTTGGTAACGGATTGCCCTGTTGGTCCGCCGTATGTGGTTACGTAAACTGGGCATTTTTGTCTTTTTTTCAGTTCTGGTTTGATTATGTATGCGTATAGTGAATCGTCTTCTGTCGGTATTGTAATCCATTCAACAGGTGCGAATTTCATTTCTGAGTAAGGAAAGGAATCTGCTGTGTACTCTTCGTATTGAGTCCATTGCGTTGTTATGGCTCCAGTTTCGATTTTTACCGATTTCGTATATTCAGATTCACCCGTTATGCTAATTTCGGAATGGTGAAGCAACATAAACTTTCCATCTTCGGAAAATTTCGCTTCGTTCCAACCTGTTGCTTCGGAAAGATTTGTTCTTACAAATGTGTTTATGTTTATTGCGATGACTTGTCGGTCGCGTGGCATTTGTCCCACAACTTGTAGCCGGAGTGTTGAATCTTTTGGAAAAAATCCGTAGCAATCGGTGATTTGCATGTTTTCGTCATTGTAGCTATACGCTTCAACTGCATTTCCCGATATATGTTCTACGTAAAATTCTTTGGGATTGTCTGCCGACCAAATAATGTGCATATCGAAATTTGGCGATGAAATTACGTGCGACGGATTTATATACGAATTGTAATCATCTTTAACAAAAAGTTGGAAATCCTTGCCATCGGGCTTTGTTGTCTGCAAATAGATGATTTCTTTGTTTTGCCGGCGGTTGATGTATGAAATTGCTACGTCTGTATTGTTTAGCCACGTTACACTCGAAATATAATACCCTTCGTTATAATCGAAATCGCTGCCAAACAATTCATCGGGCGCTCTTAAATGTTTTATTACCGTTTCCTTTTCAAGGTCGTACACGTATGCTTCAACATGTGCGTTTTGACTTCCTGCAAAACTATATTTTTGTTCCCGCAAAATTGTCGTGCTGTCAAAGAGTGGTAAAGGCTGATTGTTTATTCCTTCTTCGTAAAATTCAAGGAAACAAATTTTCTTGGAATCGGGCGACCACCAGTATGCCGTTGTCATATCGAATTCTTCTTCGTACACCAAATTTGGTGATCCGTTTCGAATAATTCCCTCTTTGCCGTCTTCGGTTATTTGAACAAGTGTTCCATCAAGTCCCGAGTAGTATAAATTGTTGTTATGTACAAAGCAAATTTTCTCTCCATCTGGCGAAAATACGGGATTGATTATTTGCATATTCTCATCCGTGAAAAGAGGTTTGTCGACAGTTGTTACATTGTCAACATCATTTTCTCTGTTCAAATTAAGAGAATCATCTTGGGTTGTGTCAAAGATTATTTGATACGAACCAATCGAAGAATATCTGCGAAAAGGTTTCCAGTCTTTACTATAAATCACATGTGTACCTTGAGAATTTACAATAATGTTGTAGTGTGGTGGATTAATGCGTAAAGATTTTATTTGTTCGTATGGAATTTGGCCGTTAGTTGATTCAAACGGAATGATAAATATGCCGGCATGTATTTTGTCGCCAGTAATTTCCGCTTCGTCATATAAAGTAGAATGATAATAATAATAATTTTCA
The DNA here is from genome assembly GCA_937892155.1 of uncultured Bacteroidales bacterium. GTDB lineage: Bacteria > Bacteroidota > Bacteroidia > Bacteroidales > UBA1715 > UBA1715. Next base: position 40,732 of record CALAUG010000048.1, on the reverse strand, counting down.
AAGATGTCTTCCAAGTTCAACTTGCGTTGCGAAAACGTGGAAAAACTTATGCTGAGCGCAAGTATTATAGAAAAAAAATGTCTCATCAATTTTATTTATTGATGAGACAAATATAGTATCTTTTTGTAAGCCTAGAAATCTATTTGATTTTTGACATAGGATGTTGTACGCCAGAATATTTTATAAGGTCACATTTGATTGAGCCAATCAAAATTTCAAATTCTGCACGTAGTGGTAATAGATTCTCGTCGTCGCTTATCCAAAAGTTCACGTCATCTGCTTCTCTGAATACACGTCCAACTTCTACAACTGGCTGAAATTTCAGAGCATTGAATGTGCCGAGCTTCGTGCTGACTTTTTCTTTTCCTTTGTAAATAACTTGGAATTTAAACACTTCATCGGCAAAGAAAATTTCTGTCGTCAATGTGTCGTTGAGTTTCATGTTTCTAAATCCGGAATTTCTCATTTGATATAGACTTGAAACAATATCAAACACTTCTTTTGGGACATTCACAGTTCCGTTCTTTTGACTGCTAACTGTATGGTTGCTGTGATTATAAGTTACTTCATCATAGTATTTGTAACTATTTTCTTTAATGTTACGAATTGCTTTTGATGGCTTACAGGTTTGTGGATTAAAATAACTTTCGTACGTGTCGTTCATATCCAAGAACCATTTTACCATACCTACAGTTTTCGCAGTTGCTTTTGCGTGATATTGTCCATCTTTTGCTTGTTCAAGCGAAATTATAGCCTCGCCGCCGTCCATTAAACCATAATACAGACTAAATTTTAAATTTTCTCCGGGTGCATACGGAGTTTTTGATTGGCAGAATGCTATGCTACTGCCAATAATCATGCTTGCGAAAAATAATACTAACCGTTTCATATATATTCCTTTTATTTTGATGTGGTACAATCATTGTGCCACAATGTTGGTACTTCAGTGAACGCAGGTCGAAAGGTCATTACTTTTTTATTAGGTGCTTGGTATATCGGGTGTTATATAAATCCTGATTCATGCTTCTTGAATCTTGGCTCCTTTAAATTATAAGTCGGTGCTGGTTTTACGGAATGATGTGAAAATTCTTTTGAAAGAAATTTTTTGTCCGTATAGTAACATTCCCGAACGATAGAGCTTTGCTGCAAATACAACAAAGAGCACACAAGTAAGTATCAATATAACCATTGACAGCGCAACCTGCCAGTAAGCAACGCCAAAAGGTAGTCGCGCCATCATTGCAATGGGAGAGGTAAAAGGAATCATGGATAACCACATTGCAAGTGGGCCATTAGGATTTGTTATGATGAGTGGCAATAAAACAAATGGCAATAACAATGGTATGGTCACTGGAATTATAAATTGTTGTGTTTCCGTGTCTTGGTCCGACATCGCACCAATGCTAGCAAATATTGCTGCATAAAGTAAATAGCCGAATATGAAAAAGAATAGGAAGGCTCCCAACATTACTACCCAATTGACACCATCAAGTGTTTGGAACAGATTGATGGCGTAGTCCATAGAAACGCTGTTTGGCGTCACAATTTTTTGTGTCATCGTGTCCGAACCGAGTGTTTCAGCAAGTTCAGGTAATTGCGATGGAACGTAAGGCTCTGGGAATAGTAGGAATTGTGCTCCTGCAACTAATCCGAATGTCAGTCCAACCCACAAAATGAACTGTGTTAAACCAACACATCCGATGCCGAGAATTTTTCCAACCATAAATTGTACTGGCTTTACCGACGATACGATGATTTCAATGATTCTATTTGCTTTTTCTTCAATAATTCCCCGTAATACGAGTATGCCATAGAGAATAATGAAAAGGTAAATGATTGTTACAAATGTGGTTGCAACAATGCTTTTCTTTTCCATAGAAGATTCGTTTTCTATGGTCTCGCCTTTCGCGTTCCATTTTTGTACGCCAACAAATACAGGTGTGGAAACCTTGCCAATTGTCTCAGCCGAAACATTTTCGTGGAGCAGTGCCATATATTCAAGATCTCTACGCAAGGCATATCCGACGTAGGCTTTCAAGGCTTCGTCAACCCATACATTTGAATATAAAATTACAGAATTGGAACTGTAAATATTGTTCGGAATAAACAATACTGCATCAAATCCGGAATTTTCGAAGTCTTCGCTGAGTTCGTCAACTGTGGCATTGACCACAACCGTAAACTTGTAACTGTCAAAATCACGCAAGGTATGTCCTAACAAATTTGATTCGTCAATAATGGCAACTTGTTTTTCGCGATGTTGCTCGTATTTCTCAATTAGAAGAGGAACTATCAGTATTCCAGCAAGAAAAAGAGGACCTAATAGAGTCATTATCACGAACGATTTCTTTCTGATGCGTGATAAAAATTCCCGTTTAAATATTTTAGATGTTTTCCCCATTTTCTAACGCTTTATTATGTTCTTGAACAGCTTGAATGAATATATCATTCATGCTCGGATATATTGGTTGAAACGAAATAATATTACCTGAATTCATAAGGAATTGAATCACGTCGTTGGTTACAACATCTTGAACAATTTCTATTTGAACAATCGTTTTGTCACCTTCAATTTTTTGGTCAAGAATTTTGAATGATGGTGTAAGTGTCGTGAGTAATTTATTGTAGTATCCTGAAAATATTACTTTGAACTTGTTACTCGCAAACGATGCCTTTATGTCGGTAATGTTTCCTCCCAATATCAGTTTAGATTTGTGAATGAGAGCAATATTGTCGCATAATTCTTCCACAGAATTCATATTGTGTGTGGAAAGAAGTATGGTCGTCCCTTCATCTTTCAATCTGATTATTTCATTTCTGATTATTTGTGCGTTAACAGGGTCAAAACCGCTGAAAGGTTCATCCAATATCAGCAGTGAAGGTTTATGCAGAACGGTTGTAATGAATTGAACTTTTTGCTGCATGCCTTTTGACAATTCTTCGACATGTTTGTTGCGCCAATTTCCAATTTCAAGTCTGTCATACCACGTGGACAATTCCTGTTTAGCGATTCTTTCATCCATACCCTTTAGAGATGCAAAGTACAGAATTTGTTCTTCTACGCGCATCTTTTTATACAAACCGCGCTCTTCTGGAAGATAACCGATTTTTTCCACATCAGCGTAGTTGAGTGGCTTCCCATCGCAGATGATTTCTCCCGAATCGGGTTTAATCATTTGGTTTACAATGCGGATGAATGTCGTTTTGCCAGCTCCGTTAGGTCCCAGCAGACCAAAGATTTTCCCTGCAGGAATCTCTATTGAAACGTCGTCAAGTGCTTTGGTAGCAACAAAACTTTTGGTAATATGTTGTGCCGAAATCTGCATTATAAAACATTAATTATGCGAAAATAACAAAAATAGACTAATGACCGATGGATATAATTGAAAAATCGACTCTGTACAGATATCTGTTTTATGTCTTAACTAGGTAGGCAATCTGAATCATCATGGGTGTATGTGGCATAAAATTGTTAATATGTGAACCTATGAAAAATGTGCATATAACTAATGAGGTTAGTGAGTCTTTTTCTCGAAATTAGGCGATATGTTTCCATCATTTTTTGTGCGTTTACCAAAAATAATGGTACTTTTGCCGTACGTAAATTTAACGATATAACAATGAAAGCAAAAATAGCAGTTCTTCCTGGCGATGGTATAGGACCAGAGATTATGGAACAAGGCGTTGCAGTTATGCAAGCAGTTTGTAAAAAATTCGGACATGAATTTTCTTGTAAAGAGGCAATTTGTGGCGCCGATGCAATTGATAAAGTAGGTGATCCATTCCCAGAAGAAACATTCCAAACGTGTATGGATGCCGATGCAGTGTTGTTCGCATCAGTAGGAGATCCAAAGTTTGACAACAATCCTAATGCAAAAGTTCGTCCAGAACAAGGTTTGTTGGCAATGCGTAAAAAACTTGGCTTGTTTGCAAATATCCGTCCTGTACAAACATTTGATTGTTTGGTTCACAAATCACCGTTGAAAGAAGAATTGGTGAAAGGTGCTGATTTTATCTGTATCCGCGAATTGACGGGTGGTATGTATTTCGGCGAAAAGAAAGAAGGAAACGATGTTGCTTACGATACAAATTACTATACTCGTAAAGAAGTTGAGCGTATATTGAAAGTTGCTTACGATTATGCCCGTAAACGTAACAAACATTTGACAGTCGTTGATAAAGCCAATGTGTTGGCTTCTAGCCGTTTGTGGAGAAAAATTGCTCAAGAAATGGCACCTCAATATCCTGACGTAAAGACTGATTTTATGTACGTTGATAATGCAGCAATGCGTATGATTCAAGAACCACGTTTCTTCGACGTAATGGTTACAGAAAATACCTTCGGCGATATTTTGACCGATGAAGGTTCTTGCATTACTGGTTCCATGGGATTGTTGCCATCTGCATCAACAGGTGAACATACTCCTGTATTCGAACCAATCCATGGAAGCTGGCCACAAGCAAAAGGTTTGAACATTGCAAATCCATTAGCTCAAATTCTTTCTGTAGCAATGCTATTTGAATATTTCGATTTGAAAGAAGAAGGCGCATTAATCCGTAAAGCAGTTGATGCTTCTTTGGATGCAAATGTCCGTACTCCAGAAATTCAAGTGGAAGGTGGTGCTAAATATGGCACAAAAGAAGTTGGCGCTTGGATAGTTGACTATATTACTAAACAATAATATATACTTGTAATGTTGTAAAAATGCGGAATTCGATTGCGGGTCCCGCATTTTTTAATCTATTTGTGCACCTGCAGTGAAAGAAGGACAGTTTCTAGACAATCCAGTATTTTCAATCATTTCGAAGATAAGTGATGAAGAAGGCAAACAGGCATTTGTCATAGGTGGCTTTGTGCGTGATATTTTTCTCAACCGTCCTAATCACGACGTAGATGTTGTGACATTGGGGAATGGCATTTCTTTGGCAGAGAAAACGGCTCACACAATTTCTCCGAAACTGACAGTTTCTGTCTTTAAGAACTTCGGTACGGCAATGTTCCGTTATAAGGATTGTGATTATGAATTCGTCGGAGCACGAAGAGAATCGTATTCGCACGATTCCCGTAAACCACGCGTAGAAGCTGGAACTTTGGAAGAAGATCAAAACCGTCGTGATTTCACAATCAATGCCCTTGCGCTTTCGCTCAACAAAGATAATTTTGGTGAGTTGCTCGATCCTTTCAATGGCTTGCAGGATATGCAGGACAGGATTATCCGCACGCCTTTGGATCCAGATATTACGTTTTCTGATGACCCATTGCGGATGATGCGCGCCGTTCGTTTTGCAACTCAATTGGATTTTACCATAGAGGAAAAAACGTTTGAAGGTATTCAGCGCATGTGCGAACGGATTTCCATTGTGTCAATGGAACGCAATATGGATGAGTTTAATAAGATAATGATGACGCCGCGGCCGTCAAAAGGAATTCTTTTGTTGGATAAGGCAGGATTGCTGCCGCTCATATTCCCAGAATTGGTTAAATTGAAGGGAGTAGATGTCGTTAATGGTTGCGGTCACAAGGATAATTTCTTCCATACACTCGAGGTTCTTGATAATGTTGCAAAACAGAGCAATAATTTATGGCTTCGTTGGACTGCGTTGCTCCACGATATTGCAAAACCGCGAACGAAGAAATTTGTTGAAGGACTGGGGTGGACGTTCTACGGACACGACATTGTTGGTGGAAGAATGGTGGTCGAGGTTTTCCGCCGCCTAAAACTTCCAATGAACGAGAAAATGAAGTATGTACAGAAATTGGTGTCGTTGCATCTTCGTCCAATAGCATTGGTTGACGACGAGGTCAGCGATTCTGCTGTACGCCGCTTGCTATTCGATGCAGGAGATGATATAGACGATTTAATGATTTTATGCGAGGCCGACATCACGTCTAAAAATGAGGCAAAAGTCAAACGATTCCTCGATAATTTTCAGTTGGTACGCGAAAAATTGAAACAGGTTGAAGAAAAAGATGCTTTACGGAATTGGCAGCCTCCAATTTCAGGAGAGGAAATCATTGCAACATTCAATTTAACGCCGTCGCCTGCTGTTGGCGAAATAAAATTGGCTATACGCGAGGCTATTCTTGACGGAATAATCGGCAACAATCACGAAGAGGCTTTTGCATATATGATAAAAAAAGCCGAAGAACTTGGTATAAAACCTGTACTTTAGAGTTAAGAATTAAAGTGATTGACAATTGAGAATTTAAAAGCCTAAATAGGTTTATCAATTTTCAGCTTAATTTCAAAACATTGAAGGAAGGCCAATGACTATATTGTTTACGTTTAAAAAACAAATCCCAAAGATATACCTGCGTATGTGTTGATATTTGCTGCATCATACGGTGATTGTACGGCTAAGTCAAGCGCTCCGAAGAATTTATTTTTGATGTAAGCCTTCATTTTCGTGCCAAGTTCTATAGACATACCAACGTGCCTGCTGTAAAAATTCAATAGTAACGGATTGATGTATGGCTCAAGGAAAACACCATCCGTCATATATACATTGTAGCTTAAACCTTCAGGAATAAAAGCCAATAAAAATCCCAAACCTGGTGAGTCAATATCGTCCAGCCAAGCTGCGGCAAGTAGGCCAGTTATCAATCCCAGAGGACATTGGAATGTGAAGTTGTTGTCAAAGTCTTCTCCAAATCGTAAGCTGTAATTGAGTCCGAGATTCCCATTCGTTGGACGCCATTCAAATGCAAGCCCTGTGTTGTAGGTTGTGTTGGAACGTATGTCCATACCGATTCTTCCGTATCCCGAAAGTTCAAATGTACCCTGCGCGTTGCAAAAAATAGGCAGGGCAAATAACAATATGATTATGAGTTTTTTCATCATGCGGTAAAAATAATAAAAACGGAGCATAATAATGTACAATTCACAATGCATAATGAAAAGTTGGTTGACATTTCATGTCTTAACTCCTCGTTCTTGACTCCTGATTTCATCCACAAATTTATTTTGTGAGAAAATTTCAATGCGAGTAACAAAATATTGAGATGATTTTATTACTTTAGCAAAAATTTTGAACTTTAAGACATAATATAATGGAAGTAAAGAAATCAGACAAAGCGAATCTTGAAAATAAGGTTGTCTTATTTAGAGAAATAGGATTCGTCGTTGTGTTGTTGCTCATCTTGGGTGCTTTTGAATTAGGCATTAGCGAATCAAATAGTGGGAATACAATGGCAATAGTTACAGATGATGATGAAACTGAAATGGTTGAAGTAACCCGCGAGGAACAGCAACCAGAACCAGAACAACCAAAACCAGAATTGCCGGAACCTCCTCCAGCCGAAAATATTGAAGAAACAGAAGATGCGACTAAAGACCAGTCTCAGTTAATGCAGGCAAATAATGACGACCAAAATGCTAAAGTAGAGGAACAAATTATTTTTGAAGAACCTGTTGAGGTAGAAGAAAAAGTTCACGTACGTGTTGAAAAGATGCCTTCATTCCCAGGTGGTATGGGTGCATTGACATCATTTATTGCAAAAAATCTTGATTATCCTCAGGATGCAGCAGACTTGGGCCTACAAGGTATTGTAGTCGTTCAGTTCGTTGTAAACAAACAAGGAAAAGCTGTTAATCCTAAAATTATTAAACCAGTTCATCCATTGTTGGACAAGGCTGCTTTGGATATAGTTGCTAAATTGCCAACGTTTGAACCAGGTGAGCAAGCAGGTGAAAAAGTTCCTGTATACTTCAACTTACCAGTACAATTTACATTAGGATCTAAATAGTTTATGGAAGAACTTGAATTAGTTATAGAAGATACGAAGGAAAGAATGAACGCTCCATTGCAGCGTTTGGATTCTGAGTTGTCAAAATTACGTGCTGGAAAAGCGTCTCCTGTGATGTTGGATTCAGTGAAAGTAGACTATTATGGTTCTATGACTCCGCTCGGTCAGGTTGCAAATGTTAATACTCCTGATGCACGTACATTGGTCGTTCAGCCTTGGGAGAAGAAAATGATTGACCCAATAGAAAAAGCGATTTTGGCTGCAAATTTGGGATTAACTCCGATAAATGATGGTCAGTTGATTCGTATTTGTATTCCAGTATTGACAGAGGAACGTCGTAAAGAAATTTGCAAACAGGTTCGTTCTGAATGCGAAAACACAAAAGTCGTTATCCGTAATATCCGTCGTGATGCCAACGAAATGCTGAAGAAACTTCAAAAAGATGGCTTGGCTGAGGATATGGCAAAGGATGGCGAGGCACAAATACAAAAAATAATTGATGCTGCTATTGCAAAGGCCGATGAAAAAGCTGCTGCAAAAGAAGCAGATGTAATGAAAATTTAATCGTGATTTGCGAAATGTAATAATCCCAATGGAGTAATCTGTTGGGATTTTTTATAACTATTTAAAACTATACTTTTATGCAATACGGCTATTTTGATGACGAACACAAAGAATACGTTATCACAAAACCAGACACTCCTACATCTTGGAGTAATTATTTAGGCGATACTCGCTACGGAGCAATCATTACCAACAATGCTGGCGGTTATTCTTTCTTCCGCTCTTCGGTACAAGGTTGTTTCCTTCGTATCAAATTCAATAATGTTCCACTTGACCAACCTGGACGTTATTTATACATCCACGATTGCGAAAGCAAGGATTTCTGGTCTGGCTCTTGGCAACCTGTTGGCAAACCGCTTGATAAATACAAGAGCGAATGTCGCCACGGTTCGGCTTACACGAAAATTTCGTCGGAGTATAGCAATATAAAAACTGAAACATTGTACTTTGTTCCAATGGGACAGGAGTTCGAAGTTTGGAATGTGAAGATTACCAACACGGGCAAAAAAACACGAAAGTTGAAGGCATTCACATACGTTGAATTTGCATCGAACTGGAACATGAACGATGACAGCAACAACTTGCAATACACTCAATACATCATCAAAACTGCTTACAAGAACGGTTTCGTTGATCACGGAAGTAACTTGTTTATGCCAGAAGATCCTGAAAATTTCCAAAATAAAGACCAAGCTCGCCATTCTTTCATTGGCGTTGTTGGTCAAAAAGTTACAGGATACGACAGCGACCGTAGTAAATTCCTTGGCCCATACAGAACGTATGCTAATCCTATTGTCGTTGCCAACGGAAAATGTACAAATTCATTAACCGAAGGCGACAATGGTTGTGGTACATTACAAGTTGATGTTGAGTTACAACCAGGCGAAACAAAAGAATTCTCTGTCGTTCTTGGTATTGGAAAAGCATTGGTTGAAGGTAAAAAGGCAGCTAAAATGGTTGCAACTCCAGCAAAAGTTGAAGCAGAATTCAATAAGATTGTAAAATACTGGCACGGACGTATTGAAGGTTTGTCGGCTAAAACACCTGACGCTGCTTTCAATAGCATGATTAACATGTGGAATCCATTCAATAACTTGATTACGTATGCGTGGAGCCGTGCAGCTTCGCTGATTTATCGTGGTGAACGCGACGGTATGGGTTACCGCGATACAATCCAGGATATGCTTGGCGTTATCCACAATATTCCAGAAGAAGTTGTTGACCGTTTGGAACTTATGTTGACAGGACAAAATTCTAATGGTGGTGCAATGCCAGTTGTAAAACCATTTGCTCACAATCCTGGTCACGAAAAACCAACGCCAGAAAGCGATTTCCGTTCCGATGACTGTATGTGGTTGTTCAACACTGTTCCAACTTACGTTAAGGAACTTGGTGACATCAACTACTACAACAAAGTGCTTCCATTCTCCGACAAAGGCGAGGGAACTGTTTTGGAACATTTGAAACGTGCTATCCAATTCAACCTTGACAGAAGTGGAAAGAATGGTCTTCCTTGTGGCTTGAAGGCCGACTGGAACGACTGTTTGGTACTTGGTGCGAAAGGTGAAACTGTTTTCGTTGCAATGCAATTGCGTTATGCTCTAACAGTTTACATTGACATTTGTACTCGTTTGAATAAGAAAAATGAAGTAAAATGGGCTGAAGGTCATTTGGCTACATTGACAAAAACTATTGATAAAGTTGCATGGGACGGCGAATGGTATGTTCGTGCAATTAAAGAAGATGGTTACATTTTCGGTACGAAGAATGACCCATTAAACGAAGGTAAGATTTGGTTGAATCCAAATTCATGGTCAATCATTTCTGGTCAAGCAACAGGCGAACGTGCCGAAACAGTTATGAATAGCGTTGAAAAACACTTGGCAATTAAATACGGTTTAGTTCTTTGCGATCCTCCATACGAAAAAACAGAAGCATCTGTAATTAAAGCACCTTTGTTCAACAAAGGTATGAAGGAAAATGCAGCTGTATTCCAACACACACAAGGTTGGGGAATTATGGCAGACTGTATTCTTGGTCACGGTAAACGTGCATTCAAGAACTACAAGAACTATTTGCCAGCAGCGTACAACGAACGTGCTGAGGTTCGTCAAATTGAGCCATACGTATATGCACAAACAACTTGTTCTACATACAACATGCGTGCAGGACAAAGCCGTTGTCCTTGGTTGAGTGGTACAGCTTCGTGGGCGTACTTCACAGCAGCACAATACATTCTTGGTATTCGTCCAGACTACGATGGTTTGTTAATTGATCCATGTGTTCCAGGTTGGAAAGGATTTACTGCAACTCGTAAATTCCGTGGTAAAATTGCAAACATCACAGTTAAAAACCCTAAGAAAGTAGAAAAAGGTGTTGTTTCAATTACATTGAACGGCAAAGCAATTGAAGGCAATGTTGTTCCTTTCAGCAAGATGAAGAATGTGAACGAGGTAGTTGTTACAATGGGGTAATGATAATTAAGAATTAAGAGTTAAGAGTTAAGAGTTAAGAATTAAGAAATAAGAAACTCTTGATTTTATAGATAGGGAGAGCAAGGGGCTTGGGCTTCTTGCTCTTTTTTGTTTCTATGTCCAATTGTCGATTCGCTCATCTTTTTGTAGTCAAACGCTGATAATTCGCTCATTTTTTTGTAACGAAGTATATAAAAAGTAGATATTGCATATTCTATCATGCAAATATTGCCAAAAACTGCATACTCTATCATGCGATTTTTAATAAAAATTGCACACTCTATCGTGCAATTATATATATTTGTGGGAAATTTTACGTTATGAATAATCTGATTGAAACATATAAATTACTGATTGATAGAGTAAACATTGATTTTGTGCGTTATTTACACGACAAAATCAACTGGAATAACAGGTTAATAGCCATCTTAGGAGCACGCGGAGTTGGAAAAACCACATTGGTCCTTCAGCATATCAAAATATCCAATGACGTAGAACACTCACTTTACGTTACAGCAGATGATTTTTACTTCACAACACATAGGTTGTTTGATTTAGCTAAAGAGTTTTATCAGAATGGAGGGAAAAGACTGTATATTGATGAAATCCATAAATATAGTGGTTGGTCTGTTGAGATAAAGAATATATATGATCTTCTGCCTGACTTACAAATCATTTATACAGGATCTTCAATTCTCGATTTGGAACAAGGAGGAGCTGATTTAAGCAGAAGAAAAGTGGAATACCATCTAAAAGGACTCTCATTCCGAGAGTACCTTAATCTCACTTTGCATTTAGACCTTCCCGCTTATACATTGGAAGAGATAGTGAAAGGAAACGTAAAATTTCCTTATACGGAGTATCGACCATTGGTATATTTCAAGAAATATCTAAAAACTGGATTCTATCCATTCTTTTTGGAGTCGGACGATTACGCCATCCGACTTAGAAGTGTACTAAAGCAAGTAGTGGAGTTTGATGTGCCAACATTTGCAAAGATGAATGTCAGTTCAAGCTCTAAACTGAAGAAACTGCTTTATGTGATTGCGCAAAGCGTTCCATTCAAACCCAATTTCTCTGTTTTAGAAAGAGAGTTGGGAATATCGAGAAACGCATTGCCAGACTATTTCATGTATTTGGAAAAAGCGCAGTTGATTACCATGGTGAGAGAGAAAGCCACTGGCATTAAGATATTAGAGAAAATAGATAAAATCTATTTAAATAATCCCAACCTATCTTACGCACTTACTGATGGCGAACCAAATGTCGGAACAATAAGAGAAAACATATTCATCCAATTTCTACAGGATTTATATCCGATTGTTTCCTCTCCATCACAAGCGGATTTTTTAGTGAACGGATATACGTTTGAAGTAGGAGGGAAAAATAAGACTTCACGTCAAATCAAAGATATTGAGAATGCATATCTTGCCAAAGACGATATCGAGTACGTCAGCATGAAAGAGATCCCTCTTTGGATGTTCGGATTCCTTTATTGAGATCTGGTGCGACGAGATTTTTGCAGAGTTGCCTAAACAAGCATACAACTGCACTTTCTTCAAACGTAGCCATAGAGGGACAAACTGGGATAACCAGCTAAATAAAGGCTCACGAGATCTTAGAACGTTTAAAATCAACGTCTCCTCAACAATTAATATTGTTTTAACAGACTTCTTGGAAAGAGAGAAGACAAACGACTGCCACGAATGCAACAGAAGAAAGAGTGATAAATAACCCCGCAGTTCTTACAAAACATTGGGCGGTGCGTTTGTCGTTTACAGCATACCCTTTGAGCAGATAATCTTTGAGAACAGAGTTGGCCCAAATCCGGAATTTTGTGCCGGCAATGCTTTTTACACGATATCCAACCGAAATGATAACGTCCAGAGCATAAAATGCCACAGGTTGTTTTACTCCATCAACACGCAAAAAATGCGTGTTGTTCGTTTGTGGTAATTCTTCATCTGAAAACACATTGTTTATATGCTTTCTAATCGTCTTTTGTCTCTTCCGAATAAGAGAGCCATCTGATTGGCTGTCAGCCAAATGGTTTCATTCTCCAGACGCACATCCAACTGGATTTTTCCGTCTTCTGTCTGATAAATTTCAATCTTATTAGTGTTCATACTTTTAAATTATTGGTATGATGCAAATTTAATAACTTTTCCCATTTTTTGCCTTACCTGCCAATTTTCTTGTTACTTTTGAAGAAACAAAATTTTAAAAGAACAAAAACAAGAAACAGAAAGATTTGAATTAACATATTGAACTTACGCTCTTATTCTCTATCCGTAAAATCCGCCAAAATTTGCAACGAGAGTAAGTCAGCGATTGGTTCACGCGTGAGGCGTGAGCTGTTTCGTACTTATCAGTTGCAATGGTTCTTGGCGGAGCCTTCGGATATGACAAGTAAAAACGAACGGCTAACGCTTTTTTTATGGAAGAATTCAACCAACTGCACATAGGAAAAATAATTCGGCAGGAGCTGAGGAACCAAGGACGCACGGTTAAGTGGTTTGCCAGCCAAATACCATGTACCCGTAACCATACCTATAAGATATTCTCAAGCCCTTCGCTACACACCGATTTGTTGCTGAGAATATCCGTCATTCTTGATTATAACTTCTTTAAACATTACGAAACTATACTGAACCAAGCAAATGTGTATCGAAAATAGATACATTTCTGTATTACAATTGGATAGAGCTTTTGAAAAAAATGAAATAACCTAAGATTTATCTTTGGAAATCTTAAAATTTGAAAAGTGAAATTCTTTGAAAAAGGAACTTTTTACGATTTAGTATCATTGGTTGTGCCAGGGTCGTTGATACTTACCGTGTGCATGTTTGCCGACTGTTGTTTTTGTTGTAAAATTTTACCAACTGGTGCTGACATAAACTGGATAGTGGAAGTCTCACTATTTGGTATTGTATTATTACTCGGTTTTGTTTGCAAGTTAATTGCTTCCGTAATATGGAAGGGAAAAAGGAATGATATTGAAGAGATTAACACTGAATATCGTAAATACAAAAAAGAAAAAGATTCACTACCTGATGATAAAACTATTACAGAATTAGATACCCCAGAATATTTTAAGCGATACTATTATGTTGCCAAGAACACCTACAATAAGCATATTCCAATATTGGAATCCCACATTGCTTTTTTTCAAAATTGGATAGTAGCATCAGGTGTAAGTATAGTTTTAATTCCTCTATTGTACTGTTGTTGTTGCTGTCCTTGCAAACTTTTGATAATCGAAATGCTTCTGCTGATTTCCATATTCATTGCGTATATAGGTATGGATAATTGTATAAGAAAAGTGTACTACTTGGTTTTCAGTGATTATGAATACCTTACTGATTATGAAAACACTAAACGAAAAGAATCACGACAAGAAGAAAATACTGAAACAAAAAGTGATGAAAACAAATAATACGTTATTAATATGAGAAAAATTCATTCAATTTTCGTAGCAATGTTGGTCTGTGCCACCAGTTTGGTTGCCCAAACCAATTACACGGTTTCATTTTCCGCAAATGTGGAAATGGATAGCGTACAAGTTAAAAATACCGTTTCAAATGAAACGAGAATGTTGTACGCTCCTAATTTTACCATTTCTATGCTTAAAGTCGGCAAACAAGAATTGCCAATAGAAACAATTACTAATTCAGCATTTCTGCAACAGACGGCTAATAACAACGTGGTTGTAAATTTAGAAAAAACGTCACAACTGAACTTTACGTTATATTCGTCTAATGGAAGCGTTGTGGCTCGTTATGCAAACAACATAAACGCAGGACAGCACACTTTTCAGATAGCCGCCCCCGCTGGTGTATATGTATTGGTTGCGGTTGCTGATAACCTCACTGCTTCAATAAAACTTTTGCTGACACAAAATTCGCAAGTTGGAATTTTCAATGTTGATTATGAAAACTCTATCGCGATTTTGAAATCTGATGAAGAAGAAATCAGCTATAACGAAGGTGATGAATTTGAATTTACAGGATATTACAAAGGGCAAACCGATATAAAGACAATGGTGATTACAGAGAATACGGATATTAGTTTCACATTTCAGCCAGGTTTGTCTGTATCTACCATTATAACTAGTTTTTCATACACCACGGCAACTATAGGAGGAAGTGTGGAAGCTGAAAACGAAGCGATAGTAACAGAGAAAGGCGTTTGTTGGGGAACATCCCCCAACCCGACTATAAACGATAATAAACAATCTATTGGCAGTGGTTCTGGATCGTTTTCAACAAAGCGCGGTGGATTTGTTGATGGTGTGAAATATTATGTCCGAGCATACGCAATAACTCCAAACGGAATAATTTACGGAGCGGAAGAAACGTTCACGACAATAAAAAGTACCGAACCCACTGTAACGACAAATGACTTGACTGTTTATACAAATTCCATAGCGTTAAATGGGAAAGTGGAATCCGAAAACGGAGCAAATGTGACTGCACGAGGTTTTTGTTATAGTACAACAAATACCAATCCAACTATAAACGATAGTAAAATAACTGTTGATGGTGGTACAGGATTTTTTTCCTATAAAATGTCTGTTGTGACCAGAGGAATAACGTATTATGTTCGTGCGTATGCAACAAATTCAGCAGGTACTGCATACGGAGAGGTAAAGACTTTTTATTTAAATACAATTCCTACTATTACCACAACTGAGGCAACCAATATTTCATACACCACGGCAACTGTTGGCGGAAATGTAACTGCCGACGGTGGAGCGACGGTAACGGAACGGGGCGTTTGTTGGAGTACAGGCACAACACCAACTATAAGCGATAGTAAAATAACTGTTGGCAAGGGAACGGGAATATTTGAGACAGACATAACAGGATTGGATGCCGGAACGACATATTATGTACGTGCTTATGCTAAAAATAGTGCCGGGACAGCATATGGAACGGCTATTTCATTTACTACGGAGAAAGTTTATAAACCAAGTGTAATCACAGTAGAAGTAACCAATATTTCATATACTTCGGCAACAATTACAGGAAAGGTAACTGCCGATAATGGCGCTACGGTTACTGAGCGAGGTATAAAATGTGCCTCGCTCTCAGCTCCAACCATAAAACAAACAAGTGGAACGGGTATTGGCGAATTTACTATTGAATTCACTTCACTTACACCAGGAGAAACGTATTATGCAAGAGCATATGCTGTGAATAGCGCAGGAACGACCAATGCTGAACCTATTAACTTTACCACGCCAGTAATTGCGTCCAGTCCAACCGTTGTTACCACACAAGCGACCTATGTTTCTATTTCCGAGGCGATAGTGGGAGGAGATGTAACTTCCGATAATGGAGCCTCTGTAACAGAACGAGGAGTGTGTTGGGGAACATCTTCTAATCCAACAATTGCTGATAATAAAACAATAAGCGGAACGGGAACGGGCAGTTTTAGTGTAAAACTTTCGTCCTTGGAAAAAGAAACTACATACTATGTTCGTGCGTATGCCATAAACAATGAGGGGATAAGTTACGGAGAAACTATTACATTTACTACGAATGGTATGATAACAAACGGTATAATATATGCCGGCTTTTCGGTGAGCGAGACAAAGAAAGTGTATTTCTCGCAAGGTAATTTGCAATATCAAGCGAGCACTGGTATATG
The DNA here is from genome assembly GCA_937892155.1 of uncultured Bacteroidales bacterium. Lineage (GTDB taxonomy): Bacteria > Bacteroidota > Bacteroidia > Bacteroidales > UBA1715 > UBA1715. The sequence continues at coordinate 24,295 of CALAUG010000048.1, read as the reverse complement.
GCGTTTTGCCGAAAACCAATACGATGTGGTTGGTGAAGAAAATTCCAATATCTCAAGTTCCTATAGTGGTTGGATAGATTTGTTCGGTTATGGGACAAGTGGATACAAGAAATATTATCCGTATTTGACAAGTACATCATCTTTCGATTATGTTACTTATGAGGTTTGTTCTTCCATTTCTGGTACTCCGTATGATTGGGGCCAGAACAATGCCATCTCCAATGGAGGCAATAGGGCGGGAATATGGCGAACGCTTTCACAAGAAGAATTGGAGTATCTTCTCTTTACAAGAACTAACGCACCAAGTAAATGTGGCATGGCAAATATTAACGGAGTAGAGGGGATTATATTATTACCTGACAACTGGACATTACCAAATGGTTTAAATTTTTTTAGTTTTAACGAGGCTGCTGATTTGAAGACAGGGTTTAGTTATTGGGCTGATATAACAATGAACAGTTATTCAGTTAGCGAGTGGAGTAAAATGGAAAATAACGGTGCTGTTTTTTTCCCAAGTGCTGGTCGTCGCATTGGTTTGGAATGGCGTGCAGATGTGGGGGATAAGGGGAATTATTGGTTGTCAGATTTACGGAAGCTACACGCATCAGAAGATACTAGATCTGCTGCCGCAATGACCTTCGACATCAGTCAGAATAAAACGGCAAATATACAGGCTCGAGGAGTTAGTCCCCATTGTTATGTTGGATGTTCCGTTCGCCTTGTACAAGATGCAAAATAAATTAGAATAAAGTGTAAATGAAAGGCTGCCACAAGGTGGCCTTTTTTATTCCACTCTACAAAGAACTATTTCTGTTGTTCAATCACTTTGTGCAAATCAAGATAGCGGCAAATGGCAGGGCTATAAAAAATAACACCTGATAGTTTGACGAGGTCAGGGACTATCAGGAATTAACATTGCAAATATACTATTTTGAATTAGTCTTTGCAAATGTTTTCACAGGCGGCGAGATATTTTCGCATACGGTCGGAAGAAATCAATTCTTCAAATTCGGCATATTTCATTTTCGTGTGTTTTTATATGGCACAAAAGTATGTCATTTGTCGGTAAATCGCAATGCAAACCTTAAATCGGGTGTGTATTTTGTGGTAGTAGATGGAAATAGTGTGAAGGTTGTTGTACGGTAAAGAGATGTCTCTCTCCGCTTCGCTCCGTTCGACATGACGGGGCTTAGGGGGGATAAAAGGAAATAAAGGGCGGCAGAGATTCCGTCCTTTTTAGTTTACTCTAAAAGAATTGTTTCTGTTGTTCAATCTTCCTAAAATTGTAATTTCTCGTATTTTGATGTAAAGTTATTCATGCTATCATTATGGCCTTAACAAACATAGAAAAGCATTACAACAAGCACAACGAAGACCTGCGTTTGTGCCGGCGGCATGGCATTGTGGAGTTCGAAACCACTATGTACCATCTGCATCGGTTTTTGCAGCAGGGGCAGACAATCCTCGACGTTGGTACTGGCACTGGGCGGTATTGTTCGGCACTGATGGCCGAGGGTTATCGGGTGAAAGCCGTGGAACTCGTCCGCCGCAATATTGAAATGTTTCTCAAACGTGAACCCACGGCCGATGTAATTCAGGGCGATGCCAGAAATATGCCATCTATACCGACAGATTTCGCGGATATTACGTTATTACTAGGTCCACTTTATCATCTTGTCGGTGATGACGAAAAAGTAAAGGCGTTAAAAGAAGCTAAACGCGTAACAAAACCAGGCGGATTGATTTTTGTTGCCTACTTAATGAACGAATACAGCATTATCTCCTACTGTTTCGACGAAGAACGAATTGAAATGTTATTGGCACAAGGAGTTGTTGATAAAAATTACCATGTTCAAGTGCAAGAAGGCGAATTGTATGATTATGTTCGTTTAGAAGATATAAATCGACTTAATGAGAAAGCTGGTTTAGAACGAGTTACAATATTTTCACCAGACGGAGCTGCAGACTACATGCGTACCCGTATCAATCACATGAGCGATGAAACATTTTCTCGTTTCATTGAATATCAGAAATGTATATCCGAACGTCCAGAACTTATTGGTGCAGGCAGTCACGTGGTAGATGTAGTGCATTGTCCATCAAATATTTCTAAATAAAACGAATATGCTCCAAAATGTAGGTTATTTTGGCTTGTTTGTCGGCTCATTTTTAGCTTCAACCGTTGTACCATTTAGTGCCGATGCGCTTTTGATAGGTAGTTTGGTGGCAGGCTTGAATACTATTACATGTTTAGTAGTCGCTACAGTAGGAAATTGGGTAGGTGGGTTAACATCGTATTTTCTTGGTTGGCTTGGTAATATGGAACGCATAGAAAAATGGTTCAAAATCAGTCCTGAAAAGTTGACACAACAGAAAAAAATAATTGAAAAATGGGGAAGCCTACTCGCGTTTGTTACTTGGTTACCATTTGTCGGTGATGTGTTTGCTATTGCATTAGGATTTTATAAAGTTAATTGGAAAATATGTGCGATTTGGATGTTGTTTGGACGTTTTATTCGCTTCGTATTGTGGGTTTTTGTATGGATAAAATGGGGCGTTCAATTTACCTTGTAAACATTGTGGAAATCAAAGTGAAAACTGACTATTGGTATATAATTCCAAATGATTGTGCTACCAATTTGTATATTGTTTCCCACAAAATTATAGTATCTTTGTTGTAAGGCCTTTTTCTATTGAAATAGTCCTTTATTGTATGAATAATAGAATAGGCTAAGAAAAATTTTTTATTGAAAATAAGATTTTATGCAAAAACTGATAGAAAGCTTTATCGCTATAGCAAGGGAACATGCAAATGAGATTGCCGTTGTTGATTGTAATGCTAGTAGAGAAACTACATACGAAGAATTGAACAATTTTAGAATGCGAGTTGCAGGGAAACTGAAAACCTACAATTTCGCTCCAAGTACGCCTATCCTTATCCTTTTGGATAGGAAAGTAGAATATGTTGGTTGCTATCTCGGAATATTGTCGGCGGGGCTTGCCTGTGTTCCCCTTTCCATCGAGTATCCGCAGGATAGAATCGACTATATCAAAGAAAACAGCAAATCTCCGTTAATCATCACGGATGATTTTTTGTTGGACTTGGATAAATACGAACCTTGGGACGGCATGGATGTCCCAGGTGGCAGTTGCGCATATATCGTCTATACTTCGGGTTCTACTGGTAGACCAAAGGGTGTCGTGCATTCGTGGAACAGCTTGAACCGAATTAACTATGCCAGTGTTTTGTATCCAGATATGGATGTCAAGCAAGTTATTGGCTTGAACGCCAGTTTTGCATTTGTTGCCTTTGCCATTTTCTTCAATATGAGTTTGACTCGTGGGTTCATTTGCCATATTGTTCCGACTCATGTTGTTAAGAACGGTGAAAAATTGATGAAGTACTACTACGACCATAAAATTACCACTGCATTTTTGACGCCTACACTTTTGAGAAATGTTCATATTGATTCGCCATATCTGAAATCAGTTATTTGCGGTGGCGAACAGCTGAACAATATTAGTCCCAAGCAGTATAAGATATTTAATATGTACGGTGCCTCTGAAATAGGGCTGGTAACCTGTTTTGACGTTGACAAACCCTATCAAAATTCACCTATCGGAGATCCAATCAATGGCTGTGAATTTGTGCTTGCCAATGAAAATGGTGAGATAGACCAGTCTCTGACGGAAGGCGAAATTTGCGTCATTACACCTTATGCGTCAACGTATCTCGGGGACCTGGAAAAAACGGCTAGAACGTTCGTGAAGATGCCGGACGGAAGAATCTTGTACCATTCAGGGGACGTAGTTCGTCGCGATGAAAACGGTAATTACTTTTACGTTTGTCGTAAAGACTGGATGGTTAAAATCAACGGACAGCGTGTGGAAACCTTGGAGGTGGAAAACGTCATCAAGGAAATAGATGGAGTGGAAAACGTGGCGGTGAAGTCCTTTGTCGATGACGATGGACAAAACTACATCGTTGCGTATTTTGTAAAAAAGGCAGGACCTACAGAAATCAGCGAAGTTCAAATTCGCAAGGACCTAGTGAAGAAGGTGCCACCATATATGGTGCCACGCTTTTTCGTGAAGATGAAGGCTTTGCCATTGACAGCTTCGGGAAAATTGGATAGGGTTTCCCTTGAACCACCATCTGTTGAAAACTATAAGGTGGAGTATCGCTCACCTGCAAATGATGCGGAAAAGGCTGTTTGCGAGGCTATCTCTGCTGTGTTGAATTGCGGTCGCGTAGGTGCCGATGACGACTTTTTTGCACTTGGTGGTGAATCCCTCAAGGTGTTGAAGTTGATGGATGCATTGAAGAGTGCTGGGTTCTCGGTTTCAGCGAAGGATATTTTGCAGGCGAAGGATGTTTCGAAAATTGCGGAGGTCGCAAGACGAATTAGTGATGCACCCCGTGCTGTAAAATCAGCGTCAGCTGTTGCGCAGAATGTCGATGATTACTGGAAAAACATTCCTGAAATTACGCCTTTGACGGAATCGCAACGGGGCGTGTATTTCGAGAGCATCGAGAAGCCACTTTCGACGATGTATAATATCCCGTTTGCATTGGAATTGCCAGCATCGGTTGATATTGAAAAACTTGAAACTGCGATAAAGACGGTGGCGATTAAACATCCAGCTTTGTTCGTGACGGTTTCCAATGAAATGGGTGAACCTGCTATGTTCTTCCACGAACCTAATTGCGTGATTCAAAATACAACCGCAGCCAATAAGGAAGAAGCGATAGACTGTTTCGTAAAACCATTCGATTTAGGGAATGGTCCGCTTTATCGCTTTGAGATTTGCAAGGCTGGTGACGTTAATTTGTTTTTAATTGACGTTCATCACATTGTATTTGACGGCTCGTCCGTGAAGGTACTATTGGCGCAAATTGCCGATGTGTATGCTGGGGGCTGCGCTATTGCGGAAACACTTACGCAATTCGATGCTTCTCGTAATGAATATGGACTCAAAATTTCGAGAGCCTACAAGGCAGCTCAAGAGTTTTTCAAGAATCAGTTTGATGGTTTTGAATGGGAAGAAATGTTGGTGCCAGATGTCGCTGACAATGCTACAGAATTATCTTCGGATATTGTTGTTACCAAGGCCGATGCGGATTTGGCGATGAGTGCGGTGGAACACTTTGTGCGTAAAAATGGCGTAACGGAAAATACACTCTTTATGTCGTCGTTTTCGTATGCGCTTTCTTTGTTCAGCGGAACCAATAATAGCAATTTCATAACGGTTAATAATGGTCGTCACGATGATGGTCTTATGAATACTATCGGTATGTTTGTGAGAACATTGCCTCTTCGTTTTGATATCTCTAACGATAAAAAAGTGACTGATTTCTTGAATGAAGTTCAGGATAAATTGTTCGACACAATGGAACACGATTGCATCTCGTTTGGCGAACTGGTGGAAAACTATGGCGTGCGTTTCGATGTGTCGTTTGTTTATCAGTCGGATTTGCTATCGGAAATTAAATTGGGAGATGCCTCAATTTTGCCTGAAGAATTGCCAGTGAATGATTGTCAGGCTCATCTTATTTGTATGCTTTTGAAGACGGAAAGTGGCTACGAAATGCATACTCATTACAAAAATTCCATGTATAGCAAGGATTTTGTAGAAAGTTTGAACGAGACAGTTCTTACTATTGCGAAGGAAATGCTTCTCTGCGAACATTTGAACGAAATCAATGCTGTATCGGCAAATGCTCGTCATTTAATAAACAACTTTAATAGCACCGATTTGCCAAAAGCATCTTTCCAAACTGTGAATGAGGTGTTTGAGAAGGCGGTGCAAAAAAATCCAAATAAAATAGCTCTTGTATTCAAGGAAAAACAATACACGTTTGCGGAATTTGATAGATTGACAAAAAATGTGGCTGCATATATTCACGATAAAAATATTGGCAAAGATGATTTTGTGGCTGTGTTAGTTCCACGTAGCGATAATATGGCTATTGCTGCATGGGGTGCCATTCGAGCAGGTGCTGCATTTCAACCATTGGATCCAACGTATCCATCGGAGCGCTTGAATTATATGGTGCAAGATAGCAAGGCACGGCTCTTGATTGCCGATAGGAACTTGATTGGGCTTGTGGATGCATATAAGGGCGACGTGCTTTATGTGGATGAAATCGCGGGCTTGACCGACGCTCCCGATTCTTGCGTGATGCCAAATCCAGAAGATGCCATTACGATGATTTACACTTCGGGAACGACAGGTAAACCGAAAGGTTGTGTACTTGAAAATAGAAACCTTGTTGCATTTTTCAGAAACCACACCAAAATTATGGAAATGGACGAAACCACTCGTTTTGCGTCGTATGCGAGTTTCGGCTTTGACGCCGGCGTGATGGACGTGGTGACGATTCCTATGGCTGGTGGTACGTTGTACGTCGTTCCTGACGAGATTCGTCTGGATTTGGATAGATTAAATGAATTCTTCTGTGCTAACGAAATTACGCATGGATTCATGACAACGCAACTTGGACGCATGTTTGCAACCGAGACGAAGTGCAAGACTTTGAAGGCATTTCTTGTCGGTGGCGAAAAACTGGTGCCTTTCAATCCGCCGAAAAATTTCCGCTTCGTAAATGGTTATGGACCATGCGAAACAATGGCCTACATTTGTCATCACGATGTGTGCGACAATAGTTCAATTCAGCCAATAGGTGTACCAAGCGGTGATACAAAATTGTATGTGTGCGATTCGTTCGGCAGACTGCTTCCTGTAGGTGCCGTGGGCGAGTTGTGCATTGCGGGTGCCCAAGTGGGGCGCGGTTATTTGGGACTTCCCGAAAAAACGGCAAGCGTTTTTGTGAAGAACCCTTTTAACGCAAGTGCGAAATATGCCCGCATGTACAAGACTGGCGACGTGGTAAGGCTTTTGCCGCAAGGCGAAATTGAATTCATCGGTCGTCGCGACGGACAAGTAAAGGTTCGAGGTTTCCGTATTGAACTTACTGAAGTGGAAGAAGTTATCCGTCGTTTTGATGGCATTAAAGACGCTACAGTTGCTGCGTTTGATGACCCTGCTGGAGGAAAATTCCTCGCTGCTTATGTGGTGAGTGACGATGCGGTTGATGTTCAGAAACTGAATGATTTTATTTGCAGCGAAAAACCTGCCTATATGGTCCCAGCTGCAACAATGCAGATACCTGCCATTCCGTACAATCAAAATCAGAAAGTGAACAAACGTGCACTTCCAGAACCAAAACGTGGTGGATTGCAAGACAACACCAAGGCAGAAACAGAAGCACAACAGAAGATTTTCAATATTGCCGTTAGCATTCTTGGACACGATAATTTCGGCGTGGATACGAATTTGTTCTACGCAGGACTAACTTCAATCAGTACGTTGAAATTCAACTTGGCACTGTCGAAAGCGTTCGGAAAACCAATGAAAATAACCGATGTGAAGGAAAACAACACCATTAGGTTGTTGGAGAAATTTTTGGGTGTATCACGTACAAATGTCCAAACAGTTGCTCAGACGTTCACTTCAAATGCTGTAGTCCGCGAAAATCGAGATAGTTATCCGCTTATGCAAAACCAAATGGGTGTATTTGTGGAATGTCAGATGAATAAAGATTCGGTGGATTACAATATTCCTACGTTGTTCAAGATTTCCGAAAAACTTGATATTCAGAAACTACAAAGTGCAATAGTCAAGGCTGTTGCTGCACATCCATACATTAAATTGACACTTGCAGCAGATGTCGACGGAAATATTTGCGCTATTCGTAACGATGATGCAATCGTTACAGTTGAATGTTTGGAAGTTGATGATTTACCAACGAGCAAGGATTTGATACAGCCATTCACGCTGTTAGGCTCTCCGTTGTATCGCATAAAGATATTCAAGACACAAAATGGGAACTATCTATTTATGGATGTTCATCATATAGTTTCCGATGGTACGTCAATGGCAATTCTTTTGGATTCCATCAATAGAGCGTATGCAGGCGAAGAACTCGAAGCTGAAAGTTACACAGGTTTTGATGCTGCTTTGGAGGAAATGGAATTGCGCGCATCTGATAAATTAGTTGCTTCGGAAAAATATTACGAATCTTTCCTAACAGGTTGTAATACAGAAAGTTTACCAGCGAAATGCCCAGAACAAACAACACCTGCGGTAGGTCGTTACACTTGTTCTTTGGGTGAATGTTCCAGCGCAATTACGGAATTTTGTCAAAAACATAATTTCACACAAAACGCATTTTTCAATGCAGTGTTCAGTTTCACACTTTCCAAGTTCATACACAACGAGAGTGTTGCATATTGCACTGTTTACAATGGACGTAATGATTCACGATTATTTGAAAGTTTTGCCTTTTTGGTAAAAACCATACCCGTATCGTGTGATATTCTTGAAAGGTCATCTGTCGTTTCATTTGTTGAAAAATTACAGAATCAACTTATGGATTCAATGGCGAATGATATTTACTCATTTGCCGAAATCAGTAAGAAATTTGGACTCAAATCGGATATTTTCTTTACGTATCAAGGCGATAATTTTAATTTCGATAGTATTGGTGGTGAATATGCCGAGATGATTCCGCTGGAAATCGATGCAGTTAAGGCTCCAATGACGTTTGAAATAGTTTTGAAAGATGGAATATATAAAATGGATGTAACCTATTGCATGGACTATTTCTGCAAAGAATTTGTAGAATCCTTCACAGGTGCGTTCATTCAAGTTTCAGAATCATTTACGCATTGCGAAACGCTTGACAAGGCGCAATTGCTGTCTGCTGAGGAACACACGCACTTTGATGTAATGAATTCAACAGATGCACAGATTGAAAATATTCCATCACAATATCTTATAGAACGATGGGCCGCAAAAACTCCAGATAAGGTTGCTGTAGAGGACTTGACAACATCACTCACGTTTGCTGAACTTGACGCACAGGCTAACTGCGTTGCCAATGAACTTGTGCAGTTGGGAGTTCGTGCCAACGATATTGTTGGAATGATTATAGAACGCACGGTAAATGTACCTGTGTTGGAAGTCGGAATATTGAAGTCGGGAGGTGCATTTCTTCCAATGCTTCCATCGTATCCCGATGACCGATTGGATTTCTGTATGCGTAATGCTGGCAGTAAATTTGTGATTACCTCTCGTGATATCGCAGAAAAACGCAAGGAGCTATTTTCTGATGACAAACCATATAAATTGTTAGTTCTCGAGGATTTAATTGCTACGGGTAAAACCGCACGACCTCGGGTTGATATCAGCCTAAATCAGTTGGCATATTGTATTTATACTTCGGGTTCAACGGGTACTCCTAAGGGTGTGATGATAGAGCATCATTGTTTAACGAATTTTGTACAAACATCTCCGTTCAAGCAAATTATGGATGCTGCAAATAATATATTTTGTATTTCGTCTATATCGTTCGATATGTCGCTTTGTGAATCTTTCATTGCTTTGTGTCATGGGAAGAAGGCGTATATTGCATCGGATGAGGAAATTCATGATTTTGGAAAATTATGCTCGGCGTTTACAAAGAATGAAATAGACATGGTTGTGATGACCCCATCGTTTGCTTGGAGTCTGTTGTCTGTTCCAGAATTTGGTAAAGTGGTCGCAAGTATGAAGGGATTTTTATTAGGAGCTGAAGCCTTCCAGCCAGCACTTTATACAAAACTCAAAACTTTGAATCCAAACCTTATTATACAAAATGGTTACGGACCGACGGAATGTACAATTGCATGTGCATTTAAGACTTTAACGTCTGCAGAAAATATAACCATTGGTGGACCTAGTTCTAACACGAAATTCTATGTAATGGACGATTGCGGCAATCTGCTTCCTCGCTATGCAGTAGGCGAATTGATGATTTGCGGTGATTGTGTTGGTCGTGGATATGTAAAATTGCCTGAAAAAACTTCTGCTGCATTTGTTGAAATTGAAGGAATTAAGGCATATCATAGCGGTGACTTGGTGCGCATCAACCGTGATGGAGAAGTGGAATTTGGTGGTCGTGCCGATAACCAAGTGAAACTTCGTGGATTCCGTGTGGAATTGGACGAAATAGAAAATGTGATGCAGCAGTTCGAGGGCGTTACGCAGGCAAAAGTCATTGTGCGCAACAACGGCACCGAAGATTTCTTGGCAGGGTTCTTCATTGCGAATAAGCAGATTTCTCTTGAAGAATTGACTGCTTTCTTGAAAAAGAAATTGACGTATTATATGGTTCCTACTGCTATAATGCAGCTTGAAAAGATGCCAATGACACCGAATGGTAAACTTGATAAAAAGGCTTTGCCAGAAATACATCCAGTAAAAAAGGTAAAATCAAAACGGGCACCGAAAAAGTCTTCGGAAGAAAAAATAATGGAAGTTTTCCGCTCAGTTCTCAAAACTGAAGATTGTTCGGTTGACGACAATTTCTTTGAAATTGGCGGCACATCGCTTTCTGCATCAAATGCTGTCATGCAGTTGAAATCTGCTGGCTTTCCAGTAGAATATCAAGATATTTTTGATAATCAGACGGCAGAGGAATTGGCAGAATATGTTGATTCAAAAATGGGAAATGCAAAGTCGAGCGAACAAGACGATGCCGATATGATTCAACAAGATGAGATTGTTGCTGGAGTTTTGAAATACAATACTATGGAATATGCTTCCGAAGTAGAACGTAAGCCATTGGGCGATGTTGTTCTAACAGGTGTGACGGGGTTCTTGGGCATTCATATTCTCAAGGAATTGCTGGATACGGAAACGGGACATATTTATTGTATTTTGCGTAAATCATCATACGATGATGTTTTGACTCGACTCAAGGCAATGCTTGTCTATTATTTTGAAGATGAGTTTACGAGTGCGTTTGGTTCACGAATTACATTGATTGAGGGCGATATTACTGATAGTAATTTACGCTCGTTATTTGCAGATATCCAGTTCGATACGTTGATAAATTGTGCTGCGTGTGTCAAACATTACGCAAACGATAATTCCATAGAATTTGTCAATGTTCATGGTGTTGAAAATTTGATTTCACTATGTCAGACAAAGGGAGCCAAGATGATTCAAATATCAACGACATCGGTGCCAGGCGTTCATACGGAAGAAACATACAAAATCAATTTGAAGATGCGCGAGGACAAATTGTTTGTCGTTGATGATATGAACAATCAGTATGGGCAATCGAAATATCGTGCGGAATTGTTGATGATAGAGGCAATTATGAATGGTATGCGTGGGAAAATTATTCGTGTTGGAAACTTGATGGGACGTTATTCCGACGGAGAATTCCAGACAAATATGCATACAAATGCATTTTTGAACTCATTGCGAGGTTTTGTTGCAATTGGAAAATGTCCGATTAGTCATAGTACCGACCCGATGAATTTTTCACCGATAGATTGTACGGCCAAGGCTGTTGTCTTGCTTGCTGGAACGAATGATAAATTTACGGCATTCAATGCTGATTCTCGTTGGACGTTTGATGAAATGAAACTTATCAATATAGTGAATAGTTGTGGACTATCTGTAATACCTGTGCAAGACGAGGAATATTATGCCGACTTTTACAAAATGATGGCCGATGAAAAACAGAATAAAAATGTTTCTGCATTGCTCACTAACGACCGTCCAGACCTACATGTGGTTGATACCGACAATCGATTCACAGCCAACGTGTTGTATCGTTTAGGATTCTCGTGGCCTTTTGTTGATGATGAATATTTGAAAAAAATAATTGAGGCTCTTGATACTTTGGAGTTCTTTTGGATGGAATAAAAAATATATTTACCTATTCGTTAAAACCTTTAACTTTCAGTTAATTCACAACGAGGTAAACTTTCCGAAGAGGTTCAGCTTTCTATTCCAATCTTGGAACATGCATAAATTTTTTGATAAAAAGAAAATGTATGAGTATTTTCAAAAAAGGAGGTATAAGTGTAGACGTGTTCTGTAATAGTCGGAGGTTTTTTGTGTATTGGGGAATTAGAAAACTCCGTTAGGAGTTCCATATCAATAGAAGAAATACAAAATTCACAACCCTGCTTGGCTTCTAAATAATGCGTAAGCTGTCATATTTGATCAAATCCAATATTGAAGGTAAATTCTGCAAACGAAGCATCTTTTTGTGGTACGGACGAAATTCTTAATCCGTATGAAAAAGGAATTCTAATATTGAATAAGTAAAAATTCATTTCAAACTCGGCACCATACGAAAGGTAATCCTTGTCTCTTTGTGGTGCTATGGCATAGTCGGCGAATAGGTTGCAGGAGATTCGCTTTACATATAAAACGTCGCCAAGTTCCCAGTCTGGATAGCATATAGGAAAGAAATAATTTGCCTGTAAGGAAATCAATTCTTTTTCGGTTGGTATATCATTCTCGTCGAGAAAACCTCGTGGAGTGGCAATCTGCCGGTTTACGTTATAGTAGTCGTCTGACACATGTTTATTCCATTCATATCCGAGCTTAAAGTATAAGCTATGGCTACGCATTATTCCTGGGAAAAATATATCTGCTTTTGCAAAGAAATATGGAGAGTATATGTTTCGCTTGGTGTCGGTCTCTACCGACGATTCAAGAGAATGTTCGTAGCCAAACGATACAATCTGCCCAAATCGTGGATTTATTTCCCGTGTTGCTGTAGCTCTGCAGTTCGCCAATGAAAATGTGTGGAAAAGAACTGCAGTTTGTATTCTTTTGTAGATATTGTTTTTGTACATCTCTGGCGCAGATGCAAGTCGTTGGAATATGCCTTCAACCTGTGTGCCGAAAGTGATTTGTCTGATGTGCGATTTTGAAGAAAAATTTAAAGGAAAATAGACTCGACCGAAAATATTTTGCGTCGAGTAGGTCGTTCGTATCGTTGTATCGGCATTAGTGTACGTTTTCGCCTTGTTGTAATAAGTTCTTGTGCCGTATTGGTATTCCGTTTCAAATACTGGGAAAAGTCCTTTGTAGGTTACTTTTGCAAAAAAATATTGATTTCTGTTCCTCCTGTCGTATCGGTAGCCAAGGTTGGTAAATGTTGTACCGAGTTTGTTTTGTGAAACAATCTGCGCACCGAGTCCGGAATCTTCTACACCGCTGCCATTATAGCTGAGGCAGAACGGCATCCAACTATGTATGTTTATCGCGTGGAGTATTTTTGAATAATACTTTGACGAATATGTCGTGTCGGGCATTGCAGTGAAATCAACAGGACCACCTTCCATATTCGTCAACATTTGCGCCAATGGATATGTGTCTTTCCTTACTACGGAAATAGAATGCCATGCTGCTGGATTTAAGTGGATTTTTGCTAATTGGTATCCTTTCGACGTGTAGTTTGAATAGGTGAGTGTGCTGTCGGTCGTCGATGGGAATCTGCTGCCAAAATCGGCAACGGTAACACGTTTTTTCTCTTGCGTCATTGTGTTGAGTGCATAGATATTATCTACGCCTGAATACGAAGAAGTATATAAAATATATTCATTCCAATATTGTGCTGCGGTGATGTCTTCGTACGTATAGGGGAGCAGTTCTGAAAACGAATTTGTGAGAACATCATATTCCATAATTCGTTTACCTTGTTGTCCTAATGCGACGTAGAGTATTTTTGAACCATACTTGTTCCATGACGGTGTGACGATGTGCTCGTTTTCTGGTGTCTGTATCCGCTTGATGATGTGTTTGCCTGGATAATCGTATATGGTTAGATAATTTTTCCCGTGCTCGTCAATTTCCGAAACGGCAATACGTTCGTTTGATGGCGAAATTGCAGGCGAAAAAATGTGTCTCTTCGTGTGTATGGAATGTGTCTTATTCTTTTCTATGTCATATATGTAGATGTAGGAATTTTGTTTCATTTCCCAGCGGATATTCTGGTGAGTTTCTTCCCATACAATCGTTTTCCCATTTGATTGGATTCGTTCTGTCGTTGGCTTGAAATAGGTATTGGCAACAACTTTTTCTTTCCCATTTTCAATGCGTATCAATTGCGAGGTTTTGTCAAGACCGTATCGTTCTGCAAAATAGACAGAATCGTTGAGTTGGTAACCATTTATGTAATTTGTGTACACCTTATCGCTGAAGCAAATGGTGTCGTATTGTGTCTGCAGTTCTCTGTCGTGTTTCAGTTTCCATTCGGCAGCCTGTTGCTCAAAAATTGATGCGTATAAATCGCGGCGCGAAAGTCCTGTTTTTTTCTTCGAAGCATAATTAATTGGTCTTATGCTGAGTGGATGCGAACCAGCGCGGTCAAGCATTGCCGCTTCAAGCCCTTGCCCATATTGTTTCCGGGCGTTTGCCAATAGAAAATAGCCCATAGTGTAGTTGTTTGGAACGTAATCCCGATACGAACCAAAATATGCTTTGCTGTACGAAAACACGCCTTGCTCGTAGGTTTGTGCCCGCAAATCCATGGAAAAGAGAGCCTGTCGTCCACGTCCGCTATTGCTGAAGGCAGTTTCTGTGCAGACTGCATCGCCTTCAAATAACCATTGCGGAACGTACGCTCCTGAAACAGCACCGACTGCCTGTTCACCCAATAAAAAGTATAAAATCTTCGTCAGTCCTTGGCTGAGTTTGTCGGTTTGCACCACGTGACGGAATTCATGGAGGGCAAGATTTTCGTAGAAATCTTGTGCGTGCTGGCGTTGTCCAGGAATGGTGTATACGTCCATTTGGCTTGGACACCAAGCTACCGAGGCATTGTCTATGTTGGTATGGTTGTGTAGTATGACGGAAATTTTCTTCGGCTCGTGGCTCAAACTCTTACTGCAGTACGCATAGACATATTCCAGTTTTTTTGTGAACTCTTGTGCTACTGAGTCAAAATCTTTGGGATAAATAACCTGAAAGTTTTTTGTCTGTATTTGCCGCCATTGAATACGTGTTTGCTCTGTTCCCCACGAAAAATATTGTCCGAAACTGATAGAGCATAAGCTCAGAAAAATGAGTAGTAAGGCAGAGCGACGTCTCATAATCGTTCCAATCAATAATGTCCTGAAGCTTTGACGGTTTTTACAATGCGCGCTCCAATTTTATATGGATCTCCGTTCGAAGCAGGACGACGGTCTTCTATACGTCCTTTCCAACCAGCAGAAACTGTGTTTACTGGAATACGGAGTGATGTGCCGCGTGTACCGACTCCCCACGTAAAATCGTGTATGGATGCTGTTTCGTGTTTCCCAGTAAGACGTAGGTCATTGTATGCACCATATACGTCCATGTGTTCTTTTACGTGTTTGCCGAATTCTGCACAAATTTCATCGAAAACTTTTTTGTCGCCACAGGTTCTCATAACGCTGTTAGAGAAATTGGCGTGCATTCCCGAACCGTTCCAATCTGCATCTTTGCCAAGTGGCTTCGGGTGAAGTTCAACAAAGACGTTGTATTTCTCACAAATCAGGTCCATAATATATCGTGCAACCCAGATTTCGTCGGCAGCTTGTTTCGCTCCTTTGGCGAAAATCTGATATTCCCATTGCCCACAGGCAACTTCGGCATTCGTACCTTCAATATTTAGACCTGCTTCCAAACAAGCATCAAGATGCTCTTCAACAATCTCGCGGCCGTATGCGGTACGTGCGCCAACGCCACAGTAGTATGGACCTTGTGGACGAGGTTGAGTGCCGTCGGCAGGGAACCCGAGAGGAAGATTTGTGTCGCAGTTTATAAGAAAATATTCCTGCTCATATCCAAACCAAAAATCGTTGTCATCGTCGTCGATTGTCGCACGTGCGTTTGTTGAATGTGGCGTGCCGTCGGAACGAAGAACCTCATTCATTACAATGTAGCCGTTGATTTGAAGTGGATTTTTGCAGATAAACACAGGCTTTAAAATGCACTCCGTGGTGTCGCCTTCTGCCTGCTGGCATGATGAACCATCAAACGACCAAAAAGGACAGTCTTCAAGTTTACCACTAAAATTTTCTGCAATGCGGACTTTGCTACGTAATACCTGTGTAGGCTTACTGCCATCAAGCCAAATGTAATCCAACTTCGATTTCATACAAATAATATTTGTTACGCAAAGAAACGCATTTTTTAGAAATGTTGTTAATGGAAAATATAGATTTGATAGTTGAAAAAATGAATAAAAGTTGACTCCTCAAACTTTCCCCGAATGTTGTTCTTTTTCGTATTTTTATGACAACAAAGAGTGAGTCGGAAGTCAAGAGTCGGGAACCACCTGACATCTGATGACTGACGCTTGATAACTGACAAACGATATGACAGATTTAGAACTAAAAATTCAGAAATTGGCCGACGCATATTACAATGGTCAGGAATTGGTTTCTGATTATGAATATGATTCGTTAATAGAGCAATTGAAGGCAACGCAGCCTGATTCAATTTTGCTGAAAAACGGAGTGATTGGAAGTGATTTGAAAGGAGTGACAAAAAAATACAAACTTCCAATCACAATGGGTACGCTTACAAAGTGTATGACTGTTGCCGATTTCGATAAATGGTGGGGTAGTCACGAGCATACAAATCTGGTGCTTGAGGAAAAAATAGATGGAGCAGGTGCCTGCCTAGAATATCGCAACGGACAATTAATACGCGCTCTTTCGCGTGGTGATTCCGAATATGGTGACGACATAACGGCAAATGTCTCCAAAATACCTGATGTCGTTCATTCAGTTGGAACATTTTCTGGTTACGTACGTGGCGAAATGGTGATGTTTAAATCTTCGTTCGAGAAGTATTTTTCCGATATGAAAAATCCGCGAAACGCTTGCGCCGGCATCGTAAAACGTCTTGATGGGAAGGGATGCGACAAGTTGAATTTCATTGCGTACGATTTGTTCGACAATGAAAACAAATTGGATGCACAGGAAATATACAAATTGGATTTTTTGAAAAGTCAGGGCTTTACGGTTCCGAAGTATTTACCAAATCCCGATTACGACACTGTTTTGGAGTGGCGAAATAAAATAACGGAGGACAATGAATATCCACGCGATGGTATTGTGTTGAAACAGAATATCGTCAGTAAATCCGATTTGGCGCGACATACGCCGTTGAACAACGTGGCGGTAAAACCGGAACACGAAGTGGCGTTGACTAAGGTTGTGAAAATCCGTTGGCAGTTGGCTGGTTCTATTTTTAGTCCTGTCGTCGATGTTGAACCCGTTGAATTGTATGGTACAACAGTTGAACACGCAACTTTGGCGAACGTCAACGTGATGAATGAGTTGGGAATCTACGAAGGTGCCGATGTCCATATTACCAAGGCAGGAATGATTATTCCGCAGATTGTCGATGTTGTCAGCCCGAAAATGTTTGCATTTTCTATTCCTGATGTTTGTCCAGTTTGTGGCGGACGGGTTGAGGTTAATTCGTCGGGTATGCCGGTGTGCCTAAACGAGGATTGTCCACGTAAGGTCGGACACCGTTTCAAGAGAATGTTTAAAGTGTTTGGTATTAAGGGCGCAGGCGATTCTTTTGTGCAGAATCTCGAGGATGATGCAGTTTCTATTGCCGATTTCCTTGCGATGTGTGCCGACAATCAGATAGAAAAACTGAATGAGTTCGCTGGTGGAATCAATGGCGAAAAGATTCATACACAGATGAAGGATGTTATGGCGCGTCCAATTTCTGCATCGCAGTTCCTTGCCACATTTGATTTGAAACAGTTCGATGAGAAAAAAATAAATCAGATTGGCAACAAGTCGCTTGACGAGCTGGTGGCACTTACTGTGGAAGATTTGCTCGCAATAGATGGCTTTGCTGACACAACAGCCAACGCATTCGTGTCGTTTATGAAAAATTGCCGTGACGAGATTGAAGAACTCCGTCGCTATTTCGTGTTTGAAGACGTTACCACTAAAATTATTCCCGATACGTCAAACCGCAAGGGAAAAGTTTGTTTTACCGGTGCTGCTCCTATGTCACGGGGCGAGTTGACCGCAATGGCAGAAGCAGCGGGATGGGAAGTGCAAAGTGCAGTGTCGAAAGATACCAACGTGCTGGCTTGTGCAGACCCGAATTCGGGAAGCTCAAAATTGCAGAAAGCAATCAAAAACGGCACAAAAATCGTCAGTTACGAGGATTTTATTCAAGAATTAATGCACAATGCGTAATTTCGTTATTTTTGCGTAACAATAATAAATAGATATGAAAGCATACGTTTTTCCAGGTCAGGGAGCACAATTTACAGGAATGGGAAAGGATTTGTACGAAACAGTTCCTGTTGCAAAACAATTGTTTGAACAAGCAAACGACATTTTAGGGTTCCGTATAACCGACATTATGTTCGAAGGAACTGCCGACGATTTAAAGCAGACGAAAGTCACTCAACCTGCGGTATTTCTTCACTCCGTGATATTGGCAAAGGCACTTGGCGACTCATTCCAACCTGAAGGTGTTGCCGGTCATTCGCTTGGCGAATTCTCTGCATTGGTTGCTTCGGGTGCGTTGTCGTTCGAAGACGGACTTGTGTTGGTTTCCAAACGTGCCATGGCTATGCAGAAAGCCTGCGAGCAAAATCCTTCGACTATGGCTGCAATCCTTAAACTCGACGATGCAGTAATCGAGGAAGTGTGTGCTTCAATAAAAGGAATAGTTGTTCCTGCAAACTACAACTGCACCGGTCAGTTAGTAATTTCGGGCACAAACGAGGCAATTGACGAAGCGTGTGCAATTCTTCTTGAAAAAGGAGCAAAACGTGCGTTGAAACTGCAGGTTGGCGGTGCGTTCCACTCGCCACTTATGGAACCTGCACGCAAGGAATTGGAAGCTGCCATTGCGGCTACTTCGTTCAATGTTCCTCAATGTCCAATCTACCAAGATGTTGACGCAAAACCATATACAAACCCAGAACAAATAAAGGCTAATCTTATTTCGCAGTTGACTTCGCCTGTTCGCTGGTCGCAGATTGTGAAGAATATGGTTGCCGATGGTTTCAACCAATTTGTTGAAGTTGGTCCAGGGACGGTATTGCAAGGTTTGATTAAAAAAACCGTTGCCGATGTTGAAGCTGTAAGCGCCACACTATAATGAGAGCTGTTGTTCAACGAGTTTCACACGCTTCGTGTACCATCGACGGGAAACTCAAATCGGAGATACAGAAAGGTTTTTTAGTGCTTCTTGGCATTGAAGATGCCGACACCGACGAAGATATTGTCTGGCTTTCGGGTAAAATTGCCCGTATGCGCGTTTTCGAAGACGAGAACGAGATGATGAACCTTTCGCTCGACGATGTGCAGGGCGACATACTTCTGGCAAGCCAGTTCACGCTGTTTGCAAGCACCAAGAAAGGCAACCGTCCTTCGTTTATCCGTGCTGCCCGTCCCGACAAAGCTATTCCAATGTACGAATCTTTCATTAAACAGCTGCAATCCGAAATTCAGGGGAAAGTTGTCACCGGCGAATTCGGTGCCGATATGAAGATAGACCTCCTTAACGACGGTCCAGTCACCATCGTAATTGATACAAAGAACAAAGAATAGAGTTTACTTATATTGAAGGGGTGATGAATACACGCCAACCACCATCCTTTAGATTTCTTTCTACGTAATTCTTTTCAATGAGTTGGTTCAAAAGTTTCTGAGCAGCAGAAGCATTGATACCTGTTTTTTCTTGTATATCACTCAACGTAACAGCTGGCATTGTCTGCATCATTCGCAGTATCTTCGCATAGTTAGGCGTTCGAAATTTTATCAACTCACCATCATACCACCATAAATCCTCATTTCGTTCCGTCACAAAAAGATAGTCATTATACACTTCCGTTGCGACCAATCTATTAAAGTATGTAAGAAAAGGTCCAATTTCAGTGATACTGGCATGTGCCCCATCACAGGGTGCAAATCCTACATTCTGATCAGTTGCATGTAGTGCTTCAAGATATTCTGTTTTTTTTCGGCTACGAACCACAATCATTGGGTATCCATGACGTGACAAAATAAAGTTCACCATCAATCTTGCTATTCGCCCGTTGCCATCTTCAAACGGATGTATCCTAATGTAACGATAGTGGAACAAAGCAGCCAACTCCACAGGCGAAAGCGTACCTCGTTTTTCTTCCTCATTATACCAATTCACAAGGTCTGTCATCAGTGCTGGAGTTTCTTCTGGCGAAGCATACTCAAAACGGTCTCCATAACGTGTAATGACGGAATTCGGACGAGTCTTATATTGTCCTGCATGAATAACGTAGCTTGTTTGAACTCCACCCGGCAAATCACGATAGACAATATAGTCCTCTCGAAGTAAAATTTTATGTAATGTACGTATGAAACTTTGCGTTAAAGGCATATCCTTTACAGCGGCTTCCTCAGACATCATTTTAAGCCCCACATTGCTTGCTGACATTTCCTGAACATCGCGTACGTATGCCTCACCAATGATTTTACCAAACAGTAAGAGTATCTCTGTTTGCCCATAAGTAAGAGTGTTTCCCTCAATATGATTGCTATTGTAATTATAATCAATAGTAAAGCGGCGGCTAAGCCTGTCGCTATCACGCGAAGATAATGGCTGAATGCTATGCCATGCTTCCAAAGCTTTTTTCAAAGTAGCCATAAATGTTAAAACATTTTACGTTTCTTATTAATTTATATCTAAAAGGTGGTAAGCATACCACCTTTTGAACGTAAAACTACACAAAATTTATGGATTAACTATTAAATCTGTAACTTTCTTTTTTGTGGAAGTTTACACTATGTGGTGTTTAATCCAATGCTTCGGGTTCTTCATCGTCTATATTTTCGGGAGTAGAGGTATCAAAAGCCAGGAACACTTCCAAAAATGCAGTCTCGCGGAAGAAATAATTTGGGTCGTCAATAAGTTTGTCTTCCATGAAATGGAAACCCCAGTTGGCGTATTCTTCCATAGTTTGGATAAGCATGTCAACGGCTTTACGGGATGTCATTTCGCCTTTCTCCAAAGCAATGAAATCAATATCTGTTCTTGCAACTAAAGCGGTGAAAATGAAATCACGAAGTTTCGGGTATGCTTTTCTGCCTTTTACGGAATCCAAATTGCCCCAATATTGAATAGGTTGACCAAAAGTCTTGCGTTTTTGTGTGTCTTCAATGAGTGGACGTTTTTGGTTATAATACAGGCCTATGAAAAAAGCGACAATGAAGGGTTGGATTAATTTTCAAGACATCACTCAAGATTTGCAAAGGCATCATCAACATAGATAAATGATTGAGGTGCGTGTTGTATTCCCATACACGATAGCGATTTAGGCACATCCAATTTATGAACAGCTTTGATTTTAATTGCATTTGCTTTTTCTTTTCCATTAAAATAGAACATGAAAAACTCTTTTGTGATACCTGAATGCTTTTGGGTTTGCATCCAAATAGATTTAGGAGTGTCAGTAAGCACTTTGTCCACTTCTATGATAGCAACAATTTTTTTTATTGGAGTAGTTGCATATACCACAATGTTTTGAATATCAGATGGGATAATTTTCCGATACTCGTATAATTTTTCACCTGAGAATATTTTTTCAATGTGGCAAGGATGAATGGATAGTATGATGGTTTTACTTTTCATTGAGCGCAATATATTGTTCGTTGCTTATTTTTCTGATACTTTGTATGTTGCCTTTAATTCCAGCAAACTGAATTTTCTTTTTTGAGATTTCGTGGTCAAGCGGTATGAATCTGAACAAAATTATTAGAGTTTTTTTGCTGAGGATTTTTTCAACATCTGAATAGGTGTAAACCGTTCTCTTGGCTATCTTCGGAAATACTTCTTCAACTTTGTCGGATATAAAAGCATCTTCCACAATACCCATACACTGAATGGATTTTCTATCTGTGCTTCTGTAAAATAGTACGATATCTCCTTTTTTTAGTGATTTGGCGTTGGAATGGCACAAATATGCTTTTTTAATAGTATTCCCTTGACTCGAATAAAGGCTTTGGTCGCTTTCAAACAAGGAACCTTTCATGCTGCTGAAATCAGGGAACAAATCTTCGTGATATTTGGGTTGAATAGGAATGATGAATTTCTGAACTGTATCATTATCTTGAAAGAAAGGATAGTACCTTATCAAAGACTCCAAACTTCCAAGGTTGGTTTGTTTAAACTTCATCGGTTTTATATACACATCGTCTTTCTTGTATTTTCCAAGAAAATAAAAACCATATTCTTCGCACAAACCCACTAGTGTTTTTTGTTCTTCTCCGTAGGTATGAAGATACACCCAATCAATGTCATTTTTGACACAATAATCAAATGCAATGAACAAAAGACGTTCTCCGAGTTTCTTGCCACGAGCAGCCGCATCCACTTTGAAAGTGCATAATTTCAGTATTTTTCCTCCAACAGTTTCTCCATTATCTGTAAGTTGTGCATCTTGTTCAAGTTTGTAAATACTAATGGCTACAACTTTTTTATTGTCGTCTTCGATACACCAGCATTTGCGTTGTTCCTCAGCCTTTTGCTGATACCAATTATCAAAACCATCGTATGATTGACGTAATGAATCAAAAAAACTTTGGCTTTTATCTATTTCGTACAGATAACGTTCCTGAACACCAGTGTAAGTATGTACTATCGGTTTGTTGGAAAAACGCTTTAAGAAAAGCAACATTTGCTCCAGCCGATACACTTTATCTTGAATACCGATATGCGATGCTTTCTTATGAATGCCTTCATCATTTGTGACAAGGACATTGACGGCTCCTCGATACAATGCAAACAGGATGTTGTTGTCAACCTTATCATTATCGTTGGATTCCTTTAACCCCAATTCTTCCCGTTCTTCTTTGGATAGGACAGGCGGATTGTCAATCTTTGAATACTGATTGAGCCGAGACAACACAATATCCTTTCTTTCCTTATTTTTGTCCCGATTTATGTCATTAACTTGCAAAGGATGAACATATAGACAATGTTGCTGTTCTGCGGCCAATTTCCGCAACTCAGCAAAGGATGCATCCAGTATTCTACCAGTGTCCTCCAATGGAATGATAATATTGGTATCTAAAAGAATGTTCACAAATTATATTTGTTTGTGTGCTTTATTAAAAAAGGATTAACATCTGATAATCCAATTGGCAGTCTTTTCTCATTTTTATCTTCCAGAGGTGACTGTCCTCCATTCAACTCCACCAAATTCTTGTATGCAGAAATATCTGGATCTGAAATACATATCGCATATTCAATTCCAGAAATTGCAACTATAAAATAAATCTCAGCTTCAACATTTCCGTTTGGATGTTTTGTGTATTCTTTTGGAAACAACATCATTTCATGAAGAATCTCATAATATTTTTCATCCTTTCCGTCATACACACAACAACCTTCTGAGCAAATCCTACGTTGATTATATTGCCAAAAATTGCCTTTCCCATATCGGGCGTATTCTCGTAAATTCTTTAAAATATCTGTTTCTTTCCCCAACAATTCTTGGACACACAAATCATAATTTTGTTCACCCATGTTGTATAAAAAAAACTCGTATGCACATTTTGCTAAAAAACGAGATACTATATTATTTGGATATTCGGGTTCTGGAATATATGGCCCAATCATCGTATGAATATCATTCTCTTTTATGGTCTCATAGAGTTCCTCGTCATCAAACGAACATATAATTCCTTTGTCTGTTGTTTGCATCGTAACCTCAGCATTTTTCAAAGCCCCAGGGAAAATCATCTGTTGCTTAACAAGCTTTCCTTTCTTCGTCAAAATTTCATTTCTATGTCTTAATGAAACAAAATATGGTTGAGACAACAAACTATTTTCAATTTTTATCGCAAAATAATGGTTACACTCGTCACACACATATCCTTTGGGCAAATAATGATGTGTGTTCCCTAACGACTCGGGAATAATATGTTCAACACTTTTTGAGGAAGATGAATCTTTGTGACAAAATATACAAATCATTATTCACCTCCTTTCTCAACTTCCTTTTCCACCATCATTTTTGCATTTTCAAGCAGTTGCTTTGCCTCATTGCGTAGAGCAATGCTCTTTTGAACATATTCCGCAATCTCTTTCTGAACCTCGTTTTTGATTTTGGGCATTACAACATTTTGCAGTTCATTGCGACCTATGGCGGTTAGGATTGTTCCCGAACAACCTTGTTTCAATAAATTTTGCATTGGCTCCGATTTGAACAACACCAACAAGGTTTCAGGGTTCATTGTCTCGGATTTGACAACATAAAAGCCCGTTGAACAAATGGCTTTATCGTATTCGGTTGTTACCAATGCCACACTTTGCAATGAGCCTTCAATAGATGAAACAATAACATCATTTGTATGCACAAGTCGCCTTGCCCTTGACGGCAATTCCGCACCAATTGAGGTGGTGTAACCCGTGATTTCTCCCGAATTACCAATATTGCTCA